>NZ_JBPIZD010000005.1:0-180299 GCF_051172395.1 Brevibacterium sp. H602 | reverse complement strand
GGTAGCAATTAGCGGGTGATGCGTTCCTTCCATGCGGCCATGACCTCGGGCGAGGTCGGCTTCGACGCGAAGGATCCGACGAGGTAGCCGACCAGTGAGGCGATGAGGCCCAAGTAGATGGCCTCGTTGGCGTAGATGTCCACGACGATCATGACCACCACGGTTGTCACGGCACCGAGGATCATGCCGGCCATCACACCGACGATCGTTCCGCGCTTGAACACGAGACCACCGAGGATCGGAATGAACAGACCGGCCACCAACAGGTTGTAGGCCACGGTGAGAGCCTCGACGACACTGGGCATGATCATCGCGAGCGCCAAAGTCACGACGCCGAGCACGATCAGGTAGATGCGCGAGTCGCGCACCTCGTCACCGGTCTCGCGGACCAGTGATCGCACGAGCGTCGACTTCGCACCCGAACCCGATCTGGAGTCCGAGCCGGAAACGTCGGAATCACTCGCCGAGGCGGCCCCGCCTCCGTCAGGCACGATGTCCTTGCGGGCGAGGAACGGTTCGACGATGTCCTGGCGGCAGACGGTCGAGGCGGCCATGAGCGAACCCGAGGCCGTCGACATCATCGCGGCCAGAGCCGCAGCGAGCACGATTCCGGCGAGGACCGGAGACATCGAGGCATCGACGACGGCGACGAACACATCGTCCTGGACCTCGATGCCGGGCACGATCTTCGTCGCCGCCATGCCGATGAGCGCACCGGCGACCGCGTAGAGCAGGCAGTAGACGCCGGCGGAGAAGCCGCCCCACCTGGCCACACCCGGGCTGCGGGCGGTGAACACGCGCTGCCAGATGTCCTGGCCGATGAGCAGACCGAGGGTGTAGATGAGGATGTAGCCGAGGATCGCCTCCCAGCCGATGCCCACCGGGGAGGTGTGCGATTCGGGCAGCGAGGAGAACAGCTGGCCGATGCCTCCGGACTTCGAGAGCACGAGCGGCAGCATGATGAGGAAGATGCCGATCGTCTGGATGAAGAACTGCACGAAGTCCGTCAGCGTGATCGACCACATGCCTCCGAGCATCGAATAGAGGATGACGATGCCGCCGCCGATGAGCACCGACCACACTTTGTTGAGATCGAACAGGGTATGGAAGACCGTGGCATAGGCGACCGTCGACGTCGTCGAGATCATCAGACCGTAGGCGGTCATGATCGCTCCGGAGACGAAGCGGGAACCCTTGCCGTAGCGGAGTTCGAGCATCTGCGAGACTGTGTAGATCTCGAGCTTCTGAATCTTCGGGGCGAAGAACAGCGAGAGTGCGATGATGCCCAAGCCGATCGCGAACACGAGCCACATTCCCGACAGCCCGGCCGTGTAGCCGAGGCCGACTCCGCCGATCGTCGACGCGCCGCCGAGGACGACGGCCGACATCGTGCCGGTGTACAGCAGTCCGCCGAGCCGGCGCCCCGCGACCAGGAAGTCCTCCTGGTTATGGGCCTTGAAGCGGCCCCAGACTCCGAATCCCACCATGGCGGCGAGATAGATGATGACTACCAAAGAGTCCACAGCGGCCCTTTCTGTTGGATCGGCTCAGTGACCGACGGTGATGTGGATGGCGGTGGGCACGGTGCGATCGAGTGCCTCGGCGATGGCCTGCGGCAGAGCGGAATCGATGTCCGCCTCGGGGATCGTCACCCCGGCCCCGCCCATGGATTCGCCGAGTTTCGCGAAGTCCGGACGGGCGAGCCTGACAGCGAACGGTTCGATGTCGCGGTCGACCATCTGACCCTCGATCTCCGCATATCCGCCGTTGTCGACGACGACGAAGGGGATGCCCAGTCCCAGCTCGGCCGCGGTCATGAGCTCCTGGATGGAGAACATGGCCGCACCATCGCCGAGGATGCACACGACCGGTCGGCCAGGATCGGCGACCTTCGCTCCGAGGGCAGCGGGAATGCCGTAGCCCAGGGTGGCGAATCCCGGCATGTAGAGCAGCTGATCGGGTGTGCTCGCCGTCAGCGCGTGCACCGTGCCGTCGTAGGTGACCTGCGAGGAGTCACCGGAGATGACGACGTTCGATCCCGCTCCCTCTTCGACGAGCCGGGTGACCCGGGCGCCGATCGCGTCGAAGTCGAAATCGGTGGCCCAGCTCTCCCGGATCCGGGCGACCCGAGCGGCCCCGGGCTCCTTCGCCGAGGCGGCCGATCCGTGTCGTTCGGACGAATCCGTCCCGTCATCACTCGCCGAGGCGGCACCGTCGTCTCCGATTCCGAGCGCGCTCATCAGCGCGGTGAGGAACTCGCCGGTGTCCGCGCAGGCGAGGATGTCCCCGGGCAAGTTCTTGTTGAGCTGGTCGGGGTCGATATCGCAGCGGATGACGGTCTGCCCGGCAGACTCATCACGCACACCGATGCTCGTCTGCGCACCGATGACTCCGCCCCACAGGTCGGAATCGGCCAATTCTGAGCCGAGCACGATGAGCACATCGACCGCCGCGGATTCGGCCTGCACGCTGGGGAAGCGCACATTCGATCCGAGTGAGAGCGGATGCGTCTCGGACACGATGCCCTTGCCGTTGGCCGTCGTCGCCAGGGGAGCGTCGAGAGCCTCGATGAGACGGGCCACCTCGGCGTGGGCGCCCCTGGCACCGCCGCCGGCGATGACCAGCGGACGCTTCGCCGCACGGATCGCCTCGGCGGCACGAGACACCACATGGTCATCGAGTCCGGGACGGCGACCCGCGAACGGGACCGGAACGCTGCCGTTCCACGCGCCTTCAAGCACGTCGAGGGGAACCTCGATGTGCACGGGTCCGGGACGGGCCGAGTCGAACATGGCGAACGCCTCGGCGACCGCCTGCGCAGCACCTTCGGCAGTGCGGGTGCGCTGGGAGGACACGAGGAGGTGGCCCACCGCACCGGAGGAGTCCTTCGTCTCGTGCAGCATGCCGACGTCGGCGCGCTCGAACCCGGTGGGCACACCGGGGGAGAGGATGAGCATCGGTCGGGACTCGGCATAGGCGGTCGCGGCGGCGGTGATGACGTTCGTCAGCCCCGGCCCCGAGGTCGTGATGACGACCCCGGGTCTGCCGGAGACGAGGAAGTACCCGTCGGCACCGTAGCCTGCTCCCTGCTCGTGGCGGGGAGTCACGGCGCGGATCCCGAACTCCGGCAGATGCCGGTAGAACTCGAGATTATGGGTGCCGGGGATGCCGAAGATCGTGTCGACACCGTGGGCGGCCAGGGTGGCCACCACGGCACGACCGCCGTTGCGGACGGTGTTCTCAGTGCTCATGGTCAGACTCCGAGGGCGGTGCCGGACGGACCGGAGGGAGCAGTGACTCCGTTGTTCTCCGCCGCCCAGAGGGACAGGACCTCGTAGCCGACATGGGCGGCGGCGAGTCCGGTGACTTCGGCATGGTCGTAGGCGGGGGCGACCTCGACGATCTCGGCTCCGACGACATTGAGTCCCTGGAGTCCGCGGATCGAGTTGAGCAGCTCACGGCTGGTCATTCCGCCGGCCTCGGGGGTGCCGGTGCCGGGTGCGGCCGCCGGATCGAGGACGTCGATGTCGACGGACAGATAGACCGGAGCATCGCCCAGTCGCTTGCGCATCCGGGCGACGACGTCCTGGACGGAGGTGAACTGGTATTCGTCGCTGCGGATGATCTGGAAGCCGAGCACCTCATCGTCCTCGAGGTCCTTCTTCCCGTAGAGGGGACCGCGGATGCCGATGTGCATCGAGGCAGTCATGTCGATGAGGCCCTCTTCGCTGGCGCGGCGGAAGGGAGTGCCGTGGGTGTAGGGCGCACCGAAGTAGGTGTCCCACGTGTCCAGGTGCGCATCGAAGTGGAGGACGGCGATCTTGCCGTGCGTCTTGTGCAGGGAGCGCAGGTTCGGCAGGGCCAGGGTGTGATCCCCGCCGAGGGTGAGCAGCTTGGCCCCATCGGCGCGCATGGCGTCGGCGTTGGCTTCGACGGTGGTGATGGCCTCTTCGATGTCGAAGGGGTTGACGCCGAGGTCACCGCAGTCGGCGACCTGCTGCCAGGTGAACGGGTGGACGTTCGTGGCCTGGTTGTAGGGACGCAGCAACTTCGAGGACTGGCGGATGTGAGCCGGTCCGAAACGGGCGCCGGGACGGTAGCTGACGCCGGCGTCGAAGGGGATGCCGATGACTTTGACGTCGATCTTCTCGCCGGGGCGCTCGGCTTCGACCTCGTCGATGCGCGGCAGCAGTCCGAACGTCGGGGGTCCTGCGTAGCGGGGTGTCTTGCTGTAGTCGGCTGGGCCGAGCGGCTGAGACGTCACTGGCTTTCTCCTTCGTCGTAGCGGCTGACCCGACCCGAATGGGCCGGAGGTGATTCCCTCAGCCTAGGACGTGGGTCACACAACACCGATATCCAAAACGGAGCATTTGAAACCATGGCTATACATCGCGGATAGAATCGAGTGCATGGTCACTTTGGAACAGATCTGGACACGCGCAGAACTCGCGCTCGAGATCATCGTCGATTCACCCACCGCAGCAGAGCAGAATGTCACTATCGTGCACTCCTCGGAGCTGCCGGAGGTCGACGAATGGCTTGCCGGTGGTGAGGTGCTGCTGACGATCGGGGTCGGTCAGGATCTCGGCGGGGACACGGTCGGTGACTATGTGCGCCGCCTCAAGACTGTCGGCGTGCATGCGCTCGGCATCGGGCTGGGCTCCGACCTGCCGTGGCAGCAGGTTCCGCCGAAGCTCGTCTCCGCCGCGCAGGAAGCGGGGCTGGCGCTGTTCGGCGTGCCCGAGCCGGTTCCGTTCGTCGCCGTCGTCGATGCCTTCACCCGGATGCGTGAGGCCGAGACCAACCGGGAGCTGACCCGGGCGAGCAGCGCCGCCCGCCGTTTCGCAACCGCATTGGCCGGGGAGGGGCCAGCGGCGCTGGTGGCCGACCTGGCAGAGACGCTGGAGGCTCCGGTCCGGTTCGTCTCGCCGACCGGCAGGGCGTTGAGCGGGGACGACGCCGAGGAGGACGTGCGTTCGGCACTCATCGAGGAGTCATTGAAGCCGACGGCAGGGCCTCGCCTGATCCGCACCGGTTCCCGGATCGTCGAGGCCGTTCCGATCGGGAGTGATCATCCGCTCGGGTGGATCCTCACCCCCGCCGAGGCGGTCGGCTCTCCGAAGACGCGTGCCCTGCTGCTGTCGACCGCCTCGGCGCTGTTGGCGATGTCGTTGGCGGATCTGCCCGTTCCCTCCGGCCGTGCGCTGCTCTTCGACGCCGATCTCAGCGACGATGAAGCACATGGGGAGTGGACCAGGGTGACGGGGTTGGCCCCGGTGGCGACGGTGGGGATGCGCATCTTCGGCGGTGTCCGCGGGGACTCCGCCGAACGACTCATCGCCGATATCGTCGGTCGGAGCCTGCTCACCCGCACCGGTTCGCTGCTCGGGGTGGTCGGAGCACAGGAACGCGGACTCGATGAGCTGGTGACGAGGGCCGCCGAGGTCACCGGCTTGGACGTGCTTGCGGAGAAGAGGCTGCCGTTGGGTCAGCTCCATCACACGTGGATGCTGTGGCGGACCCAGCACGAGTCCGAGGCTTCCGAGGTCAGGGCGCTGCTGTCGGCGGTCGATGAGGAGGCAGCCGACCGGTTCGTCGACCGAGTTCTCGGCGAACTCTTTCGGGCACGCGGCGGTCAGGAGCTGTTGGAGACTCTCCGGGCCTTCATCGCCGCGTCCGGGGCACGTGAGCGCATTGCAGCCGAGTTGGGAGTCCACCGGCATACGGTGCGGGCGCGGTTGGCGAAGATCGAGAAGCTGCTCGGTCGCGACCTCTCCCGTGCCGAGACGCTGCAGGCGGTGTCGTTGGCACTCGAGCTTGCTGAACTCTAGGCGCACCCCTCACCGATCGTTCGGCACGGTATTCACCGCGGCGGTATTCACCGCGGCGGTGCTCTCCGATCAGTCCTCGAAGTGTTCGATGTGGAAGCGTTCGGAGATCTCCAGCACCCGGGCGAGGGCTTCGTCTTCGCCGATGCTGATGCGCACACCGGCACCGAGGTTGCGCACGGCCACGGCCTGTTCGACGCAGGCCTCTTCGAAGGCATCAGATTTCTCACCCAGTGGCAGCCAGACATAGTTCGCCTGTGCTTCGGGCACATCCCAGCCCTGTTCGCGCAGTGCAGCTGCGAAGGCATCGCGGGTCTGTGCGATCTCGCCGGCCCGCTCGAGCACTTCGTCCCAATGGTTGAGGGATTCGAGGGCGGCTGCCTGGCTGAGGTCGGTGACGCCGAAGGGGATGACGGCCTTGAGCAGCCCCTCGACGACCGGCGGATGGGCGACGGCGTAGCCGACACGCAGCCCGGCGAGTCCGTGTGCCTTGGAGAAGGTGCGGAGCAGAACGAGATTCGGATAGTCGCGGACAAGACCGAGTCCATCGGCTCGCCCGGGATCGGTGGCGAACTCCCAGTACGCTTCGTCGAGGGCGACGAGGACGTGGTCAGGCACCGTATCGAGGAAGGTGCGGACCTCGTCGTCGCGCAGCACCGGGCCGGTCGGGTTGTTCGGTGAGCACAGGATGATGAGACGCGTGTCTTCGGTGATCGCCGCAGCCATCGCGTCGAGGTCGTGTCGACCCTCGGCCGTCAGCGGCACTTCGCGGCGGGTGGACCCGACGAGCCCGGTGGTCTGCGGATACATCTCGAACGATGGCCACGGATAGATCGCCTCGGTGGTGGCGTCCGAAGTGATCTGGGTCAGCGCGACGAGCAGTTCGCTGGCACCGGTGGTGACGACGAGCTGATCCAGTCCGACACCGAGGCGGTCGGCCAGTCCCTGACGCAGCGCCAGTGCCGCGTCGTCGGGGTAGAGCGCGGGGTTCGTCGCGTGAGCGACCATGGTCTCGAGGACGGCCGGCAGGGGAGGCAGGAAGTTCTCGTTCGAGGAGAGTTTGAACGACTCTAGGCCCTCGACCCGGCGGGGAGGTTTGCCCGGAATATAGGGCGGGAAGGTCTCCAGAGCGGCCCGCAGTCGCGGTGACGGTGCAGCGGGTGCGGGCGCCGAAGCGGTGGAGCCGGATGTGCTCGAGGACGAAGTCCCGGGCGCGGTGGTGGACGCAGAATCTGAAGCAGCGGGGTCGGAGGCGTTCATGGACTCATGATGTCACAGCGGATCAGCGCTGCCACCAGGCCCCGGAGGGGTCAGGCCTCGTCGACGAGGATCACCAGGGTTTCTCCGGGGTCGACCGTCCTCCGTCGCCGCCGGGACCCTGCTGTTGCTGCTGTCGTTCGGAGTCCTCGCGGCGCTTCTCCAGCTCGTCACGCTTCTTCTCACGTTCGGACTTGCCTGAGGAATCCTCCGGTTTCTCCTCATCTTCCCCGGGGTCCTGGCCCTCATCTCCGGAGGATTTCTCGTCTCCGGAGTCCTTTTCCCTCGAGTCCTCGTCCTCGGACTCGCTGTCGTCGGTTCCCTCGTCCTTGGCTTTCTCACCCTGCTTCTTGTCCTCGACGCGTTCTTTCGCCTGGCTGCTCTTCTGCTTCTCTTCGCTCTTCTTCGGCTGGCATTCCTCGGGCGCATCTTCGAGGGTCTTCAGCGAACGGTCGTAGAGTTCTTGCGACTGGTCGGGGTCCTGGGAGGCGATCTGATCTGCCTGCTTCTCATAGACAAAGGACAGGTTGATCCGCACAGCACATTCGGCCGAGGTCGGAGCGATCTCCAGAGCAGCTTCGAGATCGGTCTGGGCAGCGTCGTAGTCGCCGACGGCCGCCTCGGCGGTGCCGCGGTTGAAGTAGCCGATATGGCGTTGGAACGGGCTGACCCGAAGGAACGCCGTCGCCGCCTTCTTGGCACCGGGGAAGTCGTTCGAGGTGTATCTGACCTGCGAGGCTGTTCCGAAATATGTGGCCATGGCGATATAGCCGAAGATCAGGGCGAATATCGTGCCGAGGATGAGGTTGATCTTCGTGATCCGACGCAGCCGTGACCACAGATTCTTCACGCGGTTCATCGCGGACCTCCCCGGTGGGGCACCGGCTGATAGGGAACCGATCTGCTGGGACCGGGTGGGCCTCCGGGACCAAGCGGACCTCCGGGACCGGGTGGGCCGCCTCGGCGAGGGCGCTTGGGGGTGATCGCTTTGAGGCGAAGGTATTCGCGGACTCCGAAGACGAGCTCCGCGGCGATCCACGCGAAGACGAGGATGAGCGGGACCCAATAGTATTCGTCGACGGTGACCCGGCCGTCCTTCTTCACCAGGGCCTGATCGTATTTCGGGGCGGTGTAGACGCTGGAGATCGCGCCGTTTCCGTCGCGGTGGTGGTAGTCGACGCCGAGGTCCGAGGCGATCTGGCGCAGGTTGCCCTCGTCGATCTTCGAGATCCCCGGATTGCCGTTGCGGTCCTGGATGTACTCGGGCGGTGCCTGATCGTCATCAGGGTCATCGGGGTCGCCGATGCCGGGCGCATTGCCGGGGTCACCGACACCGGACCCGTAGCCGAAAGGCTGGCTGTCGCGCATCTTTCCGCCTTGATCGGTGCCGTATCCGAAGACGGCGCCGCTGTCGATGCGGGAGGCGAAGGGCGACCACGACTCCGGGGACTCCGATACGGTCTGCTCACCGTCGCCGAAGTAGAACACGACGTTCTTGTTCTCCGGGCGGTCCCCATCGTTCGACGTCATCCGCTTATCGAGCTCCTCACCGGCCTCGGTGATCGATGAGCCTCTGGAATTCATGGAAGATTCGGGTGCGAGGACGTCGACGGCGGAGGCGAAGGCGGCGTGATCGGTCGTCAGCGGCATCACAGTGGCTGCGGTCGAAGCGAAGGTGATGATGCTCAGCCGGGTGCCGGGGAAGGCGTCGGCGAGTTCGAGCATGTCCTTCTTGACCCCCTCGAGGCGGGTGTCGTCCCCGTCGAAGTCCTCGGCGGCCATCGACGTCGTGACGTCGACGACGAAGTACACATCGGCACGTGCCTCGTACTCCTCGGTCGAGGATTTGATGGGGATCCCGGGGCGCGCCAGTGCGACGGCGAGCACGGCGACGACGCCCATGCGGGCAAACCATTTCCAGCGTGCTCCGTCGCCGCGGATGGCGGGGATGATGCACACGGTGAGCAGGGCGAGGACGATGAAGCCCCAACCGAACCAGGTGAAGACGGGATCGAAGATCATGATTTCGTCCTCCACGCCAGCACGAACACTCCGGCGAGGCCGAAGACGGCGAGTGCGAGCGGAACCACCGGCATGTCGTGGACGATGGTGTACGAACGGCCGGGGGTGTTCGCCGCTTCCTGGCTCTGGATCTCCTCGACGATGCGGTCGATCGTCGAGGCCGAACCCATGTCGAACTGTTCGCCGCCGGTACGGTCGGACACGGACCGCAGCTCCTTCGTCTGAGTGGTCGTCAGCACCGAGGGAGGGGAGAGGCTGTACACGCGGACTTTTGCGTCGACGGCGATATCGGCGGCTTCGTTGAGCTCGAAGAGCGGCTCACCGGCGAGCATATTGTCCGTGGCGAAGATGATCGACCGGGACCGGTCCTCGTCCTGCCGGTCGAAGTTGTCGACGCAGCTGACGAGCCCGTCGCCGATGAGTGAGGAGCCGCCGATGTTCGGCGGAGAGGTCGACCACGAGTAGTCGGTGCCCTCTGCACCCCAGGTGCGGAATCCCTCCTCGGCTTCAGCGAGGTAGTTCTGGACCATGTCGTAGTCGTCTGTGAGCGGGAATGCGGAGACCGCGGTGGCATTGAAGACGGTCAGGCCGATGCGTTCGCCGTCGAAGCGGTCGACGAGCTCCTGGTAGGACTCGAGCAGATCGGCGTCGTAGCCGAGCATCGACCCGGACACGTCGAGGCAGAGCATGACATCGCGCATCTTCCGCTCCGGGTTGACCGTCTCCACCCAGGCCGGACGCGCGATTCCCGCCAATGCGGACAGCCCGGTGAGGACGATGACTCCGAGGAGGGCGACCGTCGTCACCAGCCGTCTGCGCATGGCCCTGCGGAAACTCGGCAGGCTCGTCATCCGCCCGCTGTGGGCGACGGCCAAAGAGGACTCCGTCGTCTTCGGACGGCGGAACCAGAAGACTGCGGCTGCGGCGAGGGCCAGCAGGATGAGCGCCAGCCACCAGAACATCAGGACCATCGCGCCACCAACTTCCGGGCCTCGGCGATCTGCGGCTGCAGACCGGGCGGTTCGGCTTCGGCGAACTCCGCCTCGTAGAGGCCGAGCAGGCACTGCGCGAGGTCGTCGAGACCGGCGACTGCCGCATCGCGGTAGGTCAGGTGCTCGGCTTTGACGCCCCACGCGTCATGCGCGAATTCGCGCACGATCGTCGCCAGCTGCTGTGCCGATTCGCGCACGTCCGCCGATTCTGCGGTCAGACCCGTCTCCACGGCGCTGATGCGGGAGAGATAGGTGCTGCGCACGGGAATCGGGATGCGCGGTCCGTCCGCCGCGGTGACTCCGGCGGCGGCACGGAAGAGCGGGGCGAAGAGGTTTCCGCATGCCAGCAGCAGCACGAAGCAGGCCGCCACGTACCACGCCGGGGAGACCTCCAGGGGCCCGATGAGCTCAGCGGGGCCCACGGCGGTGCCTCAGCAGAAGAGTGTGCAGTCGGCCGAGGGCCGACTTCGGATGGTCGATTTCGATGTGGGCGATGCCCAGCTTGGCGAGAAGGTCGATGCGCTGCTGACGGCGGGCCGCCTCGGCGAGGGCGAATTCCTGTCGGACCTCGGGTTTCGTCATCACCGAGGTCGGCAGTCCATGGTCGGGTCGGGCGACGTCGAACGGCGCCGAGGCGGACGGCAGTCCTGCGAGGTCCGCGTCGGTGATCGTGATCCACAGGACCTCATGTTGGGCGCGCAGCCGACGGATCGTCGCTTCGGCCTCAGGTCCGAGCGGGGCCTGATCGGAGATGACGACCAGCAGCATCCGATGGTTGATATGGCTGGTGATCCACTGCAGCTGGGTGTTGATCGACCCGGGGGAGTCGGTGCCGGTCTCGGCGAGGATCTGCTGCAGGAGGTGCTCGAGGTGGGCCTCGCTGCCCTTCCGCGGGGAAGCGGTGGTGTGTCCGGCGTTTCCGTGGATGAGCATGACGTCGTCGGCGTGGCGGACGGCGAGGTAGCCGACCATCCCGGCCATGAGGATGGCCAGGTGGCGTTTGTCGGCTCCGGCGGAGGTGACGGCGTCGAAGTTCCGGGAGGTGTCGACGACGAGGCCGAGGATGTGCCGCCGGTGGGCGACGTAGCGTTTGACCAGGGGTTCTGTGTGCCTGGCGGTGGCTTTCCAGTCGATGTCGCGGATCTCGTCACCGGGGATGTAGTCGCGCAGATCGTCGAAGTCGAGGCTGTGGCCGTGGAAGACCGAGGAGTAGTCGCCGTCGAGGAGGCGCCGGGTCCGCCGATGGGCGTGGATGGTCATCCGCGCCTTGATTCGGTTGAGCAGGACAGTCATCGCGGCAGCCGATCAGGGAGTGGGCACTGCCATGAGGAGGGCATCGACGATCTGGGCGCTCGTGATGTTCTCGGCGGCGGCTTCGAAGTTGAGTTGGATGCGGTGGGCCAGCACTCGGTGAGCGAGGTCTTTGATGTCTTCGGGGATGACGTAGTTGCGGCCGCGGATCATCGCCAGCGCCCGGCCGGCGTTCGTGAACGCGATGGAGGCACGTGGGCTGGCTCCGTATTCGATGAACGGGGCGAATCGGCCGAGGTACTTCGTCGTATTGCGGGTGGCGTGGACGAGTTCGACGAGATAGCGGGTGATGGCCGGGTCGATGTAGACGGTGCGGGCGTAGCTCTGCATGGTCACGACATCGTCGAGCGAGCAGGCCGGATCGGGCACCGAGTCCTTGTCGAAGACCCCGGAGTCGAGGCGGGAGAGGATCTCGACCTCTTCGCCGGGGTTCGGGTGGGTGAGCAGGTCCTTGATCATGAACCGGTCGAGCTGGGCTTCGGGCAGCTGGTAGGTGCCCTCCTGCTCGATCGGGTTCTGCGTGGCCATGACGAGGAAGGGGCGGGGGAGTTCGAAGCGTTTGCCGCCGATCGTCGTCTGCTTCTCCTGCATGGCCTCGAGCATCGCCGACTGGGTCTTCGCCGACGACCGGTTGATCTCATCGAGGAGGACGATGTTCGCATGCACGGGACCGAGCACGGTGTTGAACGACCCCTCGTGTGCGTTGTAGATCTGCGAGCCGATGATGTCGGCCGGCAGCAGATCGGGGGTGCACTGGATGCGGGAGAACTTTCCGTCCACGGCATTGGCCAGAGCCGCGGCCGCCGTGGTCTTCGCCAGCCCCGGCACGCTCTCCAACAGCAGGTGGCCACTGGAGAGAAGTCCGATGAGCAGGGATTCGCGCAGCCGCTGCTGCCCGACGACGAAATGGTCGAGGTAGGACTCCAGAGCCTTGAGGATCGTCTGTGCGTGCGCGATCTCCTGCGTGTTCGCCGGTGCCGTTGCCGTCATGGTCCCTCAGTCTCTCGGTGTCACTGGTGTCTCGATGCCGCTGTGGTCGTTCAGCCACGCCGTCTGATGCGTTTCTGTGGTCTCCAGCATATTGGCTGGCACTGACACGCAACAGCCGAGAACGTTGCAGTGCTGACACACAATTCGCAGCGATATCCGAGCGGCGTCCGTCCGCCACCTGCCATTCACGGCGCGGCCACCTCGTGTCAGGACCGGGCTGTAGCGTCGATGGAACCGACGGACGGATGTGAGGAGGTGCTGTGATGGTCGCCTCCGCGCCGACGTGATCGGTGCCGCACGAAGGAGTTCGGAATCGTCGGTCGCGGACTCTGCGACATGCCCACAGGCAAAATTTTTTCCTGTGGAAAGCGGTGGAAAACGGAGGTGGAAAAAGGGTCGGAAATCGGTCCCGAAGCCGCCGATCCCAGCGTCCGCGCAGGTGATCGAACTACACGAGTGTCGTTCACAGCCTGTGGACGATTGTGGACGGTGACGACACAGGGTGTGGAACCTGCAAATGACACTGGTGTAACACTGGATATAGGGGTAAGGTCTAACCCGAACACAACATCTAGTGGTCACCCCTGAGCCTGCGCCTCGTGATATTCATCATGATCGAGCAGTTGACGGGACACGGTCACAGCCATCAGAATGCCGAACTGCACAGCAGAATGAAGGAGTCGTCATGATCACCGTGTACACCAAGCCAGCTTGCGTCCAGTGCAACGCCACCTACCGTGCTCTCGACGCTAAGGGCCTGAAGTACAAGTCGGTGGATCTCAGCGTCGACGAGAACGCCCTCGACGTCGTCAAGGCCATGGGCTACATGCAGGCTCCCGTCGTCGTCACCGACAACGATCACTGGTCAGGCTTCCGTCCGGACAAGATCGCGACCCTGACCGGCGAACAGTCTGCGTCCGTCGTGGCCTGACAATGCTGCTGGTCTACTTCTCCGCCAACTCCGAGTACACGCACCGCTTCGTCGCGAAGCTGCAGCACCCGGCAGTGCGGTTGCCGACGTTGACCAAGGAGCCGACGCTGCGAGTGGATGAGCCATTCGTTCTCGTCACCCCCACCTATGGGGCCGGTCGCAATCGCGGGGCTGTTCCCAAACAAGTCATCAAGTTCCTCAATGTCGAAGAGAACCGGCGCCATCTCGTCGGTGTCATCGGCGCCGGAAACACGAACTTCGGCAAGGACTACTGCCGCGCGGCCCTCAAGGTCGCGGCAAAGTGTCAAGTACCCCTCATGTATCGAGTCGAACTCCTGGGCACTCAGGAAGATGTCGACGCTGTCAACCTAGGATTGGACAAACTGTGCGCGAGCTCGCTGAAGACCGCAATGTAGAGGACATCATCCGCGAAGAGACGGATCTGGATTACCACGCGCTCAACGCGATGCTGAACCTGTACGACGAGGACGGCAGGATCCAGTTCGAGCGTGACAAGCAGGCTGCCCGGCAGTACTTCCTGCAGCACGTGAACAACAACACCGTCTTCTTCCACAACCTCAAGGAGAAGCTCGACTACCTCGTCGAGAAGGACTACTACGAGCCCGAGGTCCTGGAGCAGTACTCGTTCGACTTCATCGAGCAGCTCTCGGCGCGCGCCTACGATCAGAAGTTCCGCTTCCAGACCTTCCTCGGCGCGTTCAAGTTCTACACCTCCTACACGCTGAAGACCTTCGACGGAAAGCGCTACCTCGAACGCTTCGAGGACCGCGTCGTCATGGTCGCTCTCTTCCTGGCCCGCGGAGACGAGACCCTGGCCACCCGGCTCGTCGACGAGATCATCGCCGGTCGTTTCCAGCCGGCCACCCCGACGTTCCTCAACGCCGGCAAGAAGCAGCGCGGCGAGCTCGTCTCCTGCTTCCTGCTGCGCATCGAAGACAATATGGAGTCGATCGGCCGGTCCATCAACTCCGCTCTGCAGCTGTCCAAGCGCGGCGGCGGTGTGGCCTTCGCTCTGACGAACGTCCGCGAGTCCGGTGCACCGATCAAGAAGATCGAGAACCAGTCTTCGGGTGTCATCCCCGTCATGAAGCTGCTCGAGGACTCGTTCTCCTACGCCAACCAGCTCGGAGCCCGCCAGGGTGCCGGTGCCGTGTACCTGCACGCCCACCACCCCGACATCTACAAGTTCCTCGACACCAAGCGCGAGAACGCCGACGAGAAGATCCGGATCAAGACCCTGTCTCTGGGCGTCGTGATTCCGGACATCACCTTCGAACTGGCCAAGCGCAACGAGGACATGTACCTCTTCAGCCCCTATGACGTCGAGCGCGTCTACGGTGTGCCCTTCTCCGACATCAACGTCACCGAGAAGTACACCGAGCTCGTCGACAACGCGGCGATCAAGAAGAAGAAGATCAACGCCCGCGAGTTCTTCCAGACTCTGGCCGAGATCCAGTTCGAGTCCGGCTACCCGTACGTGATGTTCGAAGACACCGTCAACAAGGCGAACCCGATCGACGGCAAGATCATCATGTCCAACCTGTGCTCGGAGATCCTCCAGGTCTCCGAACCCAGCAAGTACGACGACGATCTCGGCTATGACGTCGTCGGCAAGGACATCTCCTGCAACCTCGGTTCGCTCAACATCGCTCTGACGATGGACTCGAGCAACTTCGGGCAGACCATCGAGACCGCGATCCGCGGACTCACCGCGGTCGCCGAGACCTCGAACATCCAGTCCGTGCCTTCAATCGCCCGCGGCAACGACATGTCGCATGCCATCGGCCTGGGGCAGATGAACCTCCACGGCTACCTCGCTCGTGAGCACATCTACTACGGTTCCGACGAGGGCCTGGACTTCACGAACATGTACTTCTACACCGTCGCCTACCACTGTGTGCGGGCGTCGATGGAGATCGCCAAGGAGCGCGGAGAGACCTTCGCCGGCTTCGAGCGGTCGAAGTACGCCACCGGCGAATACTTCGACAAGTACACCGATGAGGTCTGGCAACCGCGCACCGCTCGTGTGACCGAGCTGTTCTCCGAAGCAGGCGTACACATCCCGACCCAGGACGACTGGCGCGAGCTGAAGGCTCAAGTGGCCGAGCACGGCATCTACAACCAGAACCTCCAGGCCGTGCCGCCGACCGGTTCGATCTCGTACATCAACAACTCGACCTCGTCGATCCACCCGGTGGCCTCGAAGATCGAAATCCGCAAGGAGGGCAAGGTCGGCCGCGTGTACTACCCGGCTCCCTTCATGGACAACGACAACCTCGAGTACTACCAGGATGCCTACGAGATCGGCTACGAGAAGATCATCGACACGTATGCCGAGGCCACGAAGCACGTGGACCAGGGGCTGTCGCTGACACTGTTCTTCATGGACACCGCCACCACTCGTGACATCAACAAGGCGCAGATCTACGCCTGGCGCAAGGGCATCAAGACCATCTACTACATCCGGCTCCGGCAGCTCGCTCTGCAGGGCACGGAAGTCGATGGCTGCGTCTCCTGCATGCTCTGATGATGGAATCGGCGGACCGATGTGAATCGGTCCGCCGGCTTCGTGCGGGCCTCAAGCCGCCGGCTGGGCCCGCACACATGACTTTCGTCTGCCGCGCAGACAGCACGTACTTACGACGAACAGCACTTTGGGAAGAGAGAAAGCGTTGGAGAATCTGACTCTGGCATCGCATGTCGATGCCATCAACTGGAACCGCGTCGTCGATCCGATCGATGACGAGGTCTGGGACCGGCTGACCGGCAACTTCTGGCTGCCGGAGAAGGTCCCGCTGAGCAACGACATCCAGTCCTGGGCGACTCTGACCGACGATGAGAAGACGCTGACGATGCGCGTCTTCACCGGTCTGACCCTGCTCGACACGATCCAGGGCACCGTCGGTGCGATCTCGCTCATCCCGGATGCGGTCACCCCGCACGAAGAAGCGGTGCTGACGAACATCGCGTTCATGGAGAGCGTGCACGCGAAGTCGTACTCTTCGATCTTCTCGACCCTGTGCTCGACGAAGGAGATCGACGAGGCCTTCCGCTGGTCGCGTGAGAACAAGTACCTGCAGTCCAAGGCGGATATCATCCTCAGCTACTACCGGGGTGACGATCCGCTCAAGCGCAAGGTCGCCTCGACGCTGCTCGAGTCTTTCCTCTTCTACTCCGGCTTCTACCTGCCCATGTACTGGTCGGCACACGCCAAACTGACGAACACCGCTGACCTCATCCGTCTGATCATCCGCGATGAGGCCGTGCACGGCTACTACATCGGCTACAAGTACCAGAAGGGTCTGGAGTCGCAGTCCGAGGAGCGCAAGCAGGAGCTCAAGGACTACACGATGAACCTCATGTTCGAGCTCTACGAGAACGAGGTCGCCTACACCCACGACCTCTACGATTCGGTGGGACTGTCCGAGGACTGCAAGATGTTCCTCCACTACAACGCGAACAAGGCGCTGATGAACCTCGGTTACGAAGCGATGTTCCCCAAGGAGGTCACGCAGGTCAACCCGGCCATCCTCGCGGCTCTCTCGCCCGGCAGCGATGAGAACCACGACTTCTTCTCCGGTTCGGGATCGTCCTACGTTATCGGCAAGGCCGAGAACACCGAAGACGACGACTGGGACTTCTGAGTCCTCGCGCCACAGATGCGGAATCGGCCCATCCGAGCACACTCGCTCGGGTGGGTCGTTGGTTTCGGCCTTTGTGAGTTGAAGCCGGGTTCGATATGGCGGTGAACGACAGACGCCCACCTGCTGCGTAAAACCCGGCAGCAAGTGGGCGTCTACTCAATCAGTGAGGACCAGGCCGACCCGGTTGGGCCGTGCTGATCCCTGCAGATCAGGGTGACCGAGGTTCGTATCAGGCGGCGGCCATCGGCGTGATCTCACGCAGCGAGGTGCCGGTGAACAGCACAACACGGCCGGTCGCATCTTCGATCGTGATCTCACCGGGAGCCTGACGGCTGATCCGGGGATCGATCATTCCTGCGTGTGCGAGCCCGCGTTGGACCCACTGTGGGAACTCAGACATGGTTCCCTCCTTTCTTCAGTTGTGAATAGCAGGCAACGACGCGCGCTATTCTTCAGGTTCTCAATACGGCGATTGGGTGGTCGCCATGGGGATCTGCGATTCGAAGAGACACAGTGTCCGGAACATTCATCTGCAAAGTCGAACCATGATCGGGGCCTACGACTTCAAAAGCTTGTCGTCAGGAGCAACGCAACGATCAGTTCGATGAATGCGGACAACTTCGAACGCAAGTTGTAAGCGTAACGCGTCTATGTCGACGTTGTCCAATTGAGGTCAGAACCCTAGGCTCAGGTCGACCGACCTTACCTCCGGCCATCTCGCCGAGGCGGCACCGAACCTTACCGTTGATCCTCTCGCCGTGGTGGACCTGCAAATCGTTTTTGCCGGCCTCTGGCCGAGGAGGCTCTGAATGCCCCTATCGTCGGCCCTGCATCCGCGCCCGGAGCCGCAGCCACAGGATCACCGTGGCGATGAAGAGCACGACCCCACCGGCCAGGACGACGAGCGCCAGGGGATTGTCCAGTGCTGCACCGACGGTCTGGGACGCCATGGATGACTCCGACTCATCGGACTTCCGGGATTCCGTCGCTCCGCTCGAATCCGATTCGGCACCCCCTGCATCACTCGAGCTGCCAGTGGCGGTAGGGGCCGCCTCGGCGGTGGCCTGAACCCCGACGGGCACGGTCTGCAGCGATTTCGGGTCCTTCTGGGCGAAATCCCAATCGAGCAGGTCCACGGCCACCTGGCGAGAGTTGTTGTCGATGCCGAGCATCGTCGCGACCACACGGTGCCCGTCACGCTCAGCCACGGCCACGTACGAGCCCTTCGCAGCCCGAGTGAACCCATTCTTCAGGCCCAGCCCGCCGTCGACCTGGCCGACGATCTTCGTATGGTTCTGGATCTCGTAGCCCTTGAACTTCTCTTTCGTCTGCGGGTTCTTTCCGCCCGGGAATTTGAACGTCTCCGTGCCGATGACCTTCATCAGGTAGTCGTCTTCGCACACCGCCCACGCGAGCTTCATGAGATCCTCAGCGGTCGTGTACTGGCCCTTTGCATCGAGTCCCGAGGTGTTCTTCGCCTGCGTATTCGACATGCCCAGCTCAGCGGCCTTCTCGTTCATCAGCTTCACGGCCTTGTCCTGCCCGCCTGCTGCCCGGCCCAGAGCATTCGCAGCGTCATTGGCGCTCGACATGAGCATGGCGTGGAAGAGCAGATCGATGGAGTACTTGTTCGTCTGCATGAGACCGACCTTCGTCCCATCGACTTCCATGTCCTCGAACTCGGCGGTCACTTTCTTCTTCTTGTCGTCGAACTCGTCGACGAGCGCCAGTGCCGTGAGCAGTTTGATCGTCGACGCCGGAGCGTGCCGCTTCTCCACATTCTTCGCCACATGCAGCTCCCCGGAGTCGAGGTCGCCGACAAGCCAGGACGTGCCCGTCGGCTTCGGCGGCTTCGCACCGTCACCGAGGTCCTCTGGACTGACATACGCCGGTGCTGTCGACTCCGCCGGCTGCGGCACCGCGTGTGCGGGGGCGGGGGAGTGGACGAGCTGCGCGGCGACCATCAGCAGTGCGGCGGCGAAGCCGAGGATGCTCAGGGGCAGGGCGCGTAGTGAGGAAGCAGTCGAGCCGGTGAAACGCATGCGCACCATTCTACTTTCGCCGCAAGCAGCTCGTCCTCAGGATTCCCTCACTGGGACGAGCAATCACCGAGGCGGCACCCCCCCCTCGCCGAGGCGTCCCCACCGGCAGGGGTGCCCTCCCATCGGCTCGAGTGAGCTTTTGGTACAGATTCTTTTGGACTGCTCAGGTTCCTCACTGTGCATTAGAGAGAATTGTGTACCGAAATCCGGCTGGAGCACGGTCGAAGCGACGACCCCCACACCCACCGAGGCGGGACACACGAAAGCGGCCCCGCACCGTGTGGTGCGGGGCCGCTGCAGTCGGGATCGGACTGGCGCGATCAGAACGCGCGCTGCAGGATCGCCTGCTTCACCTCGGCGATGGCCTTGGTGATCTCGATGCCACGAGGGCAGGCCTCGGTGCAGTTGAAGGTGGTGCGGCAGCGCCACACGCCTTCCTTGTCGTTGAGGACCTCGAGGCGCATGTCTCCGCCTTCGTCACGCGAATCGAAGATGAAACGGTGCGCGTTGACGATCGCGGCAGGACCGAAGTACTGGCCGTCGGTCCAGAACACGGGGCACGACGAGGTGCACGCAGCGCAGAGGATGCACTTCGTGGTGTCGTCGAAAGCCGCACGCTGTTCGGCCGACTGCAGACGCTCACGTGTGGGCTCGTGTCCCGAGGTGACGAGGAACGGCATGACCTCGCGGTACGACTGGAAGAAGGGCTCCATGTCGACGATCATGTCCTTCTCGAGCGGAAGGCCCTTGATCGCCTCGACAGTGATCGGCTTGGACGTGTCGAGGTCCTTGAGCAGAGTCTTGCAGGCCAGGCGGTTGCGGCCGTTGATGCGCATCGCATCGGAACCGCAGACGCCGTGGGCGCAGGACCGGCGGAAGGACAGCGAACCGTCGATCTCCCACTTGATCTTGTGGAGAGCATCCAGCACACGGTCGGTGCCGTACATCGTGATGCTGTATTCCTCCCAGTGCGGCTCCGAATCGACCTCGGGGTCGAAGCGAGCGATCCGGAAGGTGCAGTCGAAGGACGGGATGGACCCGCCTTCGCCTGACACATGTGTCGGCAGGTCGATCTTCGACGCTGGCTCTGGGGTGGTATCGGTGCTCATCAGTACTTACGCTCCATCGGCTGGTAACGGGTGACGATGACGGGCTTCGTCTCAAGACGCATGCCCTTGATGCCGTCGGTCTCCGCTTCGGGATCGAGGTAGGTCATCGTGTGGTGCATGAATTTCTCGTCGTCACGATCCGGGAAGTCCTCGCGGAAGTGTCCTCCACGCGATTCCTTGCGGTGGATCGCGGCGACGGAGATGACCTCGGCGAGCTCGAGCAGGAAGCCGAGCTCGACGGCCTCGAGCAGATCGAGGTTGTAGCGCTTGCCGCGGTCCTGGATGCCCACGTTGTTGTAGCGCTCGCGCAGCTTGGCGATCTCGTCGAGTGCTTCACGCAGAGTCTCGTCGGTGCGGAACACCTGCACGTTGGCGTCCATGATGTCCTGCAGATCCTTGCGGATCGCTGCGATGCGTTCGGTGCCGTCCGAGGTGCGCATCTTCTCGAGCATCTCGACGACGTCGTTCGCCGGGTTCTCGGGCAGTTCGACGGACTCGGCGGTCTTCGCGTATTCCGCGGCGGCGATGCCGGCGCGCTTTCCGAAGACGTTGATGTCGAGCAGCGAGTTCGTGCCCAGACGGTTCGAACCGTGCACCGACACGCAGGCGCATTCACCGGCGGCGTAGAGGCCGGGGATGACGGTGTCGTTGTCCGCGAGGACTTCGGCTTCGATGTTCGTCGGGATGCCGCCCATCGCGTAGTGCGCGGTCGGGAAGACCGGCACCGGCTCCGTGTAGGGCTCCACACCGAGGTAGGTGCGGGCGAACTCGGTGATGTCCGGCAGCTTCTCGTCGATGTGCGAGGGCTCGAGGTGGGTGAGGTCGAGCAGGACGTAGTCCTTGTTCGGTCCGCAGCCGCGGCCCTCACGCACTTCGTTGGCCATCGAGCGGGCCACGATGTCACGCGGAGCGAGGTCCTTGATCGTGGGGGCGTAGCGCTCCATGAAGCGCTCACCCTCGGAGTTGCGGAGGATGCCGCCCTCACCACGAGCCGCCTCGGAGAGCAGGATGCCTAGGCCGGCGAGGCCCGTCGGGTGGAACTGGAAGAACTCCATGTCCTCCAGCGGAATTCCGCGGTTGTAAGTCACGGCCATGCCGTCACCGGTCAGGGTGTGTGCGTTCGAGGTGGTCTTGAAGACCTTGCCGACACCGCCGGTGGCGAAGACGACCGACTTGGCCTGGAAGACGTGGATCTCACCGGTGGCCAGTTCGTAGGACACGACGCCCGCCGGACGCTGGACCCCGTCGACCTCGGTCATGAGGAGATCGAGGACGTAGAACTCGTTGTAGAACTCCACGCCGTGCTTGACGCACTGTTGGTACAGGGTCTGGAGGATCATGTGACCGGTGCGGTCGGCGGCGTAGCAGGAGCGGCGCACTGCGGACTTGCCGTGGTCCCGGGTGTGACCGCCGAAGCGGCGCTGGTCGATCTTGCCTTCGGGGGTGCGGTTGAACGGCAGCCCCATCTTCTCGAGATCGAGGACGGCGTCGATGGCTTCCTTGGCCATCACCTCGGCGGCGTCCTGGTCGACCAGGTAGTCACCGCCCTTGACGGTGTCGAAGGTGTGCCATTCCCAGTTGTCCTCTTCCACGTTCGCCAGCGCGGCGCACATTCCGCCCTGGGCGGCACCGGTGTGCGAACGGGTGGGGTAGAGCTTGGTGAGAACGGCGGTGCGGGCACGCTGGCCCGACTCGATCGCCGCACGCATGCCGGCGCCGCCGGCACCGACGATGACGACGTCGTAATGATGTACCTGCATGTTTCTCCTTTAGGCCTTGCAGAACTCAGCCAGGACCGAGGGGTCCGCTCCGGCCGGGCAGGGATCGAACGTGAAGATGACGAGCGTGCCGAGCACGATGACGATGACCGAGGCGATGTAGAGGATCACCTGCAGGGACATGCGCGTGCCGGGCTTCTCGGAGTAGTCCATGATGATGGTGCGCAGACCGTTGGTGCCGTGCAGCATCGCCAGCCACAGCATGAGCAGATCCCAGATCTGCCAGAACGGGCTGGCCCACTTGCCTGCGACGAAGCCGAAGTCGATGGCCTGGACGCCGTCGCCGGCCCACAGATTCACGAACAGGTGGCCGAAGATGAGGATGACGAGCACGACGCCGGAGATGCGCATGAACAGCCATGCGAACATCTCGAACTTCGAACGCGTCGACTTGTGCCGGGAGTAGCCGGTCCGCGGAGCCGGAATGGATGTTGTGCTCATGTCAGCCTCCGAAGGTGTGCATCAGCTGGCGGGGAATGAAGGCGATCATGATGATGAGCCACACAACCATGACTCCCCAGAACAGCTTCTTCTGATTTTTCGGGCCACTCTTCGAGAAATCGACGAGAATGACGCGCAGACCGTTGAACGCATGGAATGCGATTGCGGCGACGAGCGCGATCTCACCGAATGCCATGACCGGTGTCTTATAGGTTCCGATCACTGCGTTGTAGGCCTCGGGCGAGACGCGGACGAGTGCAGTATCGAGCACGTGGACCAGAAGGAAGAAGAAGATTCCGACGCCTGTGACGCGATGCGCGACCCAGGACCACATTCCTTCGTTTCCTCGGTACAGAGTGCCCGTAGACGCTTTGGCCACGGAGCATCCTCCATCTTGAATATTCGGGTGTGTACGTCTAGAAACTACGCCGAAGACCGCTTCCGTGCCAGTCGAGACACGGCTGAGCGTCCCGGATCACACCGCAACCCTGGCAATTCCCTCAAAACTGGGATTTCGCGTCTCACGAAATTTCAATTACATCACAGTCGTGTGTTCTAAATTGTCTCGCTCCCGTCCTGACCTGGACGGCCCAGGTATTCAGGCAGACCATCACCGAGGCGGCCCTGAGGTGGGGAGATCCCCACCGGAGCCGTGAGGATCGGCTCATCCGACACGGCGGGCAACCTCGGGGAACGTGTGCCCGAACTCTGAGACACTGAAATCGTGAACACGCACTTCCACGCCATCATCCCCGCCGGCGGATCCGGAACGCGCCTGTGGCCGCTGTCTCGCCGGGCGACGCCGAAGTTCCTCCACGATGTCCTCGGCCTCGGCCGCAGCCTCATCCAGGCCACCTGGGACCGGGTCGCGCCGATCGTCGGCGAAGACAGGGTCTGGGTCGTCACCGGTGAGAGCCACTTCGATCAGGTCGCCGAACAGCTGCCGCATATCGCCCGCGCCCAGATCATCACCGAACCCTCCCCGAAGGACTCGGCCGCCGCCATCGGACTGGCCGCCATGATCATCGCCCGCGAAGACCCCGATGCCATCGTCGGCTCGTTCTCCGCCGACCATTCGATCACGAACGTCGACGAGTTCCGCCTCGTCATCGACCAGGCCGTGGCCGCCGCGGAGACCGGCGACATCGTCACCATCGGCATCATGCCCCGCAATCCCGCCACCGCCTACGGCTATATCGAGACCGGTGACCTGCTCGGTCTCGAGGGAGCACCGACGGCCAGGCGGGCGCTGGCATTCGCGGAGAAGCCGGAGGCGAGCACCGCCCGTCAGTATGTGAACTCCGGGCGCTACCGCTGGAACGCGGGCATGTTCATCGCCAAGGCCTCCTCTCTGCTCGACATCCTCGCCGAGGAGGACCCGCCCCTCTATTCGGGGCTGGCAAGGATCGCCGAGGCCTGGGACACCCCCGACCACGACGAGGTGCTGCGCGCCGTGTGGCCCGGACTGGAGAAGCGAGCCATCGACTATGTGGTGGCCGAACCCGCGGCTGCGGCCGGTCGGGTCATCGTCATCCCCGGTGACTTCGGCTGGGACGACGTCGGCGACTTCGACTCGGTGGCCCGACTGCGGCAGCCGGTTCCCGGGGAGCCGCGCGGAGTGATCTCGATCGGCGGGAACACCGACCTGCTCGAAGTCGATGCCTCGGGAGTCGTGATCTCCGAAGGGCCGAGGACGGTGGCGATCGTCGGACTCGAAGACCTCGTCGTCGTCGACACCGACGACGTCCTCCTCATCACCTCCCGCTCTCACGCCCAGGATGTGAAGAAGGCAGTGTCCGTCGCCGGTGAGCGCGGACTCGACGAACTGCTCTGATCCCGGCCGACCGCCTCGGCGAAGGCGGGAATCAGGACGCGAAGTATGTCGAAATTGGTCGCAATGGGCACATTTATGACATCGAGTGCCTAGCATTGCTTGAAATGTTCGACATCGCCCATCCCCGACCTCCCCGCACTGAAGGACCCGACGTGATCAGCTCGACAATCGCTGAGATCGGTGCAGAGCTCATCGATTTCCGCCGCGACATCCATGCCCATCCGGAACTGTCCTTCCAGGAGTTCGAGACCACCGACAAGATCGTTGCCCGCCTCGAAGCCGCAGGTCTGGGTCCCCAGCGCCTCGAAGGCACCGGGGTCGTCTGCGAAGTCGGCGAGGGGCCGGTGGCCGTGGGACTGCGAGCCGATATCGACGCCCTGCCGGTCGATGACCTCATCGACGAGGAATTCCGTTCCACCGTTCCCGGCGTCGCCCATGCCTGCGGCCACGACGTCCACCTGACCTCCCTCATCGGTGCGGGCATCGCCCTGCAGAAGATCCACGAATCACGGCCCGGCGGCCTCGGCGGTCGCGTGCGACTGATCTTCCAGCCCGGTGAGGAAGTCACTCCGGGTGGTGCGCTGCGCGTGATCTCCCAGGGCGTGCTCGATGATGTGCCCGAGGTCTATGCCGTCCATTGCGACCCGAACGTCGACATCGGTAAGGTCGGTTCGCGCATCGGCGCCATCACCGCCGCCGGCGACACAGTCATCATCCGCCTCTCCGGACATGGCGGGCACACCTCCCGTCCCCATCTGACCGAAGACCTCGTCTATGCGCTGGGCAAACTCGCCACCGACCTGCCCTCGACCCTGGGCCGGCTGATCGATCCGCGGCACGCGATCTCTCTGGTGTGGGGCGAGATCAGCGCCGGCCATGCCGCCAACGTCGTCCCCAGCGAGGGGATCCTGCGCGGAACCCTGCGCTGCCTCGACGTCGACGGCTGGAACCAGGTCGCCGAGGTGCTGCCCGAGCTCGTCGACCGCATCGCCGGACCGTACGGAGTCGAGGTCGACCTCGAACACCGCCGAGGCGTTCCACCGGTGGTCAACACCGAAGACCAGGTCACCCTCATCGAATCCGCTGTTCGCGGTGAGCTCGGCGAGAACTCTGTGCAGCTGACCCCGCAGTCCATGGGCGGGGAGGACTTCGCGTGGTACCTCACCCACTGTCCGGGTGCGCTCATCCGTCTGGGCACCCGCACTCCCGGAGGCATCACCTACGACATCCACCAAGGTGATCTGCTCATCGACGAACGCGCTGTGGCCATTGCCGCCCGAGTGTTCACCGCCACCGCGCTCAAGGTCCTCGAGCGCGACCGGTGACGACTCGGCAGCTGTCGGTGGCAACCTGGCTGTGACAGCTGATCGACCGTTGACTGCGGCCGGGCTCGGCCACGCTGATTACCCGGCCGGGATGCCGGGCCGATAATCTTGATGTCATGAGTCTCCGCACCCGCAGCACCTTCATCGCCGCCATCGCCGCGGCGGGTTCTCTGGTGCTGACCGGGTGCTCCGTCACGACTCCCGAAGCCCTCGAAGAGGAGACCTTGGGCTGCCTCGTCTCAGCTCCCGCCGGCTTCGACGATCACTCCGCCGGTGCCCTCACTCTCGAGGAAACGGAGCTGGCTCGCGGGGCCGGGGTCTTCTCGGGCACCTCGAGCCAGCGTGTCTCGGGTGGGGCGGCCACCTCGGCGGCATTGGATCGGATGCACGAAAACGACTGTGCACTGACCACGGTCATCGGACCCGGGGGAGCGGACGAGCTCGCGGACTTCGCCGCCGATCATCCCGATGATCTGTTCCTCGGGGTCTCCAGCGGCACCGATGACCTGCCGAAGAACGTGCTGAGCATGGACTTCGACCTCGTTCCGCCGGCATTCATCGCCGGCTACACCGCGGCTACAGCCTCGGAGACGGGGAAGGTCGGCGTCGTCGTCGCCCACGGCTTCCCACAGTCGCAGCGCCTCCTGCGTGCCTTCGACGCCGGCGTCGATCTGTACAACAAGGAGAAGGACGAGGATCTGCCGAAGGCTGAGTCCTACCGTTCCTCCTCGGGCGAGACCGCCTCGGCGAACGGTGCGCCTCGGGCGATCGAGGATACCCGCGATGCAGGGAAGGACTACTTCGAACGGTCCTTCGATGCCGATGTCGACGTGCTCGTCCCCTTCGGTTCGGCGGCCGCGATGGGCGTGATCACCGCAGCCGATGAGAAGCGGATGAAGATGAACACCGTCACCGAAGTCGACGAGGACGAGAAGGCGCCGCGGCCGAAGATCGTCTGGTACGGGACCGCGGGCGGATTCTCCGAGGCGATCGTGGCCACCGTGGAGCCGAACGTGCGCCGCGGACTGCGCACGATGTTCCCCGATTGGCCGCAGAGCAAGAACCCCGACGAGGTGGCCCCCGCTCCGAAGAAGGCGCCCGAGGAGATCGGCGGCTTCCGCGTCGCCGACCGCCACTACTGGGGCACACTCGACAACGGGGGAGTGCGCATCGTCGCCGAGGACGGATTCCTCTCCCGTGTCTCCGACGCCGGACGCGGGATCACGGACCTGCGCGAGCGGATCAAGAGCGGGGAGATCGACCCGGAGAAAGGATGAGGGGCGCGCGCGCCGCATCGGATAAGCTGAGACGGTGATGAATGTACCCGCCGGCGTCGCATCGGACGACCCCATCCTGCAGCTGCCCAAAGTCTCCCTCCACGATCATCTCGACGGCGGTCTGCGCCCGTCGACGATGCTCGAACTGGCCGACTCGATCGGTCACACCCTGCCCGCCTCCGATGCCGAATCGCTGCGCCGGTGGTTCTCCGAGTCCGCGAACTCCGGTGACCTGGTCCGCTACCTCGAGACGTTCTCGCACACCGTGGCGGTCATGCAGAGTGAGGACAACCTGCGCCGCGTGGCCAAGGAATGGGTCCTCGACCAAGTGGCCGACGGAGTCTTCTATGCCGAGGCCAGGTGGGCTCCCGAACAGCACCTCGAAGGCGGACTCGAACTCGACGCCGTCGTCGAAGCCGTCCAGGACGGTCTGGAAGCCGGTGTCTCCGAGGCCGCGGCCGAGGGCAAGTACATCCGCGTCGGACAGCTCATCACGGCCATGCGTCAGGCCGACAATTCGCTGGCGATCGCCGAACTGGCCATCCGCCATCGTGAGAAGGGCGCGGATTCCGGTGTCGTCGGCTTCGACATCGCCGGACCCGAGAACGGCTTCCCGCCGTCGGCGCACCTCTCCGCCTTCAACGCCCTGCACCAGGCCTATGTGCCGGTGACGATCCATGCCGGTGAGGCCGCCGGCAAGGAATCCATCCACGAGGCGGTCACCATCTGCCACGCTCAGCGCCTGGGCCATGGTGCGCGCATCGTCGAGGACATGGACATCGTCGACGGCCAGGGTCAGCTCGGCAGCCTCGCCGCCTGGGTCCTCGACCAGCAGATCCCGCTCGAGCTGTGCCCGAGCTCCAACCTGCAGACCGACATCGGCGGCACCATCGCCAGCCACCCGATCACGGGACTGAAAGACCTCGGCTTCGCGGTCACCATCAACCCGGACAACCGACTCATGTCCGGCACATCCGTCTCACGTGAGATGCGTCTGCTCGTCGATGAGGCCGGCTGGAACCAGACCGACCTCGAATGGGCGACGGTCAACGCCATCACCGCTGCCTTCCTGCCCCTGGATGTGCGCGAGCGCATGCTCGACGAGATCCTCATCCCCGGATTCGCCCGGGTGACCATTTGAGCTCACGCAATGACCGGGCCGCAGAGTCCGGTGCCTCACCGGAACCTGAGGGGCACGGCGTTCCGACCCCGCGGGCGATGCTGCTGCCCGTGAGCGTCCTCGGCATTCAGGCGCTGGCTCTGGTCGGGGCGGCGGTGTCGTTCGTGATCACCGCGATCACCGCCGGACCCTTGGCGACTTCGCTCATCGGTCTGGCTGTCATGTTCCTCATCTTCGCGGCCGGTGTCGGCGCCGCGGCCCGGGGCGCCTGGCGTCTGCACCGGTGGGCGCGTCCGGCGGCGATCGCCTTCGAGCTGCTCGTCATCGTCTTCGCCTTCAGCGTCATCGGCGGTTCCCTGTGGCTGGGGCTGGCGTGCCTGGTCACCGCCATCGCCGTGCTCTTGGGCTTCTTCCTGCCCGCCGTCGTCGACGCCTACAACCGCGCCCTGACTGATTGACGGGCTTGAGTGGTCGAGACGGTCACTCGCCCGGCTATAGGTCGCAATCGGATACTTTCGAGCGAGAAAAGTATCCGATTGCGACCTGAATTCTGCGCAGAGTATCCGATAGCGACCTCAGTTCTTTCGACTTCGAGCCGCTGGGTGTCGGTCAGCACGAGTTAAGTGTGGGCAGATTGCCAAAAACCGGCGTCTGATGGGCAATGTGCGCACACTTAACTCGCGTCACAGAGGTGCGACCAACAGCATCGGGCCCGCCGCACAGTCAGCGGCGGTGAGCTCGCAGCGCAGCCGGAACCTGGCCGCATCACACCGTCGGCGGTAACCATTTCTGGACGCTCGTGGCCTGAGCGGCGATGAGTCGCGACGGAATCGCTGAGAAGACGGCGTTGCGTATCCGCGCCAGCAGCGGCGATTCGAGTTGGAACACCTGCCCCATCAGCCGAGACTTCTGGGCGATCGACTGCGTCCGCGGGCGGCGCAGGGAGTCATAGCGGCCGAGTGCCGCAGCGAGGTCTGGCGGTACTGAGACGATCGGGCCCGCCTCAGATCCCGGAGACTTCCCGATCAGCGGGGCGAGCAGGACGGTGAGCGTCGCCGCGTCTTCGAGGGCCTGACCTCCGCCTTGGCCGAGGTTCGGCGTCATCGCATGCGCGGCATCCCCGAGGAGGACGACTCGGCCGCGGTGATAATGACGCAACCGGCGGGAGAGGTCGGAGATCGCGGTGCGGCGGACCTCCTCGGCGGGGGTGGCGGCGATGAGCTCGGCGATGGGGGAGTGCCAGCCCGTGAACATCTTCCCGACGGTGGCTTTCTCGTCGGCGAAGATCGCGTTCTGCGGCATATTCGCCACAGCGAACCAGTAGACGCGGCCGTCGGCCAGCGGAGCGATGCCGAAGCGGCGTCCGTGCCCGACCGACTCCCCGGCCTCGCCGGACAGATCCACCGGCACCGAGGTGATGCCCCGCCACGCGGAATACCCGGAGTACCGCGGCGCCACCGGTTCACCGTCGACGACGGTGCGGACCCGGCTGTGCAGGCCGTCGGCGCCGATGATGAGGTCGAAACGCTCTGCGTTCGATTCCGTCGTGCTCGAATCGTCGGCGGACCCGGCCCTGATGGTCAGCGTCCCGTCGGTGCCGGTCGCCGTGGCCACGGTGCCGGTGCGCACTGTCCCGGGAGCCAAAGCATCGAGCAGGATGCGGTGGAGGTCGGCCCGGTCGACGATGCGCAGGGCACCGACGGAATCATTGGGCACCTGAGCGATCCAGCGGCCGTCGGCAAGACGCTGACCTGCGGCGAAGCCTTCGACACTGGAGTCAGTCACGGCGTCGAAGGCCTCGCGCAGGCCCAGCGTCTCCAGCGCGGCAAGACCGTTGGCGAAGATCGACAGTCCCGAACCACCGGCCCTTACTTCGGGGGCACGTTCGAACACGGTGACCTCGGCTCCGGCCCTCTGCAGCCCCACGGCCGCCGAGAGTCCGCCGATTCCAGCTCCGATGACAGCGATCTTCATGAGCTCATCGTCGCACGCAGGGCGTCGGCTGGCGAGTAGCTGCGGGCGCGAAGCGGAACGGCGTGACTACTGGAGGAACTCTCCGCAGGCTTCGGTGAGGAAGTCGCCGGCGACTCCGCCCTCCTCGCCGAGGCTGATGGCGGTCTTCTGGATGCCCCACCACACGCGCGGCGAACCACCCCACTGCTGGCGGAACTCTTCGCGGCGGCCGGGATCCTCGGCGAGGTCGTCGGCGGCCAGGGCGATGCGGTCCTGAGCGTCATCGGCGGTGCAGCGCTTCTCGTCGTTCGGGCCCTTCGGGTCGAGCTCGGGGATGTCTTCGTCGTCGACGGTCTTGAGCGTGTACGCCGAGTTGCCTATCTCCTCGACGTCGAAGGTGCCGTGGATGAGCAGGAACGGGGAGGCGCCGTCATCGACGTTCTTCGCATCGACGGTGACACTGACGCTGTCCGGGCTGTCGGCGGTCACGGTCGTCTCGCCGGACTCGGGAACCTCGGGATTGCCGGTGTGCACGTAGACCTTGAGGTAGGCCTCGGTCTTCTTCTCGGCCGCCTCGGCGAGGCCCTGCCACAGCGGGTCGGTGTCCTTCGCGCCGCCGGGGGAGGAATCGACGATGGACACCTTCGGCGCATCGTCGGGGGTCTCGATCGGGGTGACCTCTTCCTTGCTCACCGAGGGGCGGGGCTGCGGGCGGGTCTCTTCGGGGGTCGACACGCAGGCCGTCGTCGTGGCAGCAATCGCAGCGGCAGACAGCAGGGCAAGGGGGCGAAGTCGCATGGTTCCTCGTGGTGTCATCAGCGTCCAGGTGGTATCGCGTCCAGCCTAATGTGCGGGATGGTCCGAGCCCGGGTGGACGCGCGGCGGGGCGGCGAAAGCGGCGGGCGCGGGCGCTCAGTTTGCGACCCAGCCCAAGGTCTCAACGCTGACGAACCTCGGCGATGAGTTCGCGCAGTCCCTTGAGCTGAGTTCCCGAGGCATCGAAGTTCGCTTCGTCAAGCCACGCTTTGTAGGCAGAGCGCAGCGCCGGCCATTCGCCGTCGATGATCGAGAACCATGCGGTGTCGCGGTTGCGGCCCTTGTACACGAGGTGCTGACGGAAGACCCCTTCGAAGGTGAAACCGAAGCGTTCGGCGGCCTTCTTCGACGGAGCATTCGCGTCATCGCATTTCCACTCGAACCGACGGAAACCGGAGGAGAAGGCGAGATCGGCGCAGAGGTACAGCGCCTCGGTGGCCGCCCGAGTCCGCGACAGTGCCGGGCCCCAGAGGATGTGCCCGATCTCCATGACGCCGTTGGCCGCATCGATGCGCATCAGCGCCTGCCGGCCCTCGGCCCGACCGGTGGATCGGTCCACGACGGCGAAGAAGAGGGGATCGGAGGAGTCGGCCGCCTCGGCGATCCAGGAATCGAAATCCCCGCGTTCGGTCTGCGGCGTCTGGGGCAGGTATCGGAACCGATCGTCGATCCCCTCTGCGGTCGACACCGCGGCGAAGAGGCTATCGCCGTGATCGGCCGCATCGAGCGGTTCGAGGTCGACATACCGACCATGGATCGTCTCTCGCCGAGGCGGCTGTGCGCCCCGGAAATTCGTGAGGTAGTCGTGCATGGCTGAGTCCTCGTCGTCGGGGTTCGTGGTGGGGCAGTTGTGACAGGAGACCGGTTCAGTCCTCGCTGCCGTCGAAGCCAGTGGACAGTTCGCGCAGCAGTCCGGCGAGTTTGCGGCTGCCGGCGGGGGTGAGACCGCTGAGGATCTCGCGCTCCTTCACGAGCAGATCCGCCAATGCGGAGTCGACGGTGGCGCGGCCGCTGTCGGTGAGGTGGACGAGCACTCCGCGGCGGTCACCCGGATCGGGGCGACGCTCGACCCACCCGCGGGCGACGAGGCGGTCGATGCGATTGGTCATGGTGCCGCTCGTGACGAGTGTCTCCTGCAGCAGGGTCGAGGGGGAGAGCTGATAGGGCTCACCGGCTCGGCGGAGGGCGGAGAGCACGTCGAAGGCCCATCCCTCGATTCCGTAATCGGAGAAGCTCGACTTCCGTGCCAGGTCCAACTGCCTGGCCAGCCGCGAGACTCGGGAGAGGATCTCCATCGGGGAGACGTCGAGATCCGGACGCTCACGTCGCCAGGCTGCGACTATTCGATCCACTTCGTCCATGAATCGATTTTACGTCCATATCAAGAATCTTGAAGGCAAAGATACTTTTTGACGAGAGATTCCTTACTCTCAGGGTCCGTTTAACGTGCAGGTTTGGATGGACGGGTGCGTTTGGGAATATGGTTGTCCTTGGTTGTTGCATCCGTCAACGAACCTGCAGGGGCCAACCACCCGGCAGCAGAAACGAAGGAAAACACGTGGATCTTTTCGAGTATCAAGCACGTGACCTGTTCGAGAAGCACGGAGTGCCCGTGCTCAAGGCCCAGGTCGCGACGACGCCAGAAGCAGCGAAGAAGGCAGCCGAAGATCTTGGCGGCGGTGTTGTCGTCGTCAAGTCTCAGGTCAAGATCGGCGGCCGTGGAAAGGCCGGCGGCGTCAAGGTCGCCAAGAACCCCGATGAGGCCGAGGCTCGCGCCAAGGACATCCTGGGACTCGACATCAAGGGCCACATCACCGAAAAGGTGATGATCGCCGAGGGTGCCGACATTGCTGAGGAGTACTACTTCTCCGTCCTCCTCGATCGGTCCAACCGCACCTATCTGGCCATGTGCTCGAAGGAAGGCGGCATGGAGATCGAGCAGCTGGCCGTGGAACGTCCGGAAGCGCTCGCCAAGATCCCCGTCTCCGCCATCGACGGCATCAATGATGCCAAGGCAGCAGAGATCGCCGAGGCGGCCGGCTTCGACGCCGAGACCGCAGCGAAGGTCGCCCCCGTGCTGACCAGCCTGTGGACCGTCTTCGAGAAGGAAGACGCCACCCTGGTCGAGGTCAACCCGCTGGTCAAGACCGGTGCCGGTGACATCATCGCCCTCGACGGCAAGGTCTCGCTCGACGACAACGCCGACTTCCGCCAGAAGGAGCACGAGGAGCTGCGCGACATCAGCGCAGAGAACCCGCTGGAGCTCAAGGCCAAGAAGCTCGACCTCAACTACGTCAAGCTCGACGGTGAGGTCGGAATCATCGGCAACGGCGCGGGCCTGGTCATGTCGACCCTCGACGTCGTCGCCTACGCAGGCGAGAACCACAACGGCGTCAAGCCCGCGAACTTCCTCGACATCGGAGGCGGCGCCTCGGCCGAGGTCATGGCCAACGGACTCGACGTCATCCTCGGTGATGATCAGGTGAAGTCCGTCTTCGTCAACGTCTTCGGCGGAATCACCGCCTGTGACGCCGTGGCCGACGGCATCGTCAAGGCCCTCGAGATCCTCGGCGATCAGGCCACCAAGCCGCTCGTCGTCCGCCTCGACGGCAACAACGTGGAAGAGGGACGCGCCATCCTGCAGAAGGCCGCGCACCCGCTCGTCACGCTCACTGACACGATGGACGGTGGAGCCGACAAGGCCGCCGAACTGGCTGCTGCCAAGTAAGGAAAGGTCTTTACAACAATGTCTATCTTCCTGAATTCCGATTCGAAGATCATCGTCCAGGGCATCACCGGCGGAGAGGGTTCGAAGCACACCGCCCGCATGCTTGCCGCCGGATCGAACGTCGTCGGCGGTGTCAACGCCCGCAAGGCCGGCACCACCGTGAAGCACAACGACCAGGCCGGCAACGAGATCGAGCTCCCCGTCTTCGGTTCCGTCGCCGAAGCGATGGAAGCCACCGGTGCCGACGTGTCGGTGGCCTTCGTGCCGCCGGCGTTCTCCAAGGACGCCGCGATCGAGGCCATCGACGCCAAGATCGGCCTGCTCGTCATCATCACCGAGGGCATCCCGGTGCAGGACTCCGCAGAGGTCTGGGCCCGTGCGCAGGCGGCCGGAAACGCCACCCGCATCATTGGACCCAACTGCCCCGGCATCATCACTCCCGGTGAGTCGCTGGCCGGCATCATCCCGGCCAACATCACGAAGAAGGGCAAGCTGGGCCTCGTCTCGAAGTCCGGCACGCTGACCTACCAGATGATGTACGAACTGCGTGACCTCGGCTTCTCGACGGCCATCGGCATCGGCGGAGACCCGGTCATCGGCACCACGCACATCGATGCGCTCGAAGCATTCGAGGCCGACCCGGAGACCGAAGCCATCGTCATGATCGGCGAGATCGGCGGAGACGCCGAAGAGCGCGCCGCCGCCTTCATCAAGGAGAACGTGACGAAGCCGGTCGTCGGCTACGTCGCAGGCTTCACCGCTCCCGAGGGCAAGACCATGGGCCACGCCGGCGCCATCGTCTCCGGCTCCTCGGGAACCGCTCAGGCCAAGAAGGAAGCCCTCGAAGCTGCAGGTGTCAAGGTCGGCAAGACCCCGACCGAGACCGCCGAGCTCATGCGCGGACTCCTCGGCTGAGTCGAGCACTCCCGCATCGGGTGAGCGCCTGACCGGCACTCATCCGAACCAGACCGCGGCCCGCCTCCACACTCGGAGGCGGGCCGCAGTGCGTTCCCGGAACGCGCGGACCGCTGTGCCAGGTTCCCGGGGAAGGTCTAGTCTGAGAATGTGAACTCCCAGACATCTCATCAGACAGCGCAGTCGACGAACCCCGCGGACATCCTCCCCGACACCGGCACCGCCGCCCCACCTGTCGACACCAGCCCCGAGGCGCACCCTCGCAACTTCGGCTCCGACAACTGGGCCGGAGTCCACCCCGAGGTCATCGCCGCCATCGCCGAGGCCAACGTCGGCCACACTCCCGGCTACGGCGGAGATCCCTGGACACAGCGCTTCCACGACATCATGGCCCACCACTTCGGGCCCGAGGCCCAGGCGTTCCCCGTCTTCAACGGCACCGGCGCCAATGTTCTTGCCCTGCAGTCGGCGCTGCCGCGCTGGGCCGCGGTGATCACAGCCGCCTCGGCGCATATCAACTACGACGAGACCGGCGCCCCGGAGAAGGTCGGCGGACTCAAGATCGTCGGCGTCGCGACCGAGAACGGCAAACTCACCCCCGAGACCATCAAGGGCGCGATCATCGGCCGCGGCCACGAACACAATGCGCAGCCGTTGGCCGTGAGCATCTCCCAGTCCACCGAATGGGGCACGACCTACACCCCGGACGAGATCGCCGCGATCGCGGCCACCGCTCATGAGCTCGACATGATCGTCCACGTCGACGGCTCCCGGCTGGGCAACGCCGCCGCCCACCTCGGCGTCGGCCTCGGCGACATCACGACCGCGGTCGGAGTCGACATCATCAGCCTGGGCGGGACGAAGAACGGCCTGCTCGGCGCAGAGGCGGTCGTCGTCCTCAACCCCGACATCGGCCACGGAATGCGCTTCCTGCGCAAGATGAATCTGCAGCTGGCCTCGAAGATGCGCTTCCTCTCCGCACAACTCAACGCCCTGTACGAAGGCGACCTGTGGCGGAACTCCGCCTCCCGCTCGAACGAGATGGCGCTGTATCTCGCGGACAGCCTCGCCGAGGCGGTCGCTCAGAGCCGTGTCCACGGCATCGAGATCGTGCAGAGAGTTGAGTCGAACGTCGTGTTCGTCCGGATGCCCGCCGAGGTGGCCGCCCGTGCCCGACAGACGTTCGCCTTCGCCGACTGGCCCTTGGAGAAGGACATCGTCCGCCTCATGTGCGCCTTCGACACGACGACCGAGGACGTCGACGCCCTCGTCGCCGCCATCGCAGGGGACTGATCCGACGCTCCCAGGCTGCGGAACCGTCGAGCGGCCGTGCCAGCCACGACGACTGATAACCGCCTGAACTGACAATTGACCGCAGAGAGGAACACTGAAGAAAGAAGATGAATGAAGAAAGCCCTCGTTCCTGCCCTGACGATTCTGCTCGTGCTCATCGTCGGGGTGATCGGATACATCCTCAATTCGGGTCCGGTATCGGGCGACGAAGCGGCGGATGACTGCGACGTCTCGGCCTACACCATGGGTGTGAAGTGGCAGCAGCAGAGCGCTGAGGCGATGGCACTGCAGGGACAGACCTATGAGATGGCTGCGCGTCAGCTCGACAAGGCCGTTTCCAAGGCCCCGGACGGGGAAGATCTGGCTATCATGACCGACCTCGACGAGACTGCCATCGACAATTCGAAGCTGCTGGCTCGTGATATCGCCAAGTGCCATGACTTCAGCGGCTGGGACACCTGGGACGACTGGGAGGAGAACGGGGAGCCGACAATGATCCCCGGTGCGTTGGAATTCTTCGAACATGCCGACCAGCTCGGAGTTGACATCTACTACGTCTCGGACCGGACGGAAGAGAATCGGGCGAAGAATGTCGAAGCCATTGCCAAGTTGGGCCTGCCCCAGGCCGATGACGAACACGTGATGCTGCTTGGCCCGCCGAAGGATGAACGGCGTGCGAATGTCGAGGCGAACCACACCCTGCTCATGCAGCTCGGTGACACCCTGCACGATTTCGATGGCGCATTCGCCGATGCGTCCGTCGACGAGCAGAGGAAACTGGTGGAGAAGAACCGTGCGAAGTTCGGCACCGAATGGATCGTCCTACCCAATCCGACCTACGGCGACTGGAGCGAATCCGACCTGGACGCATGGGACGCACCGGTTCGCGCTGATGACTGAAGTCGGTCGGCGAACCGACTGCGGGCCCGGCTGAACGCCGACCCAAGCAGCGATCCCATCGAAAATGCCCCGCACTGACGACAGTGCGGGGCATTCTCGTTCCAGCGAACCGGCGCGCGACTACTTCTTCCTCCGGTCGACCTTGACGGAGACGACGGGGACGTCGGAGTCGAGGATGATGCGCTGGGCCGTCGAGCCCATGATGAGCTTGCCCACGGGGGAGCGGCGGCGTGATCCGATGACGATCATGCGGGTGTCGGCGGTCGCCTCGGCCAGCGCCAGGAGCTCTTCGACGGGATCATTGCCGCGGAGGAACTGAAGGATCTCGTGGGAGACCTCGGAAGACTTCAGCGTCTCCTTGAGTTCCTCGATGTCTTTGCTGGTGGCGACGCCGCGCTCGTCGGGAGTCTCACCGATTCCGGCATTGAGCACGACGAGGACATCGTCGAATGCGCGGGCCTGTTCGATGCCGAATTCGACAGCGGCCTTGCCTTCGGGCGAGGGGGAATAACCGACGAGGATTGTCATGATCTCTCCTGGTGCGACATTGGACGAAGCTCTCTCAATTAGTAGCATATCCGCCCTGTTCGGACGGGCGGCAGCTCACTCTGCGACGAGGAAATCGGGGAGCTTCGGCTGAGATCTTCCTCACCTCGCCACAAGTGGGCCCGTCACCATCGAACGATTTCTGTTCTGTAACCGCGCGGAAATCGCGCGAAAACCTCGCGGAATCGGCCATCCGAGTGCAGATCTCAATTACCGACCGAATCGTCGGTTCCGTCGATGCGGCAGTAAGGTGACTTGGGCGCTTTTGCGCCGTGTACGAGCGAGAAAGAAGAAGCATTGACAGATCAGAATACGCATCTCGACCAGGCAGAAGCCGGTGAGACCCCAACGCAGAAGAAGTCGGAATGGCAGACGGTCAAGGCCATCATGGCGGCATCGTCGGGCAACCTCGTCGAGTGGTTCGACTTCTACATCTACGCCTTCTTCAGCGTGTACTTCGCCGATCAGTTCTTCGTTGCTGACAACCAGGCGCTGTCCCTCATGCAGGCCGCAGGCGTCTTCTTCGTCGGCTTCCTCATGCGTCCCATCGGCGGCTATATCTTCGGTCGCGCCGCCGACCGCCTCGGGCGCAAGAATTCGATGCTCATCTCCATTCTGCTCATGTGCGCCGGCTCGCTGATGATGGCGCTGCTGCCCACGAGCGCGGTCGTCGGCTCTTGGGCCGCGATCCTGCTGCTCATCGTGCGCATGATCCAGGGCCTGGCCGTCGGCGGCGAATACGGCGCCACCGCCACCTACATGTCCGAGGTCGCCACCGAGGGCAAGCGAGGCTTCTACTCCTCCTTCCAGTACGTCACCCTCATCGGTGGTCAGCTGCTGGCCAGCCTGCTGGCCGTCATCATGACCCACACTCTGGGCACCGATCAGATCGAAGCCGGCTGGTGGCGACTGCCCTTCGCCATCGGCGCCGCCGCCGCGATCGTCTCCCTGTGGCTGCGCCGCGGTCTTGAGGAGACCACCTCGGCGGACACCCGCAAGGACGAGAACTCCGGCAGCTTCCGCGAAGTGCTGCGCCACCCGCGCGCCTTCTTCGTCGTGCTCGGCATCACCAGCGTCGGATCGCTCGTCTTCTACGTCTTCACCACCTACATGCAGAAGTTCCTGCTGCTGCAGAACGAAGGCACCCCGGGTGAAGCCGTGTTCAACAAGGGCTCCATTGCCGACCTCATGACCATCTGCCTGCTCATCTTCGTCGTCATGCAGCCCATCGCCGGCAAGATCTCGGACAAGATCGGCCGCAAGAACAACATGCTCATCTTCGTCATCGGAATGATCGCGCTGCCCATCCCGCTGCTCGGCATGATCGGCAAGGCCGATTCCGTCCTCACCGCAGGGATCCTCATCGTCATCGCCATGGCGTTCATCAGCATGTACACCTCGATCTCCGGAATCGTGAAGGCCGAGATGTTCCCCGCCCACATCCGCGGAATCGGCGTCGGCTTCACCTATGCGGTCGGCAACTCGCTGTTCGGCGGCTCCGCCGAGTACGTCGCGCTGTGGTTCCGCAACGCGGGAATCGGCACCTGGTTCGCCGTCTACGTCGTCGTCATCGCGATCGTCGGCTTCGTTGCCGTGGCCTTCATGCACGACAACCGCAAACACTCGACGATCGACAACGCCGACTCCTCGGCGTACAAACGCATCGGCAGCTGATCGCTTTACTGCTGCCCCTATCGCCGAGGCGGCCCACCCTGACCGTGAACGACGAGTGCCCCGGAACGCTGAGTTCCGGGGCACTCGTCATTCATCGGCCTCCCCGCCTCGGGTGAGCCTCCTTGCCCGGTCGACCACAATCCGATGTGGGAATGGTTGGAAAAATGTTGGAATGTGATTGACGGTGTGTGAATAGAGTCCTAAGATCGATCAAACCAACAGATAGCCACGTGGCTATTCGTCCGAATCGACGATGCGCCGCGCGAAGGGAAAGGCCGGACGTGTTCGCTGAAGAACGGCAACGCCGCATCGCTGAGCTGGTCAGCGAAGCGGGCAGGGTCAATGTGACCGACCTGGCCGCCGATTTCGACATCACCACGGAAACCGTCCGACGCGACCTCGCCGCCCTCGAAAAGGCCGGAGTCCTCCAGCGCGTCCATGGGGGCGCGGTGCCGTGCCGTCCCCACAGCCTCGAAGAGCCGACCTTCGACGATCGTGAGATCCACAATCTCGATGCGAAGACCGCGATCGCCCGGTCCGCGCTGAGCCTGTTGGAGGAGACGATGAGCATTTCCGTGGACGGCGGCACGACCTGCGCGGCTTTCGCCCGTGCGATCGCCGACGAAGCCCATGGCCGCCTCGTCGCCGGACAGACGCCGCGACAGCTGCGTGTCATCACGAACTCCCTGTCCGCCATCGACAGTCTGGCCGGTGCGCCCGGCGTCGAGATCTTCGTCCTCCCCGGCCGGTTCCGCCCGGTCACGCGGGCCATGGTCGGACCACAGACGATCTCGGCCGTCGAAGGCCATCGAGTGGATCTCGCGGTGCTCGGCACCAATGGACTCAGCGGTGACGGCGTCTCCACGCCCGACCATGACGAGGCGGCGACGAAGTCGGCGTTTGTGTCCTCCGGACGCAGGGTCGCTGTGCTCGCCGACTCCGCAAAGTTCGATGCCGTCTCTCTGGTGCGATTCGCGGAACTCGACCAGATCGATGTCCTCATCACCGATGAGACGCCAGAAGAGCCGTTGTCGGCCGATCTGGAGACCGCGGAAGTCGAGGTCGTCACTCCGTGATCCTCACCCTCACAGCCAACCCCAGCCTCGACCGGACCATCGAATTGTCCGGACCGGTTCTCCGGGGCCAGGTACAGCGTGCCGTCTGGGCCGGACAGCAGCCCGGCGGCAAGGGAGTCAATGTCTCCCGTGCCGTGGCGGCCGCCGACCGTGACACCCTCGCGGTCCTGCCCGGAGACCTCGACGACCCGGTGCTCACCGGACTCGACGCGATCGGACTGGCCCATCGCTCCGTTCCCACCGGCACACCGCTGCGGTCCAATATCACTGTCACGGAACCTGACGGTACGACCACGAAGATCAACGAACCAGGTTCGCCCCTGAGTTCGCAGACTCAGAACGCACTGCTCGACCTCGTCGCCGAGCAGGCAGCCGGTGCGAGCTGGGTCGTCCTGGCCGGTTCGCTGCCTCCTGGAGTCGACGATGACTTCTACGCCCGCGCGATCGAGCGCATCCGCGAGTTGGACAGTCCGCCGCTGATCGCCGTCGACACCTCCGGTGCTCCTCTGACTGCGGCCCTGATGGCCTCACCGGATCTCATCAAACCGAACGCCGAAGAACTCGCCGAGCTCCTCAACGTCGCGGGGCTCCTGCACGCCGCCGGCATCCGCGATGATGCCAGAGCGCACAGCGACTGCGGTGCGTCCGATTCACGCGACGCCGCCGAGCCGTTCCAACCCGTCGAACCCCTCGGCACCGGCGAATTGCACATGATCGCCGACCGGCTGGAATCCTCACCGCAGCTCGCGGCCCGCGCCACATCGACCCTGCTCAACGCGCGCGGCTCCCGCCCGCGGTCGATCCTTGCGACCTTGGGCGCCGGCGGCGCAGTCCTCGCCCAGCCGGACACCGCCTGGCATGCCCAGCATCCGCCGATGGAGGTCGTGAGCACCGTGGGCGCGGGCGACTCCACCCTTGCCGGGTATCTGCTGGGTCTGACCGCCGGCCGTGAACCCGAGGCGGCCCTGGCCCGAGCCGTCGCCTACGGAGCTGCGGCCGCCCGTCTGCGCGGAACCGGGGTGCCGAGCCCGGCGGACGCCCGGACCGACGCGGTGACCCTGACGCCACTAGAGACACCCGCAGCACCGCTGGCAGGCAGTCCCACAGCACTTACAGACACGCATTCCGACGACACTTCCCACCGACATGAGGGCACAGCCCCCGAAGCCGAGGAGGCACGATGACTTCGCTCATCACAACAGACCTGGTGGTCCTCGACGCGGATCAGGGGACGGAGTCGTCCGCTGTCATCCGCGCCCTGGCCGCCACGATCTCCGAACAGGGCCGCGCGAACTCCGCAGACGGATTGGCGGCCGCGGCGATCGCCCGCGAAGAGAAGACCCCGACAGGCGTTCCCGGCGGTATCGCCATCCCGCACGCTCGCACCGAGGCGGTCACCGAACCCAGCCTCGCAATGGCCCGCCTGAACCCGCCGGTCGACTTCGGTGCCAAGGACGGCCCCGCCGACCTCGTGTTCATGATCGCCGCCCCGGAGGGCGCCGGGAAGGACCACCTCAAGCTCCTGTCGAAACTCGCGCGGTCGCTGGTGAAGAAGGACTTCGTCGCCTCCCTGCGCGCGGCGACGACCGAGCAGGAAGTCGTCGACCTCGTCGAAACCGCCCTCGGCCGGCGAGAGACGACCGAAGAGCAGACCGGCACCGAGGCGGCCCCCACCGGCGCATCCACCGCCGGTGCCGCCGCATCCACCGCCGGTGCCGCCGCATCCACCGCCGGTGCCGCCGCATCCACCGCCGGTGCCGCTGCTGCCCCCACCGAAACCGCCGCATCCTCGGCCGAGCGCCTCCGCCGCGTCGTCGCCGTCACGGCCTGCCCGACGGGAATCGCCCACACCTATATGGCCGCCGACGCCCTCGCCCAGGCCGGGTCCGAGATGGGCATCGACGTCGTTACCGAAACACAGGGATCGAGCGGCACGACCCCGATCGACCAGTCCGTCATCGATGCCGCCGACGCCGTCGTCTTCGCCGTCGACGTCGATGTCCGCGACAAGGCCCGCTTCGCCGGCAAACCCTATGTGCAGGTGCCGGTCAAGGCGGGAATCGATGATCCGCAGGGCCTCATCACGAAAGCCCTCGCCGAGGCGGACGCCCCCAACGGCCGCAGGCTGGCCGCCGCTCACGCCGCCGCCGACGAATCGTCCTCGGCAGGAAACTCTCGCGAAAGCATCGGCGCCCACCTCAAACGCGTGCTGCTGACCGGTGTCAGCTACATGATCCCCTTCGTCGCCGCCGGCGGACTGCTCATGGCACTGGGGTTCCTCCTCGGCGGATTCGACATCCCCGACTACGCCGAGGACATCGTCCTGGGCAACTCCCTGTGGAACCTGCCCACCGAATACGGTGACCTGGCACTCGGACCCGTCGGCGCCTACCTGGGCGCCGTGGCCTTCCAGATCGGCAACCTGTCGATGAGCTTCCTCGTCGCCGCCCTGGCCGGATACATCGCCTACGGCATCGCCGACCGCCCCGGAATCGCTCCCGGCTTCACCGTCGGCGCCGTCGCCGTGCTCATGGGCGCCGGGTTCATCGGAGGCATCATCGGCGGACTCCTCGCCGGCTATATCGCCCACTGGATCGGCTCCTTCGACGCACCGAGGTGGCTGCGCGGACTCATGCCCGTCGTCATCATCCCGCTGGTCGCCTCCCTCGTCTCCTCCGGCCTGATGTTCATGGTCCTCGGCGGACCGATCAGCGCCCTGACCAAGGGCCTCGACAGCTGGCTGAGCTCGATGACCGGAGCCGCCGCCGTTGTCCTCGGGCTCATCCTCGGCGCCATGATGGCCATCGACCTGGGCGGCCCCGTCAACAAGGTCGCGTACTCCTTCGCCGTCGCCGGCCTCGCCGCCGGCTCCGTCGACAACCCCGTGCCGTGGGAGATCATGGCCACGGTGATGGCCGCCGGCATGGTTCCGCCCCTGGCCATGGCACTGGCCACCGCCGTCCGCCCGCGCATCTTCTCTCAAGCTGAGAAGGAGAACGGAAAGGCCGCTTGGCTGCTCGGCGCCGCGTTCATCTCCGAAGGCGCGATCCCCTTCGCCGCCTCCGATCCGCTGCGCGTGATCCCCGCGTCGGTCGTCGGTGCCAGCGTCACGGGCGGGATGACGATGGCCTTCTCCGTCACCAGCCAGGCCCCACACGGCGGAGTGTTCGTCTTCTTCGCCATCGACTCGTTCCTGCTGTTCCTGCTCTCCGTCGTCGTCGGCACGCTCATCAGCGCCGTGTTGGTGCTCGCGCTCAAGATCTTCGTCCGCAAGGGCGGGAAGGCAGGCTTCGCCGAGGCGGCCGACCGGTCCGCATCGGCGACGACTGCAGCCGCGTCGACCGGTCCGACCACCGGATCCGGTTCGGCCGGTGAGGCTGAGCAGGCCGAACCGGTATCGTCGAACGCTGACGCCACACGAGTCTGACCGCTCTCACCGAAGAGGCAAGACAGGAAGGAATGGGGATGTCCGCAGAGTTCTCAGGCATCGGAGTCGTACCCGGACGGGTCATCGCCCCGGCGCTGACCATGCCCGACCCCGTGTCCGCACCCGTGGCGAAGCCGGCTCCGGCCGATCCCGAGGCGGAGGCGAACAGGATCCGTGAGGCCTCGGCCGCCGTCCACGCCGAACTGCGTGAGCGAGCCGAATCCGTCACCGGAGACGCCCGTGACGTGCTCAAAGCCACGGCACTCATGGCCAAGGACCCGACCTTGGTGAAGACGGCGATCAAACGCCTGTCCGAGACCGACGCGGAGACCGCGATCTGGACGGTGGCCGCCGAGACCGCCGCGCAGCTGGAGAAGCTCGGCGGCTATATGGCCGAACGCGCAGCCGACGTCCTCGATGTCCGTGCCCGCCTCGTCGCCCATCTGCGCGGAGTGCCCGCACCCGGGATTCCACACGCGGCCGAGCCCTTCGTGCTCATCGCCACGGATCTCGCTCCCGCCGACACCGCGACACTCGAACCGGAGCTGGTCCTCGGACTCGTCTGCGCAGAGGGCGGACCGCAGAGCCATACGGCCATCCTCGCCAGGTCGCTGGGCATTCCCGCCGTGGTGGCGGCCTCCGGCGTCCGCGACATCACCGACGGCACACCGGTCTTCCTCGATGGCGGTACCGGCGTCCTGCGCACCGAACCCGGTGCGACGGAGACCGGCCTCGTCGAGGCGTGGACGGAGACAGCCGGTCGGCTGCAGTCATTCACCGGACCCTGTCTCCTGAGCGACGGCACACGGATTCCGCTGCGTGCGAATGTCGGAGACGGCGCTCAAGCACGGGCAGCGGCGGCCGCCGGTGCCGAAGGCGTCGGTCTGCTGCGCACCGAGTTCTGCTTCCTCGATCGCGACACCGAACCCAGCGTCGAAGAACAGGCCGAAGCCTACGGGCAGGTATTCGCGGCCTTCGACGATCACAAGGTCGTCGTGCGCACCCTCGACGCCGGAGCCGACAAACCTCTGCCGTTCCTCACCGACTCCGATGAACCGAACCCGGCCCTGGGTGTACGTGGCTTCCGGACCAGCCGCAGGGCTCAGGGCGTCCTCGAACGTCAGCTCGAGGCAATCGCGCTGGCCGCTTCGAAGCATGCGGTGACCGTCCACGTCATGGCTCCGATGATCGCCACCGCAGACGAGGCCCGGCAGTTCTCCGAACTCGTCCATGCGGCAGGACTCCCCACTGCCGGTGTCATGGTCGAGGTTCCCTCAGCAGCGTTGCAGGCGGCCACGATCCTCGAGGAAGTCGAGTTCGCGTCCATCGGCACGAACGATCTCACCCAGTACGTCATGGCCTCCGACCGCATGCTCGGCGGTCTGGCCGAGCTCAGCGACTCGTGGCAGCCGGCAGTCCTGCAGCTCATCGGCATGGCCGCAGCCCAAGGTGCTGCGGCGGAGAAGTCGGTGGGCGTGTGCGGAGAGGCTGCGGCCGATCCGGCATTGGCCGTCGTGCTCGTCGGCCTCGGAGTCACCAGCCTGTCCATGGCGCCCCGAGCACTGCCTGCCGTCGCCGAGGTGCTGTCCGGTGTCACCCGGGACCAGGCGCAGCAGATCGCCCGCAGCGCACTTGCGGCACGCAGCCCGAGCGAGGCGAAGGCCGCAGTCCGAGCCGAGCTGCCGATCCTCGACGAGCTCGGCCTGTGAGTCCCGCCGTCGGGGGAGTGACCCCATGACATACTCAGCACCACCACAGACACCACCAACAGAAAATGCCGAAACACCGGGCAGGCCGAACCACGGCCGGTCTGACAAGGAAGGACAACTCATGGCAGAGACCATCGCAACAGTCGGAAGCACCGTCGGCCTGCACGCCCGTCCAGCAGCACTGCTGGCCGAGGCCGCCGCAGACTATGACCTCGAGATCACCATCGCCCTGGAGGGCGAACCGGCCGAAGACGCCCTCGATGCGGCCAGCGTGCTCTCCCTCATGGGCCTCGGCGCGGAATACGGCCAGAAGGTCGTTCTGCGCGCCGAGGGTGACGGAGCCGACGAAGCACTGGCCAACCTCAAGCAGCTCATCGAGACCGACCACGACGCCGAAGGCTGAGCGGCGCTCTGCCGAGGAGGCGGCGACCGGTCCGCTCGGTTTAGACTGATCGAATGTCCGCCTCCCTGCTGCCTCCTGACTCTGCCGCCGCCCTTCGCAGTCGGGATCTGCTGGCGGTATTCCCTCAGCTGAGCGACTTGCCCGGTCTGCCGCAGGCGCGGACGCTCATCGACTACGTCATCGGTCGCCGCTGCGGAGCCCTCGACGTCTCGGGCCGAGACAACGAAGGCACATTCGTCGCCGCCGAACTCTCAGCCGAGGTCCCCGAGAACCTCATCCTCGTCGACGATGCGCACGGTCTGCAGGCGACCCTGCTCAGCCGTCTGACGCAGGTATGCACATACAACGATCGGCTCGATGAGGCACGGACATTGGCTGAGGCGGTCGAGTCCCTGGCCGGAGACGGCGAATCCGCCGGAGAGGTCGTCACCGAGGCGGCCCCCGTGCTGGCGGTGAGCGAGCTCAGTGAGATCGCGGGACTGGCCGAACTCGGTGTGGGGGAGACGTGGGCCGTCGTCAACGCTCCGAAGGCGATGAATGCGCTCACCGAGACGATCGCGGTGCTGCAGCCATTCGTGAGCACCATCATCGTCATCGGCCGCAGCGATGCGATGAGCCGCGGCGTCAACAAAGAGCTTGCCCGCGGCTTCGGCCGAGTCGATGTCTCGCCCGGAGTCGGCAAGCACCGGATGATCATCGGCAGCCGCCCCCTGTCCTCGCCGAGCCTGCCGGAATTCCCGCGCCGCGGGGTGATCACCCATCGCGGTGTCGGTGAGCTCGAAGTCCGCGCACATGGGGCCTGCTTCTCCGGGACGAAGAGCGATGAGGGCTCGGAGCTGCTCATCGACTCACTGCTGGGACTGCTCGACGACGAAGCGCCGGAATCCGTGCTCGACCTCGGCTGCGGCAACGGCTGGCTGCTCACAGCAGCGATGCGAGCCTCGGGTGCGAATACGGGACTCGGCATCGACGTGTCGAAGGCGGCGGTCGCCTCGGCGAGGGCCACAGCGGAGGCGAACGGAGTTGGAATCGACGTCATCCTCGGCGATGCCGCGGACTCGGAGGAGCCGGCGCTCGCGGGACTGGGTGAATTCGACCTCATCCTGCTCAATCCGCCGTTCCATCAGGGGACGGCCATCGAGACCGAGACGGCCGCGGCGCTCATGGCCGCGGCCGCCGAGCATCTGGCTCCGGGCGGGCAGGTGCTCACGGTGTTCAATTCGCACCTGCGCTACCGGGATCGTCTCGAATCGATCATCGGACCGAGTCGGCAGCTGGCCCGGAACAAGAAGTTCACGGTCATCGCCAGCCGCCGCGACTGAGATCTCTCAGCAGCTGTGCGATCGGGTCGGCTGGCGGCCGTCCCGATCGCACAACCTCACCGACGATTGCGGCGATAGATCCGCCAGGTGCTCACCTGGTCCCAGACGGTGATGATCCAGATCGCGATGACCGTGATGATCTGCTGGATGTCGGCGTTCGCAGTGTTCGTGAGCTCGGGGTGGAGGACCGGCTGAGTGAGCAGCGCAATGGTGAGGAAGACAGCCATCGCGAGGTCGACGATTCCGCCGAAGAGGGCCACGGTCGGTTTCGCCGAGGCGGTCGTGAACTTGATGATCTCGACCACGGCCATGAGCGCGAGGAACGCCCAGTAGCCGACCAGCCATCCGACGCCGAGATCGGGGTTGATGAAGGTGCCGCCGCGATTGAGGTGACCGACGTAGAGCAGGGTCGTCGGGATGAGCGGGACCGTTGCCAGGGCGACGATGAAGACCAGCCCGAGCCCCGCCTCGGCGCGGATCTGCTTGCCGTGGGAATCACGTCGGTCGAGATCATCGACCGTCCACGTGCCCGGCTTCCGTTTCCGAAGCGGATCGGCTGCGCCGCCGTCCATTCCGCGGTCGCCGAGGCCGATGATGATCGTGATCGCGGCGAATGCGGTCAACAGGGCGATGACCGTGTTGCCCGCCGCCTTGCCGATGATCTCTCCGATCTGGACTCCGGGGGAGATGGCGATGGTGGTCACGACGTTTGTGAGAACGGCGAGCAGACCGACTACGGGCAGGACCCAGCGCAGCGCCCAGACGAAGACCGGGTAGGAATTCGGGCCGATGAGGTGCTGCGGCGAGTTCGAGTACTCCCGCGACAGCGCGACGGGGTCGCCGAGTTCCTCAAGGACTTCGCGTTCGACGGCGGCCGTGTGATCCGGGGACGTGTCCGCATCCTCGCCGAGGCGGGCGTCGACCATATCGTCGATCGTGGCGGTGATCTCGGCGGCGATGTCGGGCCGGGAGTCTTCGGGGAGGTGGCGGGTGACGTTGTCGACGTAGATTTCGGTGAGCGCACTCATGGTGTGCCGTCCTTCCAGAGCTGGGTGATGCTGGAGTTGAGTTCGAGCCAGTGGCTGTGCAGTGCGGCGGCGACTTCGGCGCCGCTGTCGGTGAGTGTGTAGTACTTGCGGGGGCGGGCTTGTTCGGTGTTCCAAACCGATGTGAGCAGGCCCTGTTTCTCGAGCCGTCGCAGCAGGGGGTAGAGGGTGTTGGCCTCGGTGGCGATGCCTGCTTCAGTCAGCGTCGTCAGCAGCGAGTAGCCGTACTGCGGCCGTCGACAGGCGACGAGGCTGGCGAAGACCACGGTGCCGCGTCGCAGCTCCTGTTCGTGGGTGGCCAGTGCCTTGTCTTCATCCTCGTTCATGTATCACACGATAGTGTGTGACACACACTATTACAAGAAGCGGGGTATTTTTTCTGCGGGATGGTGAGCGGCACGGCGATACACGGTGCAGCGTACGTGACGGCAGACCACCGGCGTCGACAGCCGTTTTTGTATAGGTTCCTCTCAGCTGATCAGGTCCCTCGGTGGGCATTTTGGAGCAGGGTGTACCAAACCTGAGGCCGCGCCCGGCAGAGGCTTCTGCGGTGCTGATGCTGCTTTCCAGGACTGCTGGATGTCCCCACAGCCCGGCAGGTGTGAGGAGCGTGGATGGCCGCCGGGTGAGTCATCGCCTGCGGGGTCTGGACGGTGAAGTCCCGGTCCCGCAGGCGATCAACGAAGCGCGATTGCGTCAGGCCCGTGCCATGGCATCCTGCTGTTCGGAGTCGATGGAGTCAACGGTGAATTCGGAAAACTGAGTGCGGAAGCCCTTTGTTGCCACGGCAGGGATGACCGCTCCGATGGCGAGCCGGATCGTGTCGAGGGTGATAGCGTGCACCTCGAGCTGAGCAAGTAAACGTCAGTCAGCGAGATCAAGCATCGGTGTCGGCCGACGGAAACCTCGTGTGACGAAAGCGAGGTATCCGATTCCGAGAATCAGCCAGATTGCGCCGATGAGAAGAGTTCGCGGAGACAGGCTCGTCCACAGCCACAGGGTCAGACAGAATCCGATTCCCGGTAGAACGATCGAACTGAGAACAGCACGTGAACCACGATTCTTCTCGTCGATGATGAAGTGTTTGATGACCGACAGATTCACTGCTGAGAACGCGATCAGAGCACCGAAGCTGACCATCTCCGATATGAATGCGAGGTCGACGGCGAGCGCAAGCAGAGAGACTCCGCCGACTGTGAGAGTCGCAATCGTGGGTGTGTGAAAGCGCGGTGACAAGCGGCCGAAGTAGCTTTTCGGGAGCACGCCGTCTCGACCCATCGCGAAGAGAACGCGTGAGACTGATGCCTGCGAGGTCAGAGCTGAGCCGCATGCTCCGGCGACATAGGCGGCGGTGAAGAAGGCGGTGAGGAATTCGCCGCCGGCCGCCGCCATGACGTCAAGCGCGCCTGAATCGACATCGGCGAACTGATTCGACGGATAGACCAGCTGAGCCAGGTACGACAGAACAATGTAGATGAGGCCGCCGGTGACAGTGGCGATGACGATCGCGCGGGGGACTGCTCTCTTCGCGTCCTTGGCTTCCTCGGACAAAGTCGAGACCGCATCGAAGCCGAGGAAGGACAGACACAGAATAGCTGCGCCGGCCATGACGTTGTCGAATCCGGGTGCAGAGCCGTCACCGGTGAAAGGCGCCGCTAGGTCGACAGAACCGGATCCGGTGAATGAAGCGATGCCCAGTGCTGCGAAGACAACGATGAAAATAGCTTGAGCGGCGATGATGACGATGTTGGCCCGCGCAACGGAAACGATTCCGATGACGTTGAGGACCGTGACGAGAACAATGGCAGTGACGACGAAGACCCAGGCCGGAATCATTGGGAATGCTGCGCTGAGGTAGATGCCGATGACCAGATAGTTGATCATCGGCAAGAACAGATAGTCGAGAAGCAGCGCCCAGCCGGCAACGAAGCCGATTCCAGCTCCGAAGCTCTTCTGCGTGTACGTGTATGCCGAACCGGCAAAGGGCATCGCGGCGGCCATCTTCGCATATGACCTGGCGGTGAACACCATTGCCAGCAACGTGATGACGTAGGCAGCTGGGACGCGGCCGCCGGTGACTTGAGTGACGATTCCGTAGGTCGTGAAGACTGTCAGCGGAACCATATAGACGAGACCGAAGAAGACGAGTGAAGGTACTCCGAGCGCACGCTTCAGGTGGGTCTCGGAGGTGTCTTGAGCGGTGGCGCTGTGATTGGAATGGGACATCATTGTCCTTTCGATTCAGTCCGCTGAATGGACGGCCACGCCGCGCAGGTATGTGCGGCGAACTGGGGCGGCAGAGAGTTCCTGTGGAAGCAATGTTCGAGGATCCGAATCGAGAACGATGAAGTCGGCGCTCGCGCCCGGGCGGATCACTCCCCACTCGTCGGATCTATGGTCTGCAAATGCTTGGTGGGCCACCGCAGTCGAATAAGCGTCGAGAGAGCGTTCGATGTCGAGGATCTCTTCGGGAGTCCACCCGCCGTCGGGCTCACCGTCGTCGGTCTGTCTGCTCACGGCAACGGTGAGACCCTCGAGCGGCGCCCCTGAAGTGCAGGGCCAGTCCGAACCGAACGCAAGGTGCCCGCCGCTGTCGAGGACACTGCGCATCCGATATTGCGCCACGGCGCGTTCGCTGCCGATCCGGGGGACGGTGAGTACCGTCATGAGGTCATCGAGCTGGGCCCACAGAGGCTGCATATTCGCGATGACGCCGAGTTCAGCAAAGCGGGACAGGTCGGCAGAGTCGATGATCTGGGCATGCGCGATCACCGGTCGTCGATCACGGGCACCGTTGTGCCGGATTGTGTACTCGATGGCATCCAATGCCTGTCGAACGGCCGCGTCGCCGATGGCGTGGATGTGGATCTGAAAACCTGCCGCGTCGACCTCGCAGACCGCCTCTGCCAGCGAATCTCCTTCCCAGACTCGCATGCCGTGGTTGTGAAGGGAGGAGCAGTAGGGCTCGATGAGCGCACCGGTTTCGTTCTCGATGACTCCGTCGGCGAAGAACTTCACGGTCTGAGCGGTCAGGAATGGATCCGAAAGCTCCTCGATCCTTTGGCGCGCAGAGAGCATTTCGGGCAGTTGTTGCGTGAAGCGGCGGGGATCGGCGTAGAACGCGAGGTTGAATCGCAGTTTGAGCAGTTTCTGCTGAGAGGCGGACACATAGGTCTCGACATCGGCTGGCTCCACCCAGGCGTCCTGGACCCAAGTGACGCCTCGAGCCAGGTAATAATCGGCTGCCCGATCGAGAGCGCGGAGTCGGACGGAATCGTGGCGTGGCGGACGAACGGCGTCGATCAGATCAACTGCACCCCATTCACGCAGAGTGCCCAGCGGCGAGCCGTCGTCTCGGCGAGGAATCTCGCCTATCTGCGGCTCCGGGGTTGCGGCGGTGATTCCCGCGAGTTCCAATGCTCGAGAATTGCACCACACGGTGTGGTAGTCCCAAGCACGAAGGACGACCGGTCGGTCGGACACGGCTCTGTCGAGCCATTCGGCCTCGAAGAGTCCGTCGCGTACGAGGCTGCCGTCATATGAGGCGCCAGTGATCCAGTCGTCGTCGGGATGAGCCTCCGCGTACCGTTTCACTTCGGCGATGATCTCTTCGACGCTCGTGCACGATCTCACCTGTGGGCCCTCTGCTTCCATGCCACCGAAGATCGGATGAGCATGGCCGTCGCCGAAGGACGGCATGAGGAACCCGCCGTCGAGATCGATGGACTCAAACTCTGCGCCGTCGTGGCACGAGACGCGATCGAGGACGGGAGCCACCGCGTGTGAACCAGTGGCAACGACGATGCCGTCTCGGGTCACCAGGGAGTCTGCAGGTTCGGCACCGGCACCTAGCCAGACCGTGCCGTTGTGGAAGTGCTGTGTCGTCAAGGCCGCCGTCCTCCTGCTCCATTGCGTATGGCCGGTCGCACCGGCGTTTACACGAACAGTGTTCGTGTGTGACTGGGAACACGATACACTGCTCGAAAGATGGAGGGAAGTGCGAAATTGAGAGCGAGCATTCTGTGAGATTGAATCAGGATCGGCTGGTTGATGCCGCGCTCGCGCTTGTCGACGACCTCGGAGAAGAGTCATTGTCTATGCGAACTCTGGCGGCTCGCGTCGACAGGCAGGTGTCCTCTCTGTACAACCATGTCTCCGGCCGAGGTGAACTCATCGAATTGATGCGCGCACGTATCGTGGCCGGAATCGACGTTCAAGTATTTTCTGGGATCGAGGAATCGTCGGAGAGCGTGCCGTGGGACAGAGCTCTGGAGCTGTGGGCCCGGTCGTATCTTAGGGCCTTTGCCGACCATCCGAACCTCATTCGATTGTTGGCCACGACCTCGATTCGAGACCTCTCAACGTATGAAATGTATGACTCAGTGATCGGTGGACTTCGTCGAGGGGGGTGGCCGCAGGGTCGGACTGTGGCGGTGATGCGGTCCGTTGAGGCCTATGTCCTCGGTTCCGCTCTGGACATCGTCGCTCCGGTCGACCTCATCACTCAAGAATCGGCCGGAGACAGATTTGCGGAGATTCGAGGTGCGCTGGATCCTCGATTCGGCGAGAACTCGTCAGCGGTGGCGTCCTTCGAGTTTGGGCTGACTAGCTTGATCCAAGGTCTGAAGCATCGGCTTGAGGCCTTGTCGTGAGTCATTCGGCAAGGCTCGATGTCACACTCGACTCGTTCTGGGTGCGGGTCCGCACCCGGAATCCAGACCTTCCGGAGAGGATGCCTGAAGCATGGGCCTTCGGCGCGACTCCCGAGCATGCGGACGACCTCCTCGCTCTCGTGCTGGCTGGGACCAAGACGGGCACCGCCTCGGCGCTGTGGGACATCGAAGCCGACGACGAATCCGTCCCCGAGGTGGGCGAACTGAGCATCATCCTCGACGGCCGAGACCGGCCGAGAGCCCTCATTGAAACCACGGCGATCGACATCGTTCCGTTCTGCGAGGTGACCGCCGAGCATGCCCATTCGGAAGGGGAGGGCGACCGAACCCTGGCCGCCTGGCGCGAGATCCATGAGCGCTTTTGGCAAGAGCATGGCCGGCGCGGGTTCTCGTTCGAGATGCCGGTCGTGTGCGAACGCTTCCGGTTGCTGTTCGACGGAGAAGAGGAGGGGTGCGTCAGCGTCTCCGGCGACGAATCACAGGGGACGAGCAGATGAACGAAGCCGAATACTGGGACCTCCTCCACGCGGAACGCGCGCGCCTGGCCGATCTGCTCTCCACGCTCGAAACGGAGCAGTGGGCGCTCGCCACTCTGTGTGCAGACTGGACGGTCGAGCAGGTCGTCGCCCACCTGACAGCCGCAGCTAACACCGGGAAGTGGGCCTGGATCCGCAGCATCGTTCGGGCGGGATTCGACCCGGCAAAGCACAACGCGCGACTGCTCGAGCGCCGCCTCGGTGGCTCACCTGAGGAGACCTTTGCGAAGTTCCGCGACTCGACCGCTCTGACGATCGCCCCGACCAAAGACTTCCCAGCCTTCCTCGGCGAAGTCATCGTCCACGGACAGGACATCGCACGACCACTGGAACTCGACCTGACCCCTGGCGGCGAGGCGACCGTCGAGGTGGCCCGATACTTCGCCGCAAAAGACTTCGCAGTGAACTCGAAAACCCTGGTCAAAGGGCTGAAGCTCAGCGCTGCCGACGCCGACTTCGAATCCGGAAGCGGGCCGGAGGTGACCGGTCGTGTCCTCGACCTCGTCATGGCCATGGCCGGCCGACCGGAATCACTGACAGAGCTGACGGGCGGCGGAGTCGCCGAGCTCCGGCGACGCATGGACTGAAACCTCAGAGGTCGGAGCGCCGCGACGCTTTTACCGGGCCATCCCTGACGGCGAGATGAACGTCGACGGGTGCTTAGGTGAGTCCGACGGCTCCGACCGCGACCAGGACGAATCCGAGAAGCTGCAGTGAAGCGCGCACGATCTGGAAGGCGTCCCACCGTCTGCGCATGGCGATGAATCCCTCGGGGGCGGTCTCCTCGGTGATCCGTCCCGTCCGGGTGTTGATTGGGACGTTCCCGATGATCGTCACGACCAGAGCGACGCTGAGGCTGATTGCTGCCGAAACCAACCATGGGTTGGGCTCATCGATGGCAATGATGATGGCCAGCGCTGTCGCCGCGGTCATCCCCACCGGCATCACCCGGCCGAACGTCTTCAGCAGGCCCCTCTCCATGATCAGCTGATCGTCCGTCCTCAGCTGACGGATCACCGGATGAACCAAGGCGGCCGACCCGAATTCCGCTGAGCCGACGAAGCCGGTGGCGAGGACCGCAGCCAAAGTCAAGGCATCCATGACCTCTCCTCTTAATAGGTAGTTGCACTATCCATATTAGATAGTAGAGGTATCTGCTAGGGTCGAGCAAGGAAGAATGAACACAGGCGCGCGGTTACGGCGGCCGTAACGAGAAAAGGAGCTGGGTTGTCGGAGTCCGCGGAGAAGTCGGAGATGAGGATGGCGGAGCTCTCGCGCCGTTCGGAGCTCAGCGTGCCGACCATCAAGTACTACCTGCGCGAAGGACTGCTCAAGCCAGGACGGCGGACAAGCGTGAATCAAGCCGTCTATGATCGCACTCATCTCGAGCGGCTGCGCCTCATCAGGGCGCTGACGTCGGTGGCCGGACTGCCGTTGGCGAAGGCGCGAGCCGTCGTCGACGCGGTGAACGAGCCGTCCTCGGAAGTCGAAGCGATGGGCGTCACCCAGGACGCGCTCATCGGCGAGGCCGAGACGGACGATACAGCCGCCTCGGCGATACTCGACCGCGCGATCACCGCGCGAGGATGGCGCTGTGCGACCTCATCACCGGCCTATCGGGCGGCTGTGAAGGCGGTTGCCATGTTGACTGCGGAGAACCTGACTCCGATCCTCGACCGGCTCGACGCCTATGTCGAGGCCGCTGAAGACGTCGGTCGCACCGACCTCGACGCGATCAGCGACGCAGTCAGTCTGGAGGAGCGGATCCGCGGAGTCGTCCTCGGCAGCGTGCTGCGCCGACCGCTGCTCGAGGCGCTGGTCCTGCTCGCACAGCAGCACTTCGCGCAGGACCTCACTCGGTCGGAAGAAAGCTGACCGGGAACAGCTCCGTCCTGGCGATGACGCGATTGCGTTCGGCGGCCCGCGCCTGACGTCGCTGATCTGCGAGGTAGGAATCGAGCGCTTCCGTGGATTCGAACCGATAGAACTGCACCTCGTTGGGACGCCCCTGAGCCCCGTCGCTCTTGGCATGATTGACGACGCGCCCTCCGTGCTCGGAGATGAGCGCGAGAACACCGTTCTCGTAGGCTGTCAGTGCCTCGGCCTGTCCTTCGCGCGCCCACAGCAGGCAGCACAACAGCACCTCGCGGTCAGCAACGGCGTTCGCTGAGCTTGCCTGTTCTTCCGGCTTCACCGAGCTCGGCCTCTCCTCACTCGGCAACTCCGTGCTCACGACTCCGTCGGCTTCGCGTCGTAGGTGAGCCAGTTCGTCTTCGCTGCGACATCGTCATAGAGCACCTGAGCCTGAGCGTTGTCGTCGGCGGTGATCCACCGGACCACCGAACAGCCTTCGGCCGCGGCGATCATCTGCAGCCGGGAGATCAAGGCACGGCCGACACCTCGGCCGCGCGCCTCGGGATCGGTGAAGAGATCGTCGAGCCAGATGCCGACGCTGCCTGTCGAGGGACGCGAGAAACGACGATAGTCGGCGATTCCGACGATCGATCCGTCCGCCTCGGCGACGAGTCCCTGGCACTCATGGGCGGAGTCGGTCAGCCACGACCACACGCGGGAGACGATCTCCTCGGACGGCTCCAGTCGGTAGAACTCGCGGTAGGCGCGGAAGAGTTCCTTCCACCGGGCCTCATCGGCGGGCGCTGTGGGGCGGACGGAGAGTGACTGGAAATCTGTCATGCGCGTATGACCTCTCTGTTTGCTGGCTGCTGCCCAAGGACGGAGTCTGCATTTCACAGTATGCCCATCAGGTGGCCCTGCAACACTCTTCGGGCGAAATCCTTATTCGATCTTGTCAGCCCGCGCTGATGACTCGGCTGATGGCATCACGCGACTGAGTGAGAGACTCGATTGATGCTTCTATCCGCGCCCGTTCGCGTTCGAGATCGGCGACGGTGACCGAGCAGGTCGGTGCAAGCTGACCGGCCTTGTCCCTCAGGCAGGGGAGGACAGTGCGAATTGCGGCGGTGCTCATTCCGGCATCGAGCAGCTGGCGGATGTGTGTCGCGATTGCGACGTCCTGTTCGCTGTATTCGCGGTATCCCGAGGAATTGCGGGAGGGGACCAGAAGGTCCCTTTCTTCGTAATAGCGCAGCAATCGGGATGGAATGCCTGTTCGTTCGGCGACGTCAGAGATCCTCATCGTTTCGGCCTTTCTGCTTCAGCCACTTGCCTTCACATCGATGTGAAGGATCAGCCTATCAGTATGAATGTCGAACAAACAGCAAATGCATACCTCCTCAAACGGCCGATTCTCATCCTGGCGGGATTCGTCCTGTTGGTATTCTGCACCGGAACTGCTGAATACCTCGTTGCCGGTATCCTGCCGCAACTGGCCGCCGATCTGGACGTGAGCATCGCGACCGCCGGACAGACCGTTACCGCCTATGCGCTCGGAGTTGCGATCGGCGGCCCCATAGTGACCGTCTTGACAGCACGGTTCCCCCGCAAAGGACTCGCTCTCTGCCTGGGACTTCTATTCGTTGTCGGCACGTTGGTGACAGTCCTGGCGCCGACTTACCTTGTGGTGATCATCGGTCGAGTGCTGTCCGCGTGCAGTCAGGCCACACTGTTCGCGATCGGGCTCACCGCGTCCGCAGAGATCATGGGACCCGGCCGGCAGGGTCAGGCGATTGCCATCGTCGGTACCGGACTGACCGTCGCAACCGTGCTCGGCGTGCCGCTCGGGGCCCTGCTGGGCGGCAACACGAACTGGCGGATTCCGTTCGTCTTCGTGGCCGTCGCCGCAATCATCGGTGTGGGGCTGCTGGCAGCGGCGATGCCGCGTACTCCGGCCCCTGCGACCGGGGTCAGAGACGAGATTCGAACCCTCCTGCGAGGGCCGGTTCTGCTGGCCGTGGCGACGACGGTCATCGGTTTCGCCGGGGTGAGCATCGTCTTCACCTATCTGGTGCCGCTCCTCTCGGACATCAGCGGCATCACCGACGCCGCAATTCCCGGACTACTGTTGGCCTATGGGGTCGGAGGCTTCGTCGGTAACCTCATTGCCGGGCGTCTCGCCGATCTCTCACTCGGCAGAACCTTGGTGGGAGTGTTCTGCGCACTCATCATCACATTGTCCGCGTTCCCCCTGTTTGCAAGGCTCCCGGTGCCGATGATCGCCCTCGTTCTCCTCTTGGGCCTTTTGTCGACGGCGACCATTGCACCATTGCAATCGCTGGTGATGCGTCACACCGGTGCTGCGCCGACGCTGTCGCTGGCGGTCAACGTCGGAGCCTTCAACCTGGCGAATGCCATCGGCTCCACCCTCGGCGGCTTCACCGTTGCTGCAGGTCTTCTGCAGTGGGGCGGGTTCGGTGGCGCCGCATTCGCACTGTTCGGCCTCGTCCTCACTGCTCTGGCGCTGCGGGCTACCCCGCAATCAGAGTCTGAGCCGGCGGTCTCGGCATGAGGAAGGCCCCTGATCGGAGCTGAGGAGCTCACGGTCAGGGGCCAGTCGTGTCGTACGCGAGAGGGGACTTGAACCCCTACGTCCGAAGACACTGGAACCTAAATCCAGCGCGTCTACCAATTCCGCCACTCGCGCCGAAGCTGCCACAGACGCGGCCACAACGTCCTCAAGATTAGCAGGGGCGGCCCGAGTTGTTGAAAACTCGAACCGCCCCGGTGCTTACGTTGAGCACGGGCAGTTCAGACCGCCCGACGCCCACACGGCAGCCGACTCAGGCAGCGTCGATGCCGAGCTCCTTGCGCACGCGGGCGACGTGCCCGGTGGCCTTGACGTTGTACTGGGCGAGTTCGACCTTGCCCTCGGCATCGACGACGACGGTCGAGCGGATGACGCCCTGGACGACCTTGCCGTAGTTCTTCTTCTCGCCGAACGCGCCCCACTCGGTCATCATCGTCTTGTCCTCATCGGAGAGGAGGTCGAAGTTGAGACCCTCCTTCTCGATGAACTGCTGCAGCTTCTCCGGCTTGTCCGGGGAGATGCCGACGACGGCGATTCCGGCGGCCTTGAGTGCCGACAGCGAGTCCCGGAAATCGCAGGCCTCGGTCGTGCAGCCCGGGGTCATAGCGGCGGGGTAGAAGTACACGACGACCCGCTGACCTCGGAAATCGCTGAGGCTGACGGACTTCCCGTCCTGGTTGACGAGGGTGAAATCCGGGGCGGTGTCGCCGACCGACAGACGTGACATGGATGCTCCTCCTGATTGGGGTGGTCTCCGTGATGGACAACCATTGCTGACCACCACTCTATTCCGTTGCCGAGCCCGATGCTCAGGCCGATGCAGACAGCCGCCTCGACCGATCCTTTCGCCGAGGCGGCTCGCCGTCTCAGTCGACCCGTGCGATGGCCTGCCCGACCGCTACGACGTCGCCGACCGCCGCGACCTGGCGCAGCGTTCCCGCGACCGGTGCTTCGACCCGGGTCTCCATCTTCATCGCAGAGAGCACCGCGACCTCGTCACCGGCCGCCACCTGTGCGCCATCCTCGACGAGGAAGTCCACAAGACTGCCCGGCACAGGTGCGGTGACATCTCCGGCACTCGCCGAGGCGGCTCCACCGTTTCCGGCGCCACCGGCCTCGCCGCCTTGACCCGTGCCGCCCTGACCGGTCCCACCGACCGAGCCGAGGGCAGCGACCAGTCCGGCGGGCAGTCCAATCGTGGTGAGCTTCCCATCGATCTCGATCGACATCCGCTGCATCTCGCCATCGGCGACCGGGGCCGGGCGGTCCTGAGTCTCGAAGCGCGGCAGCAGCTCGGCCTCGATCCACTGCGTGTGGATGCCGTCGACACCGTCGACGCCGAGACCGGTGAACGCCTCATCGGTGAGGATCGCCAGGGAGCACGGCACCACCGTGGCCGGACCCTCGACATGGAGTTCCTTCGCCGCTGTCACGGTGCGTGCGATCGCCTGCTCACGGTCGGGACCGTGGACGATGAGCTTCGCGAAGAGGGAATCGAAGGCCGGCTGCACGGTGTCACCGGCACGCACACCGGAATCCCAGCGCACGCCGAGGCCCCCGGGCACGTCGAGGACATCGATGCGTCCCGGAGTCGGCAGGAACCCGCGGCCGGGATCCTCGGCGTTGATGCGCAGCTCGATCGCATGACCGACCGGCTGCGGGGTCGACTCCAGCGACAGTCCCTGTCCGAAGGCGATGCGGAACTGTTCGGCGACGAGATCGACCCCTGAGGTCACCTCGGTGACGGGATGTTCGACCTGCAGTCGGGTGTTGACCTCGAGGAACGTCATGGTCCCATCGGCAGCGAGCAGGAACTCGACGGTGCCGGCACCGCGGTAGTCCACCTCGGCGCAGATGGCTTCGGCCGAACGGTGCAGGCGCTCACGCTGCTCATCCGTCAGTCCCGGGGCGGGTGCTTCCTCGATGAGCTTCTGATTGCGCCGCTGAGCGGAGCAGTCGCGGTCACCGACGGCCACGACCCGACCCTGACCGTCGCCGACGATCTGGACCTCGACATGGCGGGGACGCTCGAGGAACTTCTCGACGAAGCACTCGGGCCGACCGAAAGCCTCGACGGCCTCACGGGTCGCCGATTCGAAGGCACCGGCCACCTCGGTCAGCTCGTGGACGATCTTCATTCCGCGTCCGCCGCCACCGTGGGCGGCTTTGATGATGATCGGCAGTCCCGCCTCGGCGGCGAAGGACTCGACCTCGGCCGCGTTCTCCAGGGGACGGTCGATGCCCGGTGCCAGGGGAGCGCCGACCTTCTGCGCGAGCTGACGGGCCGTGACCTTGTCGCCGAGGGCCGTGATCGTGTCCGCGGTCGGACCGATCCAGATGAGGCCGGCGTCCTCGACGGCAGACGCGAAGTCGGCGTTCTCGGACAGGAATCCGTAACCGGGGTGGACGGCATCGGCACCGGCGGACTTCGCTGCGGAGAGGATCGCATCGATGTTGAGGTACGTGTCACCCGCTGTCGTCCCAGGCAGAGCGAACGCTTCGTCGGCGAACCGGGCATGCATGGCGTCGGCGTCCTGATCAGCGTAGACAGCCACCGAAGTGTGCCCGTGCTGGGCGCAGGCACGGATGATGCGGACGGCGATCTCGCCGCGGTTGGCGATGAGGATTCTCGACATTGTTCAGCCTTCGTTCTCGTTGGTGCGGGATCCTGCTGCGGTGCGGGACGCCTCGGCCGGGAGGGCGTTCGACGTCGGTCGGGCAGAGGTGGTGAAGCGCAGCTTCACGCCGGGAGGCAGCTGCGCGGCGAGGTCGACATCATCGACGCTGGCGATGATCGGATAGCCGCCGGTGAGCGGGTGGTCGGGTCCGAAGAGCACCGGCTGACCGTTCGGCGGAACCTGCAGGGCACCGGTGACCGCGCCTTCGCTGGGCAGCTCTCCGGTTCGGGCACGTTCGAGTGGAACCTCACCGTTCAGGCGCAGCCCGACCCGGTCGGATTCGTGGGTGACCGTCCACTCCTGTGACAGCAGAGTCTTGATCCCGGCTTCGGTGAACCAGTCCTCACGCGGTCCCAGCGTCACGCTCAGGGTCACGGTCTCACCCGCCTGCGGCAGGTCCCTTGGCTGCGTGGGATTGGGATCGACGAGGTGGGGCGCCGTCCGCGGATCGTGCACTTCCACCGTGGTGCCTTTGTCGACAGCAGCCGGACCGAGCCCGGCCAGGGTGTCGGCGGAGCTGCTGTCGAGAGCCGTCTCGACAGCGATTCCACCGCGCACGGCGAGGTAGCGGCGGACTCCGCGCTCGGTTGGTCCGAGCTCGAGTTCGTCCCCGTCGGCCAGGGCAAAGGCCTCGCCGAGGCGGGGCGTGAGCACCGTGCCATCGGCAGCGGTCACGGTGATCGCTCCGGTGGCCCCGGTGACAGCGGCGACGCCGTCACCCGTGGAGCGCAGGAGCACTGCGCCCCCGAAGCTCTCCAGGCCGGCAGCAGACTCGGCATTGCCGACGAGACGGTTGGCAGTCGTCAAGGCGGTGCGATCGGCGGCACCGGCGGCGGAGACTCCCATCGAAGCGAAACCGGGGCGACCGAGATCCTGGATGAGCAGCTGCAGCCCGGGACGCAGCACCTCGAGGGAGTGGGTGGCAGCAGCCGCCGAATCGGACGCCGAATCCGCTGCTGAATCCACCGCAGAATCCGACGCCGAACTTGCCGCACCTGGCGAACCTGCCGCACCTGACGAACCTGACCCCGCACTCGAGCCCGCGACCTCGACGGTCTCGCGCCCCGCCTCGGCGAATTTGACGATCGTGCCGGGGACGAACAGGGCCGGTGGTTCCCGTTCGAGATCCCACAGCTTCGCATCGGTGCGTCCGATGAGCTGCCAGCCGCCGGGGGAGGAGCGGGGGTAGACGCCGGTGAACTCGCCGGCCAATGCCACCGATCCCACGGGCACTCGCGTGCGTGGGGACGAGCGGCGGGGAACGTTGAAGAGCTCGTCGTCGCCGGCGAGGTAGCCGAAGCCGGGCGCGAACCCGGCGAACGCGACCTGCCAGGTCGCGACCTGGTGGCGTTTGATCACCTCGGTGGGGGAGACGGAGAGGAGGTCGGCCACCTCGGCGAGGTCGTCCCCGTCGTAGTGGACATCGATCGTCACCTCACGGGTCGCATCCGAGGCCGACTCGGTGCGCCCGAGTCCGCGCACCGCCTCGGCGAGGAACTCGGCGTCCGTGCGTGCGGGATCAAAACTGATCAGCACTGTTCGGGCGGCGGGGATGAGTTCGGTGACGCCGGGCAGATCGGCGGCTTCGAGGCTGTGGTGCAGCGCCATCGTCGCGCCCAGGTCCGCGCATTCGGCGAGGAGGTGGCGCCTGGATGCGGTATGGAAGGTCAGGGAGTCAGCCGGCGGTGTCGAGGTCATTGGCGGTAGGTGTCTTCCGGTTCGTCGGTGATGAACATCTTCCCCGGTGAGTGGGTGATCGCGAAAGGAATTCCCGAGGCCTGGATGGCTGCCTGCGGAGTGACTCCGCAGGCCCAGAAGACGGGAATGTCGCCGTCTTCGATGACCGGGGCGTCACCGAAATCCGGGGCATCGAGGTCCTCGATGCCGATCTGGGAGGGTTCGCCGATGTGGATCGGTGCACCGTGGACGGCGGGGAAGCGGTCGGTGATGCGCACAGCCTCGGCGACCTGGAAGGCCGGGATCGGGCGCATGGACACGACCATGTCGCCGCTGACCCGACCGGCCGGAAGGCAGGCCGTCGACGTGCGGTACATCGGCACGTTGCGACCGGCCCCCTGGTGGCGGATCGGGATGCCCGCCTCGGTCAGGCCGTTCTCGAAGGTGAACGAACAGCCGATGAGGAAGGACACGAGGTCCGGATGCTGCTCCCACACCTCGGTGGCATCGGTGACCTCGCCGGTCAGCGCGCCGTTCTCCCAGATCCGGTAGCCGGGAATGTCGGTGCGGATATCGCTGCCCGGAGCCAGTGCGGACGACAGCTGCCCGGGTTCGAGGACGTCGACGACCGGGCACGGCTTCGGGTTGCGTTGGGTGAACAGGAGGACGTCGAAAGCCCAGTCCGCGGGCACGGAGATGAGGTTGGCCTGGACGAGTCCCGGCGCCATCCCCGAGGTGGGGCCGTCGAATCCTTCCCGGATGCGGGCGCGGGCTTCCGCGCCGGCAGCCCGCATCGTGTCCATGGCGGTGGCGCCGGTGGTGGCAGTGGCGGTCGTGGTTGCAGCGCTCATTTGCCGACTCCGGCGAAGGCGGCGATCGTGACGCCTTCGGATTCGAGGAGATCACGGGCGGCCCGGGCCATGTCGATGGATCCCTGGCTGTCGCCGTGGAAGCAGATGGACTGCGCATCGACGTCGACGTGGCTGCCGTCGATGGCTTCGACCTGCCCGGTCTGGACGAGGCGCAGGACGCGGGAGGCTACGGCCTCTGGGTCGTGGAGGACCGCGTTCGGCTCCGACCGGGAGACCAGGGAACCGTCGGGGTTGTAGGACCGATCGGCGAAGGCCTCGGCGGCAACGGTCAGTCCCGCCTCGGCGGCGACGCGGTTGGCCACACTGCCCGCGAGTCCGAGGAAGACCAGCGAGTCATCGACGGCTTTGACGGCGTCGACGACGACCTTCGCCTGCGCCTCATCATGGACGATCGCGTTGTAGAGACCGCCGTGGGGTTTGACGTAGGAGACGGTTCCGCCGACGGCAGTGGTCAGGCCGATGAGCGCGCCGATCTGGTATTCGACCTGGGCCTGCAGGGTGGCAGCGGGAACGTCGAGGGCGCGGCGGCCGAAGCCCTCGTAGTCGTCGTATCCGGGATGGGCCCCGATGACGACTCCGCCCTTCGTGGCGGCCCCGACGGTGGCGCGGATGCCTTCCGGATTGCCCGCATGGAACCCGCAGGAGACGTTGGCGCTGGTGACGAGGCCGAGCATGGCGGCATCGTCGCTGACGACACGGTCGGGGACGTTCTCCCCGAGGTCAGAGTTGAGGTCGATTCTCAGTTCGCTGTTGACAGACAATGTCACCCTCCGATTCCGATCATGGCGAAGATGGGGCCGATGGACTGTGTGGCTGTGTACCACGTGACCAGTGTTGCCGCGGTGCCGATGATGAGCAACCACTTCGGGTACGAGTCAGTGCGCAGCAGGCGCGGCCTGAACCAGCCGATGTACATGAAGATCGTCAGACCGATCGGCAGGATGAGCCCGTTGAAGCCGCCGACGAAGACGAGCAGTGTGGCAGGTGCCGTGCCGAGGACGAGGTAGACGACGAGCGAGACGACGATGAAGGACACGGTCGCCAGCTGCAGCGGCCAACCGCCTTCGAGACGCTTGGAGAACGCCGAGAGGAACGTCGCCGAGGTATAGGCGGCGCCGATGACCGAGCTCAGTGCCGCGGCCCAGAAGATCGCTCCGAAGATGCGCATTCCCGCATCGCCGAGGACTGCGGCGAAGGCCTGGCCGGCGGGGTTGGCCACGCTCGAGTCGAGGTCGAGTGCGACGCCGGAGGCGACGACGCCGAGGATGGCGAGGAAGAGGACGTAGCGCATGATTCCGGTGACGAGGATCCCCGACAGAGCCGAGCGCATGACAGAACCGGCGTTCTCCGGTCCGGTCTTGCCCGAGTCGAGGTAGCGGTGGGCGCCGGAATAGGTGATGTAGCCGCCGACGGTGCCGCCGACGATCGTGGTCACGGTGGCGAAGTTGATGGTGTCGGGCGCGATCGACTGTCTGAGCGCCTCACCGACCGGCGGGTTCGAGACGATGGCGACGACACAGGTGAGGATGATCATTCCGACGCCGAGGACGAGGACGACGGCGTCGACGACCTTTCCGGCGCGTTTGAACAGGAAGATGCCGATCGCCAGGACGCCGGTGAGCAGTCCGCCGAGCTTCGGGTCGATGCCCAGCAGCGCATTGAGGCCAAGGCCGCCACCGGCGATGTTGCCGATGTTGAAGGCCAGTCCGCCGACGACGATGAGGACGGACAGGAGGATGCCCGAACCCGGCACGGCCGAGGAAGCCAGCTGTGCTGCGCGTTTGCCCGAGGAGGTCACCATCCGCCAGATATTGAGCTGGATGGCGATGTCGATGAGGATCGACGCGAAGATCGCGAAGGCGAAGGCCGCACCCATCTGAGCCGTGAATGTGGCTGTCTGGGTGATGAAGCCCGGACCGATCGCCGAGGTGGCCATGAGGAAGATGGCGCCGATGATCGCGCTGCGGCTGATCTTGGATCCGATTTCGCTCTTGGCATTGTCAAGGCCCGAGGCGCCCCCATCCGTAGAAGAGGATTCCGGCGGTTGGGATTCCGGTGCTTGTGACATGGGAGTCTCCGACTGTCTGGTGGTCAGTTGTTCCTTCGTGTGCGCCGATGGGGTGAGGACAGCGATGTCTGTGTCCTGGCGCACGTGAAGTGGTAAACAATCTAGCACTCATTGTTCAACAAACATAGACGGGAGTCACACTTTTCTTCGTCGCTTTGTCGACGGACGGATGGGAGTTCGGGGTGCTGTTTCAGTAGGATGGAGAGGTGAATCACGATTCGTCCCTGGTCAACAGGCTCACTGACCGCCTCATCGCTGGAGAGCTGCGCCCAGGTGAGCGGCTGTCCGAAACCGCGCTGGCGAAGGAATTCGATGTTTCGCGCAATACTCTGCGTGAGGCGTTCCGGGTCCTCGGGGAGCAGGGCCTGGTCACGCATATCCCGCACCGAGGCGTCTCAGTGGCGTCACCGAGCACCGCCGATGTCGTCGACATCTACCGGGTGCGCCATCATGTCGAGTGCTCGGTGCTCGAGCACGCCCCGCGCAATCACCCGAACGCGGTGAGGATGGAGGCGGCCGTCGAGGCTGCCGAGAAGTTCGCAGCCGAAGAGAACTGGCTGGAAGTCGGCACGGCGAACATGGGGTTCCACAATGCAGTCGTCTCGCTGTCGGACAGCAGGCGGTTGATGCGCTCGTTTGCCAATGTGCTCGCCGAGCTGCGCCTGGCCTTCCTCAAGGTTGAGGTCCTCGACTTCCTCCATGCGCCCTTCATTGAGCGCAACCGCGAGGTGGTCGAGATCTATCGCTCTGATGGGCCGGGGGCCGCCGCTGCTAGGCTTGCCGTCTACCTCGGGGATTCGGAGAGACAGGTTCTCGGTGCCTATGCCCGCGCCGGTCAGGACTGAATTGGGAAGCTGAGGCTCTTGAGTGCTATCGAACCGGATTCGATGACACCTCGAGCTGCGAACAGCGGTCGTTCTGAGGAGTCAGCTTGGACGTGCCTTTGAGCTTAGATGAGAAGGGGCCGTTGGAGACACCAAGGTAAGCCTGCTTACGAGTGTGCTGCCAGTAGTCTGGATCATCACTCCTTGAGCTCTTCGGAGTTGACCAGCTGGCCGATTGAAATCTGGCGGGTGGCAGAGTTGGCTCGCTAAGGTCACGACACCACCTAGCTTCGCGCGAAGACGTGTCAACCGATGTGAAGACAGACTGATCGGACAGTTAGTGCAGTTCGGGTGCCACCAAAGGTGGCACCCGAACCCGTTCTCAGATGTCGTTGAATGAAGCTTGCAACCCTCCTGGAGGGTGGATCAGGTCAGGCTGAGATGAGCCCGTGCGGATCGATGATGAACTTGTCCGAAACACCCTTATCAAAGCTTGCGTAGGCGTCTGGAGCATCGTCGAGACTGATGATCTTCGTGTTGAGCATGTCGCTGAGGTACGGCATGCGGTCCCAGAGAATGGCCATCATCAACTCGCGGTTGTAGTGCATGATCGGTGCCTGGCCGCCCGAGATTCGAGGTGACTTGATCCATGCTTTGCCGAAGTCGAGTGGGAAAGTTCCTTCCTGCTCTGCTTTCGACTCTGCAAGCGGATCGGGTCCGTACACTCCGATGATGCCAGTAGCCCCGCCAGGTCGGGTAGCGTCCATGACTTGATTGATCGCGTGCGCGGGATCCATATCTCCGGCCTCACGACCGATTCCATGTGCTTCCGAGCCGACGTAGTCCACCGCACAATCCACCATGGGCTCGCCTAGAATAGCTTCGATCTGATCGGTCAGAGGAACATCCTCGTTGAGGTCAATGGTCTCGCAGCCGTTCTGTTTCATCAGATCGAGGCGGTCCTTGTGGTAGTCGCCGACAATGATGCATGACGCTCCGAGGAGGCGAGCTGCCGCTGCCCCGCACCGGCCGACAGGTCCTGCACCGGCAATATAGACTGTCGAGCCTGGCTTGGCGCCGGCCTCCATGAGTCCGTGGAATGCAGTGGGAAGAATGTCTGATAACAGGGCCAAGTCGCGGATCTTCTCCATGGCCTGGTCCTTGTCTGGGAAGCGGAGCAGCTGAAAGTCGGCATAGGGCACAAACAGGTATTCCGCCTGTCCACCTTGCCAATTGCCGAGGTTGAACCCGTAGGCTGCGCAGGGGCCATCTGGATTCGTAGTCTCGCAGACTTCCGTCCTGCGCGCCCGGCAATTGCGACACCGGCCGCAAGCGACATTGAACGGCACCGAGACGAGATCGCCTTCCTTGAGGAAAGTGACGTCGGATCCGAGCTCAACTACCTGGCCTGTCATTTCGTGTCCCATGACCATGCCTTGGGGCGCTGGGAAGGAGCCACGGAAGATGTGGAGGTCGCTTCCGCATATATTCGTAGCGACGATTTTCAAGATGACCCCGTGCGGTGCTTTTGCTCCGTCGGGCATCTCCAGTTTTGGGAAATCGAGATTTTCGACCTGCATGTCTTGCGGATTTGCGAACACTACTGCGCGATTGCCATCAGCCATTATTCTCGCATCCTTCCATAATTTTCCCATCCAGCTTTCTGCTGGAACTTGCATGCGAAAGCGTTTATTTTTCGCCTGCTGGTTCAGCCTAGTTGAATCGCCCCAGGGACAACAGAGGCAGGGAGATGGGAGGAAGGGGATTCTCTGTTGCCAGTGAAATACACCGACGAGTTCAAGGATCGTGCCGTCGAGCGCGTCGTCCGTGCCGAGGCCGATCTGGACGTCGCAAACGGGGCAAACACGCAATACGTGGTCGTGGCCTGGTGCAACAAGACCCGACTGCACCCAGCGACAGGGTGCCGCCCGCCACTCGAGGTCCATTCGGAGTGGATCAACCAGTCCGCGACAGAACCCGCGGCTGCCAAGGAGACCAGAATAGGAGCCTCTGTGAAACCCGCGGGTTGACAGGCCTCGGTAGTAGTCGCCGACCCCCTCACCATCCTTTCAGCTGGATACCTCCTGGGTACGTGTGCCGCGCCTCCTCGCTTCGAGCGCCGCAGTCAACGTCCGGGCGTCATAGTCGCCCAACAGGCGCCGACCTTCGACAAAGAACGTTGGGGTGGCATGAGCACCGCTGGCCTCGGCACTCACGAGGTCGCGGTTGACTCGTTGCGCGACATCCTCGCTGTCCATGTCTTGGATGAAGCGATCGACGTTCAGCCCGAGCTCTTCCGCATAGGCAAGGAGATGCTCCCGCTCGAGCGCGTCCTGGTGTGTGAATACGAAATCGAGCCATCGCCAGAACTCGCCTTGGTTTGCAGCTGCTTCAGACGCTTTTGCAGCCAATGGCCCGTGTGGGTGGTGGGGAAGATGTCGCACTACGTAACGAAGATCGTCGCCGAATTGCGCGCGCAGGTCCTCCCAGGAGCCAGTGGCGTGTGCACAGTACTCGCACTCGAAGTCGATATATTCGACCAGTGTCAGCTTGGCGTCCTGCGGGCCGCGAATGTGATCGACTTCGGGATCGACCGTAGGATCGAGCACCATCGGCAGATCTGCAGTCTCCTCACCCCAGCGCTTGGCAGCGATCTTGAAAATCAACCAGCCCAGGGCAACGGCGAGCACCATGGAGACCAGGACACCCACAGTCGCCTGTCTCCCAAGATCAGTTGTCGAGCCGAAGGCAAGTCCGATGACGAGCAGAGAGACGGTGAACCCGATGCCTGAAAGCGCTGCACCGCCGAAGACGCTGCCCATTCCCACCCCTTCTGGCGGTCGGCCAAGGCCCATCCGGACAGCCAGCAGAGTGGCAAAGCCAATTCCAAGAAGCTTACCGAGTACGAGGCCGGCAATGACTCCCCAGGTTACGGAAGAGCCGAGGGAATCAGCGAGCAATCCACCTCTGAGGTCGACGCCGGCATTGGCGAGTGCGAAGATCGGCACGACAAGCAGCGCAGTGGGCCAGCGAAGGACTTCGTGCATTCTCTCGTTCACCGAGATCCCCCGTGCGAGGCCGCGGTTGACACCGCGCGCCGAGGCGGCGCTGGGCGACTGCCAGAAGTCACGGAAAAGCTGGCGGGCAGCAACTACCTCGTGGCGCTGGGTAGGGTAGGCGGGGATGAGCAGCCCGGCTATCATGCCCGCGAGTGAAGCATGAACCCCGGAAGAGACAGTGGCGAACCACAGAACAATCACAATGATCACATAAGGCCCCGTAATCCACTGTCGTGAACGGCCAAGCGCCCACAAGCCGATGAGGCAGGCTAGAGCGATCAACAATGGGACAAACTTGATCTCATCGCTGTAGACAATGCCAATGATCGATACTGCCAGGAAGTCATCGACCACTGTCAGGGTGAGGAGGAAGACACGCAACTGACCTGACAGTCGTGGACCCACTATTGCCAAAGCGCCGAGCATGAACGCTGTATCCGTTCCGACGACAGCTCCCCATCCGCCAAGTCCGCTGCCGCCGGACAAGCTGACGACAACCGCATACACGAGAGCCGGGAGAGCGACGCCTGCGACGCCAGCTATCAAAGCGAGTTGAGCACGACTTCGATCGCGCAAAGATCCGTGCGCGAACTCTTGCCGCACCTCTAGTCCGACAACAAAGAAGAAGATCACCATGAGTCCGTCGTTGATCCAGTGGTGCAGAGTCATATGCATGCCCACGGGACCGACATCGAAGCCGACCTCCTGATGCCAGAGCGCGACATAGCTTTCAGATAACGGCGAGTTCGCCCACGCAAGCGCCAATACTGTGACCAGCGCCAGAAACATCGCCGATCCGGACTCTGTTCGTAGACTGCGTACGATTTGACCGAGACCTGGCTTACGGTCAGCGAAGTTCTGCATGGAGGGAGTCTATCTGAACTTGCTGTTGTATCTTCATACCGAGGCACCCGAGGACCAGTGGTTGTTCGGTAGTCCCTGGGCCTGGCTATCATGGAGTGGGGCCCCGAAGGTGGCGAAACTCAAGATGGGCTGCGAGGAGACGATCGGCTTCTCAGGGACCGAAAGCAGTGTCGAGGCTGACACGTCCAGTCCAGACCCACATCTTGGCCTACAGCCCACGATCTCTTCGCGGGAAAGAGAACAGAAAACCGCCATCCGGATGATCCGAATGGCGGTTCTCAGTTCTCTGTGCACCCCCCGGGACTTGAACCCGGAACCCACTGATTAAGAGTCAGTTGCTCTGCCAATTGAGCTAGAGGTGCGTGCCGCGCATGCCGCGCAACGAGAATTAATATTACTCAGGTGTCGGCCGATCATGCAAACCGAGATCGGCCCATATTCAATTTTGTGATGAAGGTCGCAAGCCCCAGGTCAGAGTCCCTTTCCGTGGGGCTGCGAACCCCAAAGGATCCCTACAGGTACATCCCGGAACTCGACTGTTCGGCCGGTTCGGAGATCGCGTGGACGTCGCGTTCGCGCAACAGCACATACGCGCGTCCCTCGAGCTCCACCTCGGCGAGTTCCTCGGGATCGTAGAGGACGGTGTCGCCGAGGTTGGCCTGCCTCACATGCGGGCCCGCTGCCACGACCTTGCCCCACACGAGGCGTCTGCCCATGCTGGCGGTGGCGGGAATGACGATGCCCGCCGAGGATTTGCGTTCCCCGGCTTCCGCGCTGGGTTCGAGCAGGATCCGGTCATGGAGCATCCGGATCGGTAGTGCGGCATCAGCCACGCTTGCGACCGGAGAGTCCGACGATGAGGGCGGCCACACCGAGGACGGCACCGGCACCGAGTGCGATGATCTCGGGCTTGGGGGAGCCGTCTTCCTCGACGACCTCGGACTTCGCCTTGTTGACTGCCCGCGTCGCCAGCACCTTCGGGTGGATGCGGCCGACGAGCTCGTCGATGTTCTCGGCGATGCGCTCCTCGCGCAGTCGGATCGACTCCGCGAGCTGCGCGGTTGTCGCCTGGTCGACGGTCACATCTGAGGTGTAGACGTTGTCAGTCATCGGGTCGAGTCCTCCCGGTCGAGAATGCTTTGCTGCGTCTGTGACCTTGTGCCACAGTGCTTCGCTGTCCAGCTTAGCGGCTGGGCACTGTGAGTGTCAGATATCGGCCGCGGTTCGACGGAATCTTACGATCTCGACGCTCGCGTCCGCAGGCATGGTCGGGTAGTGCCCGCGGAGATTGGCGAAATACCGCTCCAATCCACTCGGGCGGGTGAGGTCGAGATCCTCAGGTCGCAGTTCGTCGAGTCGCTTCACCATCACCGAGGCGACTTCCACGGGGAGCGTGCCATGCGCGGTGTTCTCGAAGTACGCCAGAGCCGGACCCGTGCGGTGGCCTTCGTTCCACCGCACCGTCAGTGTCTTCGTCCCGTCCGCGACGGCCTCGAAGTATCTAGCGTGGAACCTCAGCAGCCGTTTGGGATCAGAATCCGGATGTCGGTAGGAGTGGGGGAGCAGGGCGGGGATCGGGGCGATCGACGTCTGGCCAGTGGTGTTGTCGGGTACGACGACGAGCGCGTCGGGATGGAGGTCGAGGATGACCTGACGGCAGCGTCCGCACGGGGCCAGCACACCGCGGTTCCGGTCGCCGACCGTAGCGATCGTGACCAGTGGTCCGGCGTTCGCTGCCGCGGCGGCACCGATCACGACGAGTTCCGCGCAGGGTCCGCCGGTGAAGTGAAAGACGTTGACGCCGGTGTAGATGCGACCGGAGGTGTCCATCGCGGCAGCGGCAACGCTGTGGTTGTCATCGCTGCCGAGTCCGCTAACGAGCTGCTCGGCAGCGGCGATGACTCGCAGTTCGGAGTCGAATAGGTCCACGCGGCCTCATTCCTGTTTTCCGCGTCGTCCCATGAGGTAGATGATGAACCCGACCGCGGCCATACCGGAGGCGGCGAGGACGAAGATGGGCCAGGAGCTGACGATCGTGGAGATAATGGATTCGCCGAACGAGGTCGCCGGATTCTGATTGGCTCGCGGAGACGGCTGATCGCCACCTGTGATGAGGTCAGTATCGTCTTTGGGCGTCTGCTCATCGGGGTTGCGAGGCACGGGATCCGAATAGTCGGGGCGTTCTGCGCCCTCGTCATCTCCGGGCAGAAATTCGTCACCTGCGTTGCCGGGAATGGTTTCGCGTTCGTCGTCGGGGGATCCGTTGCCGGTCGCCGGGTCGGGGGTTGTGCCGTCGGCGTCGGAGGTGCCGACCGATGAGCCGGAACCGTTGTCGTCCGAATCCTTCTCGTCGTCCTTGCCGGAACCCGAGTCCGATCCCGAGCCGTCGGAGTCGCTGCTGCGAGAGCCGTCGGAACCTGAACCGGTGTCGGCGTCAGAATCACGGCCGTCGGAGTCCTTGTTGCCAGACATATTCGCACGGTCCTTCGACCCCGAATCCGAAGAGTTGCCGCCATCGGTCGAGGTAGAACTGTCGTCAGAGGCGTCGCTGTCCGAAGACGACCCGTCCTTGTCGGCTTCACTGCCGCTCGCTGAGCCGTCGTCGGAGGTGACCCCGCCCTTGCTGGCTGCCTTGCCGCCGCTCGCGTCGCTGTCGGCGGTGGCGCTGTCGGAAGAGGTTGCGCCATCGTCAGAAGCGGAGGAATCGTTGTCGGTCGTCCCGTTATCAGCACCGGAATTCGAGTCGTCCGAAGTGGAACCGTCCGGGTCGGTGGATGCGTCTGCCCCGCCTCCGGCATCATCAGGGTACGGTTGCCCATCGGTGACGACTATCTGGTTCTCGCCGTCGACCTTTTTGATTCCAAATTTCCACTTGGGCTGCGGCCCTTTGACGTCATCGAAGTTTTCGAAGCTTACTGGCTCTTTCTCTTTATCGTCGGGGTCGACGATCTCGCCGTTTTCATTGAACATCAGGGTATTCGGGACAGAAGCTTGTGCGGTCGCTTCGGCGACGGACTGTCCGCTGTCGTCAGTGTCCGAGCCGTTCGCGGTCGAATCCGCGGAATCGGTGTCGGACGACTGTGCCGGAATGCGCTTCATTGCCTGTTTGGGGGCTTTGAAAGGCTTTCCGACCCAGCTTTTCGGCAGGGTTCCGGGCTTATTGTCGTTCGGCTTGACCGAAAGCTCGTGGCCGATCATCTTCCAATCGGCGGTGAGTGCACCGTCGATCGCGCACGGTTTGGCCGAGGTCCACTTTGGATCCGCGCAGGCCTTGTCACCTTCTTCATCAGGACCGGGATCCGGATCAGAGTTGTCGTCGGCGTCGACCTCGATGATTCCGTTATCGGCACCGCTCGAATCCGCGTCGGCACCGTCTGTGCCGTCTGCCGTCGACCCTCCATCATCGCCGGCAGATGAATCGGCTCCGGCGGAAGCGCCGGCCTCGGCGCTCGCACTGGCTTCGGCCGTGGGACTGGGACTCGGTTGGGCGAATGCAGGAGTGAATGTCGCCGAGATCGGTAGTGCTGCCAGGGCAAGCGCGGAGCCGATTGCGGCGGCTCTGCGGCTGAACCTGTGTGAGACTGGCACTACGTTCCTTCGCGGTGGGGATTCCGACTTCATTGGGTCAAGGGGACATGACGTTCAGACACATCGGGCACCATCTTAATGTCTCGGCCAGATGTGTTAAAGCCGTAGGCGTGTTTCGCCGTGGCGCGTAATCAGCGATCCTGTGTTTCGGACTTCTTCGGATAGGCCCGAACGGTCGAATCATCGCCGAGCACCAGGGCGCTGTTGCCCTTGTCGACGACCGCAAGCAGATCGGTATCCGTCTTGAACGCCTGTTTGCCGGCGAGCAGGCACGAGGTGTTCGTGTCCATCGTGCAGGGGACGATGGTTCCGCGCGGTTCGGAGAGATGGATGTCACGACTGGAGACATCCATGAGCAGCAGGCCCGACTTCAGGTCGAAGAGGTACGGGCCGATATAGGCGCGTTCTCCGGCCTGTCCGCGCACCCAGGACTTCTCACCGACGATGTCGGTCGTTGTGGTCACGGTCGAGAGGATCGACCCGTCCTCAAGGGAGTGGACGACGAGCTGAATCCTGTGTCCCGAGTTCGTCGAGGCACCCTGTTCGCCCCACAGTGTGATCGCCTTGCCGTGGCCGGCCGAAATCCAGTCGATGATCTTCAGTTCGTCGCCAGGGCTTTCGAGATCGATGCTGCGTTCGTCGCCGGACTTGATGTTCTTCGCCGTGACCGGACCATTCCAGTCCGAACTGAAGAGCTCATCGTCGTCGATGGCCATCGGTGTCGAACCCGCCTGCGGGGTGGGGACGTTCTCCAGGCCATCGGCACTGAAGGTCGAGAGCTTGTTGCCCGATTTGATGAGCACGCTCTTGCCGGCCGAGGTGATGCGGGCCTTCTCCGGCAGCTGGTAGCTCTTCGGCTCCGACTCGCCGTCGAAGAGTGCCTCGGCGGTGTCGCCCGCCTGCCACAGCAGAGCCGGGCGCCCGTCGATGACGGTGTCGACGGCGAAGGTCGGGGACTGATCGATCTTCGTCTTGTACCGAGTCTTGCCGGTGTCGGCGTCGAGGACTTCGAGGCGGCCGTCGTTGACGAGGAGCACGCCGCGATCGGAGGCTGTCACCGAGGCGCGCTTGGGCACCTCGGCTTCCCACGTGGGGGAATTGTCGTAGCTGGGGACAATGTCCTGAGTCTTGTCGACGGAGAGCTCGGAGGCGGGGTTGACCTGCTGCTCCGAACCGATCGTCTGCGGGGTGTCGGGGGAGTCGACGGGGACGATATTGGGAACGACGAATGCGCCGATCATGAGGATCGCCAGACCGATGAGCACGAGCCCGGGAACGGTGATCTTCTTCAGCCGCTGCGGGCGGTTGCGAGCCGATCGTCTGCGCACCGGTGTCTTCTTCACCGTCGGCGCGGCCGGTGTGGCTGGTCCGGAGAACGGCGTACCCATCGGGTAGGCCTCGCCGTTCGAGCCTGATGAGTCGTCTTGGGCTGCGAAGCCGTTCTGTCCGCTGGCGGTCCGGCCGTTCGCGTTCTCGCTGTCTGTGCTCTGGTCGGCGTTCTCCGAATCTCCGGTCGGCTCAGCCGACCCATCCGGGGACGGAGCGTTCGACGATTCGTCCGCGACCTCCTCGGCGCCGGTGTCATATGTGGGAACCGCCCCGACTCGGCCATTCTCATCGATGCCGATCTCGGTCGTCTTCGTGCCGTCGTCGATCGTCACGGTCAGGGGAGTCGCGGTCTCCTTGGCATAGTCGCCGAGGTAGGAGATGGCCTGTCCGGTGTCCGAATAGCGACTCGTCGCCCCGTTGAGGGTGGTGTAGGTGAACCCGTCATCGGAGACGGAGATCAACGCACGAGGCATGTACAGGGTTCCTTGACAGCTATCGAGGGCAGGGCCGAGTCAATACTAATGAATGTCGAGGGTCGCTCCTACCAGTTTTCCGAAACCGTTATAGATCGCTACTGAATCGTTGCATGTAATGAGATCTGCGTCTCATCGGGAAACGTGGGCGGTTCTGGTTTGCCCGGGTCAAGCGGGTGCGGTTAAGATGTATCTTGCTGTCTGCGCCTGATGGTGCAGCGCATGTGGTGGGTATAGCTCAGCTGGTAGAGCGCCGCGTTGTGGTCGCGGATGTCGCGGGTTCAAGTCCCGTTACTCACCCCGATCGGGAAGCCCCGTGATCTGTGCAGATGGATCACGGGGCTTCTCTCATGTCCGCCGTGTGCCCATGTTTTGCCCACACCCGCCCGACCCCGATCGTCGACAGCCTGCTTTCTCTCGATCGTCGATAATGGGGCCATGACCATCGACTGCTCCCTGACGGTCGTCGGCAGCATCAACGCCGATATCACCGCCACCACTTCCCGACTTCCCGCCGCCGGCGAGACCGTGGGAGGAGGCAGACTGTCCCGTTCTCCCGGCGGTAAGGGGGCGAACCAGGCCGCCGCTGCCGCCCGCCTCGGTGCGCGGACCCGCATGATCGGTGCGGTCGGCACCGACTCCGACGGCCGTGCGATGCTCGACGCCCTTCGCTCTGCCGGCGTCCTAACCGATGACATCGCCGAGGCGACCGCCGAGACCGGGACCGCGCTCATCATGGTCGACGCCCACGGTGAGAATCAGATCGCCGTCTGCGAAGGAGCGAATGCCGAGGTCAGCCTCGACGGAATCGAATTCGGTGCCGACGAGGCCGTGCTCACCCAACTCGAGATCTCCCTCGACCTCATTGTCGAGCTCGCCGACCGCGTGCCCGGGTTCCTCGCCGTCAATGCGGCTCCCGCCCTTTCGCTGCCCGCCGAGGTGGTCGACCGTGCCGACCTCATCATCGTCAACGAATACGAGTACTCCCAGCTGCCGCAGCTGCAGACCGCGCAACTCGTGGCCGTCACCTACGGGGCGGAAGGGTCGGCGCTGCTGCGGAGAGGTGAGCAGATCGCCTTCGCCGAGGCGGTCCCCGCGAACCCCGTGAGCACAGTCGGTGCCGGAGACGCCTACTGCGCGGCGCTGACCATCGGCCTGACCAGCGGACTCGAACCGGAGCTCGCACTGAGGGCGGCCAACGCCGTGGGTGCGGCGGCCGTGGAAGTCGCCTCGGCGCAGCCGGAGTTCGACCCGTTCGAGACGTACCTGCCTACACTCGACTGACCTGGCAGACTGGCCCCAGGCCGCCCATATCTGCCGCAGCCACTTGAGGCTCGTCGTCGCCACCGGAGGTTCGCGCCATCGGTGGTCCACGTCCACCCGAGGAGGATCATTGACGAACACCCCCGACCCGTCCCTGTTCACCGGGCTGAGTGCCTTTCCGCTGACCCCGTTGAAAGATGATTCCCTCGACGAGGATGCCTTCGTCGGACTCATCGAACGCCTCGTCCTCGCCGGAGTCGACTCCATCACGGCGCTCGGATCGACCGGTTCGTACGCCTACCTCGACACCGACGAACGTGCCCGGGTGGCGCAGCTGAGCGTCGAATCCTCCCTCGACATCCCCGTCTTCATCGGAGTCGGGGCACTGCGGACGAGAGACGTTCTGGCCAATGTCGCCTCCGCCGAAGCCGCCGGAGCGCAGGGACTGCTGTTGGCACCGGTGAGCTATCAGCCGCTGACCGAGGACGAAGTGTTCGCACTCTTCCGCACGGTCACCGAGTCCACCGACCTGCCCGTCGTCGTCTACGACAACCCCGGTACCACGCACTTCACGTTCACCACAGAGCTCTACTCGCGTCTGGCCGCACTCGAGGGTGTGGCCTCGATCAAGATCCCCGGAGCACCTGCCTCGCCTGCCGGATGGGACGAACGCATCGGCGAGATCCGTGCCGCCATCGGCAGCGAGGTGACGATCGGCATCTCCGGCGATGCCCATGGTGCCGAGGGCCTCATCGCCCGCTGTGATGCCTGGTACACGGCGGTCGGCGGCACCATCCCTGAGCCGATGCTCGAGATCACGCGGGCCGCGGAACTCGGCAATGAGCAGCTCGCCCGCGAACTCTCGGCCGAGCTGCAGCCGCTGTGGGATCTGTTCACCGAGTTCGGCGGAAGCCTGCGCGTGACCGCTGCCATCGCCGAACATCTCGGGCTCGTGGGTGCAGACAGCCTGCCCCTGCCGGTCCGCGATCTCAATGCCGCGGCGAAGCGCAAGGTCGCCGAGGTGGCCGAGAGCCTCGACTTCGCCTGAGCTCACCCCTGCCTCCCACTCCGACACCCCGCCGTTCACTCCGAACTGCACCGGTTCGGGGTGAACGAGTTCACCATCCGTCCATCTGCGGTTCGGAAGCGGTCCATTCCGGGTGCCTATGAATAGGTGTTTGCGGGTTCAGTCGGCCCGCGACACCCAATCGATCCCGGAGAACCGATGACGATCCCACTGTCCGCGAAGACGCTCACGGCCTCGGCGGCCGCCCTCCTGTTGGCCACCGGTTTCACAGTCGGCGGCACGGCACCAGGCACGAGCACCGCTCACGCCGCAGAAGTGGACGATCCGATCAGCTCCTCGGCTTCGGACGCACAGATCGAGATGGGCTTCCTCGGATCCCACGAGACCGGACAGTTCGACGAATCCGCCGCCGAGATCACCGCCGTCCACGGCGATACCGTCTTCACCGTCAATGCGCAGGCGGCCACCGTCGACGTCATCGACGCCTCAGACCCGACGAACCCGCAGAAGGTCTCCGAGATCACCGGCACCGGGGTGGCGAATTCGATCTCCATCCGCGAAGACGGCCTCGGCGTCATCGCCCTCGAGGACGAGGACAAGACGCAGCCGGGCACCGTGATGTTCTTCGACGCGAACAACCCCGAGGCGGACATCCTCGGCGAGGTTCCCGTCGGGTCCCTGCCCGACATGGTCACCGTCACCCCGGACGGCGCCCACGCCCTGGTCGCGAACGAGGGCGAACCGGCCGATGATTTCTCGACCGATCCCGAAGGGTCGGTGTCCGTCATCGACCTCCCCACCGAGGTGGCCGCGCCGTCGGACTCGGACGTGCACACTGCGGACTTCCACGAGTTCGAGGATGGCGGAGCGAAGACCCTGCCCGAGGATGTGCGGATCTTCGGACCGACACCCGAAGAGGACCTGCCGATCTCGCGCAATCTCGAACCCGAGTACATCACCGTCGCCGGTGACAAGGCCTACGCGACCCTGCAGGAGGCCAACGCGATCGCGGTCGTCGACATCGCCTCGGCGTCTGTCGAGGAGATCCTCCCGTTGGGTCTCAAAGATCATGGCCAGGCCGGCAACGGACTCGATGCGTCGGACCGGGATCCCGAGGATGCTCCGACCGTGAACATCACGGAATACGAGGGACTCAAGGGCGCCTATATGCCCGATACGATCTCGACGTTCACCTCCGGCGGCACCGACTACCTCGTGACCGCGAACGAAGGCGACTCCCGCGAATGGGGTGACTTCGTCGATGCGGCCAGGGTCAAGGACCTCGGCGAGGACGGCCTCGCGCCGGTCTGCGAGACCTCGCCGCTGGCGGACAAGCTCGGCGACGAGGACCTCGGACGGCTGAACATCATCACCGATCTGGGTCTGAACGACGCCGGAGACTGCTATGAGGATCTCGTGGCCTTCGGCGCACGTTCGTTCTCCGTGTGGACGACCGACGGGAAGCTCGTCGCCGATTCCGGGGACGAGTTCGAGAAGCTGACCGCCGAGGCGGTGCCCGAGTTCTTCAACTCCAACCATTCTGAGTCGAATCTCGAAGGGCGCAGCGATGACAAGGGCCCCGAGCCCGAGGCGCTGACCATCGGTCAGGTGGGGGAGACGACCTACGCGTTCGTCGGCTTCGAACGCATCGGCGGAATCGCGGCCTTCGACCTCAGCGACCCGGGCGCCCCGAAGTTCGTGACCTACTCCAACAATCGGGACTTCTCGGTCTCCGTCGAAGACGAGATCGAGGACGCCGCTGATCCTTCTGCGCTGCTCTCGAGCGCTGGAGACCTGGGACCCGAGGGCATCACCTTCCTCGGTGCCGATGAGTCACCGACGGGTGAGGCTGCGCTCGTCGTCGGCAATGAGGTCTCGGGAACGACGAGCCTCTACTCCGTGGCCGATCTCGCGAACGGCGGAGACGACGGCGATGAAAACGCCGGTGCCGATGGTGCGGGTGGCGATGAGGATGCCGGCACTGATCAGGACGCCGGTGCCGACGACAACGCGGGTGCCGACGACAACGCGAACGAGGATGCTCAGGCCGACGCAGCCGGCAGCGAATCCGACTCCGAGGCCGGTGCGAACGACACTGCTGAGGCCGATGCGGGCAGCGAATCAGATTCGGGCAGCGATTCGGGAACCGGCGCCGGAAGCGACCCGGCAGCCAACTCGAACGCAGGCTCCAGCGCCGATCCTGATGCAGCTTCGGACTCAAGCGCCTCCGAGGCGGGCTCGAGCGCAGACGGCTCCGAAGCTTCCAGCGACGCCGACGGCGACCCGCTGCCGCGCACCGGTGCCGACCTCGGTCAGTACCTCATCCTCGGCGGCATCGCTGTCGGCCTCATCGCCATCGGCACTGCCGCCTTCTTCCTCACCCGCCGCCGCAGCTGACACCCAACCACACACGACTGTCGACCGCTCACCCTATGGCGTGAGCGGTCGATTGCAACTCGAGCGGTCGGTGTGACCAGGCAGGGAAATCAGTCGATCTGGCCGATGGGCTCGCGCTTCTCGGCCTGGAATTGGTCCTCGGCGCGGCCGCGTGCCCAATAGGCGGAGATCGACAGTGACTCCCGAGGCACTTCGCGGTCCTTGAGGATCTTGCGGATCGCCTTGATCGTCTCGCGCTCGCCGTGGGCGAAGACCTGCGGAGTACCCGCACGCCACTCGAGGCCCTCAACTGCGCCAATGAGCTCCTCGTCCGAGTCCACCCATCTCACCTCGACGCCTTCCGGTGCCTCGGGCAGAATGCGATCGGCGTCGTCGGCGACATTGGCCAGGACGACACCGGTGGCTCCGGTGGGCATCGCCTCGATGGCCGAACTCACCGCGGGGATCGCGGAATGGTCGGCGATGAGCAGGTGCCAGTCGGAGTCGGCGGGGGCGTACTTTCCACCCGCGCCGGACAGGACCAGTGTGTCACCCGGTTTCGCGTTCTTTGCCCAAGGGCCGGCGATGCCGTCATCGTCGTGGATGACGAAGTCGATGCTCAGCCACTTCTCGTCCAGGTTGATCTCCCGCACCGTGTAGGTGCGGCGACTCGGCAGCTTCTCGGGGGACTGCTCGCGCAGCTCAGTCAGATCGTAGGGTGGGACGAGCTCATGTGCCGGATCGGCGAAGAGGAGCTTGACGTACTTGTCGGTCGCATCGTTCGAATCGATGTTGTCGAAGGTGTCCCCGCCGAGGCGGATCCGCATCAGGTGCGGACTGAGTTCGGTCGTCTCGAGCACGGTGAGAACAGCCTGCTGGCGGACGGGTCGTGCGGTACGTTCGGGGGTGTTGGGTGCGGTCGTCACAGGCGGCCTTTCTCAAACGGGGTGCCCCTGGAAGCTCACGATCGGCTCCGGAGAGCGGAGCCGCCTCGGCGCAGGGGTTCAGTAAGGCTCACCTTATCAAACCATCACCGTAGGCCGACCGCCCCGTCAGTTGGAGCGGTCGGCCATCTCCCGGCGACGGTCGTCGCGGATGCGTTTGAGTCCCTTGACCGATTTGAGCGAATCGAGGATCTGCACGCCCGGAAGCGCGGAGTTCGGTCCCTTGCACTGCATCAAGTCGTCGGGGTCGAGCAGGACCACGCGGATCCCATCGTCCTTCATGCGTGATAGGGCCTCGGTGAGCATGCTCCGGGCGACGGAGTTGATCTCGTTGACGCGGCGCAGGTCGAGGACGAAGGTGTTCGTGGTGGAACCGGGTTCGTCCATCGTGCGCAGGACGTTCTCCGAACCGCTCCACTGGATGAGTCCCTGCAGGCTGCAGATGCGGACCATCTTGCCCTCCGAGTCGACGAAGCGACGGTCACGGCGGATGATCGAGCGGGCCGGTTCCGGAGCATCCATGATATGCAGGCTCAACCGATCTGAGAGCTCCTGGAAGATCTTCGCTCCGCGGACGCTCGTGCCGTGCCTGTCCAGTCGTGGAGAGAACGTGGCGATGCCGACCTGACCGGGCATGACGCCGAAGACACCGCCGGACACTCCGCTCTTGGCGGGGATCCCGATCTCTGTCATCCAGTCGCCGGCCGCGTCGTACATGCCGCAGGTCATCATGACTGCGAGCACCTGCCGGTTGACCCTGGGGGAGAGCACCTGTTCGCCGGTCAGCGGGTTGACGCCGCCGCCGGCCAGAGTCGAGGCCATGATGGCGAGATCTTTGACGGTGACGGTGATCGCGCACTGTTCGATATAGCCGCGGACCACGTCGTCGGGATCGTCGTAGAAGATGTCGTAGGACCGGAGCATGTTCGCGATGGCGACGTTGCGGTAGGCCTCTCGCCATTCGCCGTCGGCCACCGATTCGTCGATCGCCAACTCACGGCCGGCGAAGCGGGAGAGCCCGGCGCGCGCGATCTCCGTGCGTTCGGCCAAGCTTGCACCGGGATCGCCGAGGATGGAGTGGATGGTCATCGCCCCGGCGTTGATCATCGGGTTGAGCGGTCGGCCCGACTTCTTGTCCAGGGAGAGTTCGTTGAACTTCTCACCGCTGGGTTCGACGCCGACCATATCGAGGACTCCGGCCAGGCCCTCCTGCTCGAGGACGAGGCCGTAGATGAAGGGTTTCGACATCGACTGGATCGAGAACTCATAGTCGGCATCACCGGAGGTGTACTCGACGCCGTCGAGGGTGGAGATGCAGATCGCGAGCTTCTCCGGATCCGCTGAGGCAAGGCCCGGGATGTAGTCAGCATTCTCCCCGGACCGGTCCGGTCGGAATCGTTCGAGCGTCTCATCGAGGAAATCCGGGATAGGCGATCGCATGGCACCTCCTGCTGCAGTCGTGGTCGGTGGGCACAGCGTAGTTTGACGCAGACTGCCATTCTCACACACTCCTCCGCCGGTTGCCGTTCGTCGGCAGCAGAGCCACCGGTTCGGCCGATCCGGGCTCGGCGCGGCGCGGCCCCTGCACTGACCGCGGCGATTCCCAGACGAGGTTGTTCCAGGTCTGGCACCGAATGTGCGGCTCCTGTGACGGGCCCCGGCCATAGTGTGAAGTCATGACCCGCCCCAAGCTGCTCCTCGTCATCGGCATCGCGTCCACCGCGGTCGCCGTCGTCGTCATCGGCGTGATCGTGACGGCGCTGGTGCTGCGATATACGGCTCCACACCCTGAGACCACAAGCCTGCCCGAACACGCGCTGACTCCACTGGAGACCATCACCGAGGTGGACCCGCACAAGGACGGCGCTGTGCAGATCCGCCAAAGGCTGATCTTCGAGGCCCCACCCGAGGACGGAGCAACCGTGGGGCTGTGGATCAGCGATGCGGGCTTGGGTCGCAATCCGCAAACCGAGAACAGACTGGCGATGATGCCGAAGGTGTCTTCGCTGAGCGCAGTCGAACTGAGCACGGCAGCCGGTTCGACTCGAACCTCGCCGAAGACGCTCGGGCAGTTGGACATCGCCGTCGATGAAGAGAGTCGGCAGGGCTTCGACCGGCCGGCGGTGCACTTCACGCTCAGTCCGCAGAATTCTCAAGGCGCGGCCGTGGGGTGGAGCGAAGGTCGTCATGTCGTCGAGCTCGAATATTCCCTCGACGAAGTGTTCCTGACCGTGTCCGGCGAAGAATTCTTCGCAGTGCCCCTGCCGGCGATCGGCAATGGGCACCACACAGTGAAGACGCACACTCTGGAGACCGACACCGACGGGCCGGTGTACTGTCCGGCCGAGAACGTCGACTTCGATCTTGGTGACGGCTGTGACGCTGAAGCATTCTCGAGATTCGATGACAGCGGTGCGATCAGCAGCGGCGACGCTGCCGGAGACGGAACCCGCGTGGTCTGGCGGGAGTCCCTGACTGACAGCCATGAAATCATCGCCTTCAACCCGCCCGCAGGAATGACGGCATCCCCGATCCCCGCGCATGAGAGGCAGTGACGAGCGAGATGAAACAGAGATGTGGACGCCGCCGTGCGTCCTCCATCACGGCAGCGCTCGCCGTGACTGCGACGATGACGGCTGTGATTGCAACGCCAGGCGGAGTAGACGCAGCGCCGAACCCGCTGCGGGACAAGACGGCGGTGCACACAGTCAGCATCGCCGCCGACGGCAGCTACTCGGTGCGAATGGATACGAAACTCGACCTGGCGCTGGAGACGACATGGGGATTCGGCGGTGACATCCATGATGGTTTCCGCTTGCCCGTCACCGAGGCTCTGCTGCCGCCGTACCTGCGGGTGCACTATTCGAATCCGCAGGGAACCATCGATTCGGATCCCGCGGAGGCGACCATTGAGACAGAGGTGCATTCCGTCGATATCGGCTTCTCCACGGATAGACTCACTGCGGGATCTCACCGAGGAGTCCTTGACTACGAGGTTGCCGGGGCAGCGGTGCCGGCCTCAGACGTGAACGGCGACCAGGACGACGGCGTCGTCGTATACGTCCGTCCCCTGGACCGCGGAGACCTCGCCATCGAGTCCGCGGCACCGATCACCGCGGTCGACTGTGAGGTCTTCGCTCCGCACGGCAAGTCCTGTGGCGAGAAGAGGGGAGATGGGTGGGCAGTCTCGAGTGAGGAGCTGCTGCGCGACTCTGCCGTCATCGACGCAGTACGGATCACGATCGACGCCGATCCGAAAGGCATGCCGGCCCCGGGCATCGATTCCTGAGTCCGGATTGTCTGCACGGTCGCATATCTGATCCTGCCGGCCGCACCGCCGGCCACACAGCTGCGCATGCTGAACACGGCCGAACAGAGATCGAGCCCCTGCCGCAGTCGGCAGGGGCTCGATCGGGTGAAACAGCAGATCAGCGGTTTCCGGCAGGTCCGTTGCCGCTGTCGAAACCATTGTCGTCACGATTATCTCCGCGGACATCATTCTCACGAACTTCATCGCTGCGGCCTGCACCGCCGGACTGCTCGTCGCGGCGATCAGCACCACCGGTCTGACGGTCATTGCCGATGGCGTTGTCGGCGGCGTCCCGGGCCTTCTTGATCTTGTCCGAGTGCTTGCCTCCGGTCAGGGAGTCGGCGACACCGGCGGCCTTGTCGAGGACAGAGTCGGTGACCTTCTCTGCTTTGTCCGAGTTGAGCTTGTCCTTGACCTTGGGATCATTGGCGAGGTTCTTGGCCTTGTCGAGGAATTTGTCGAATGCCATGGCAGGGTCCTTCTCAGTTGGTCGAATGCTCTGTCGATGCTGATCGTGGGGATGAACAGGGACGCTTCGAATCCTAGTGCGGCAGTCTGTGACGGAACTGGCAAGCGCCTGGTGCGGATTCGCTGGTCACCGAGCTCGTTCACACCTGCGATCGGCGCGGGTGCCCCTCAGACCGGCGACGGTGCTGGGCATTGCGGACGGTGAGGATGAGCGCGGCGAGTACGGCCGAGAGCAGAGAAGCACTGAGTACGGCGACCTTCGCCACATCGTGTTCGACCGAACCGGCGGTGAAGCTGAGCTCGGCGACGAGGAGCGAGACGGTGAAGCCGATGCCGGCAAGCAGCCCGATGCCGGTGAGATCGGCCCATCGCAGATCCGGATTCAACCCACCGTTGAACCGGGTGACCAACCAGGTGGAGAGGAGGATGCCGACAGGCTTGCCCACGATCAGCGCCGTCACGATCCCGTAGGTCAGCGGGTGGGAAAACGCCGAGGCCAGACCGGGGGTTCCGCCGATATCGACGCCGGCGGCGAAGAACGCGAAGACCGGGACGGCGAAACCGGCCGACAGCGGTCGAAGTCGGTGTTCGAGCGCCTCGGCGAGGTCGCTTCCGGACCTGCCGTCGGCGGAAGGATCGATGTCTCTCGAAGTGCGGTAGTCGGCATCGGTTGTGCGTTTCGAGCCACGACCGACGACTGCAGGGATCGTGAAGCCCAGCAGCACTCCGGCGATGGTCGCGTGGACGCCGGAGGCGTGCATGAACGCCCAGGCGGTGAGTCCGAGGGGGAGGAGGATGACCCACGCGGCCCAGGCACGGTCGACGAAGAAGCGACGGAAACGGCTCGCGATGAGCCCGTAGACGATGACGATTCCGAGCGCCGCGGCGAGGGGGAGAACAGCGATGGATTCGGTATAGAAGATCGCGATGATGGCGATCGCCAGCAGGTCGTCGACCGCGGCCAGGGTCAGCAGGAAGAGGCGCAGCGCCTTCGGCAGGTGGGAGCCGACGATCGCGAGGACGGCGACGGCGAAGGCGATGTCGGTAGCCGTGGGGATGGCCCAGCCGCGCAGCAGCTCCGGGCGGGTGAGCAGAAACGCCGCGCAGATGAGGGCGGGGACGAGGACTCCGCCGGCGGCCGCGGTGATCGGGACGACGGCGGTGCGGAGCCGACGCAGATCACCGCGGGTGAATTCCGCCTTGAGCTCGATGCCCACGAGGAAGAAGAAGACTGCGAGCAGTCCGTCGGCGGCCCATTGCCCGATGCTCAGCCGCAGATGCCACGGTTCGTAACCGAACTCGATATCGCGGAGTGCGAAGTATCCGGCCGACGCCGGTGAGTTCGCCCAGATCAGAGCGGCAGCTGCGGCGATGAGGAGCAGCGCACCGCCGACGGTGTCGCTGCGGAGCGCCTGGCATAAGCGCTGTCCCAAAGGGGTCGGTGAGGCTGATGGCAAAGCGATTGCAGAAGTGGTGGTCACAGTGATCCTGTTCGTAGTCGGCAGAGAATATGGCTCGGCCCGAAGAGCGGATGTGCAGACAGAGCTCAGTTCGTCGACGCTGAGCGTACGTACGTGTTTCGAGCGGACGTCGTCGGCTCGGACGATGAGATCTGTCGGAGAATCACACCAGGGGTCGGAGCGGAAGATCTCCGCGCCCGAACGGCTGTGTGCCCGACTGCATCTCGCCCCACGAAGTGATGTAGCCGTTGGTGCCCGAGTGCGGAAGAACCCACACTTTCGGGCGGAAAGCGACATCCGGGGCTGACTGTGACATTGCGGACAGTCTACCTCAGCGGATCGCGCAGCTGCCTGACTTCACCGGGCAGCTACCCCAGCCCGCCGGAGAGCCGAGTATGCAGAGTCTCGGTGTACGCATTCATTCCGGTGATCTCCACGGTCGTGCCCAGCGCCTCGTACTTCGTCACGATCGCATCGAGGGCTGCCACAGTCGATGCATCCCAGACATGCGATTCCGTCATATCGATGACGATCCGATCGGGATCATGCGTGTATCGGAACTGAGTGGTGAGGTCATTCGAGGAGGCGAAGAAGAGCTCGCCGCGGACCACATAGCGGGCGACCGCCTCGGCGGAGGTCGTCTCGATCGTGCGTTCGACGGTGACGAAGTGGGCGACCCTCCGGACGAAGAGCACACTGGCCACGAACACTCCGACGACGACGCCGATGGCGAGGTTGCCGGTGGCGACGACGACGGCGACGGTGGCGATCATGACGAAGGTCTCGGACTTCGGCAGCATCTTAAGCGTCGAGGGACGGATGGAATGCCAGTCGAAGGTGTCGACGCAGACCATCATCATGATGGCAGCGAGGGCGACCATCGGGATCATGCCGACGATGTCGCCGAGCACGACGACGAGGAGGAGCAGGAACGCTCCGGCCATGAACGTCGAGATCCGAGTCCTCGCCCCCGAGGCGCGGACGTTGATCATCGTCTGCCCGATCATCGCGCAGCCGCCCATCCCGCCGAAGAGACCGGAGATCATGTTCGCAGCACCCTGACCCCACGACTCACGGGTCTTGTTCGAGTGGGTGTCGGTGATCTCGTCGACGAGCTTCGCCGTCATGAGTGACTCCATCAGCCCGACCAGTGCCATGGCCAGCGAGTAGGGTGCGATCGTCGTGAAGGTCTGCCAGGTCAGAGGCACGTGCGGGATGAAGAGTTCGGGCAGGCTGCGCGGCAGTTCGCCCTGGTCGCTGACGGTGGGGACATCGATGGCGAACACGACGACGATGCCGGTGATGATGACGATCGTGATCAGCGGTGCCGGCACGATCTTCGTCAGCTTCGGCATGAACACGAGCACGACGATGGCGATGGCCAGCAGCGGGTAGACCATCCACGGCACTCCGATGACGTGCGGGACCTGTGCTGCGAAGACGAGGATCGACAGGGCGTTGACGAACCCGACCATGACGCTGCGGGGGATGAACCGGATGAGCTTCGCGACTCCGGCCACAGCCAGCAGGATCTGGAACACACCGGCGAGCATGACGGTGGCGATGAACATGTCCATCCCGTGCTCGCGGGCGACGGGGGCGATGACGAGGGCGACGGCTCCTGTCGCCGCGGAGATCATGGCCGGGCGTCCGCCGAGGAACGCGATCGACGTGGCCATGATGAACGCGGAGAACAGCCCGACCTTCGGATCGACTCCGGCGATGATCGAGAACGCGATCGCCTCGGGGATGAGGGCGAGCCCCACGACGAGTCCGGCGAGGACCTCACGGGTGAGCAGCCTCGGTGAGGTCAGCGCGGTGAGGACGGTCGGTTCGGGGCGGTAGCGGCGGTTATCATCGGCGGTTTCGGCGGGAATGGGAGTCGTCACGACCGGAACATTACCTGATCGCCGAGGCAGCCCGACCCGACCATGGCCGGCTGCGTTCCCCGCCGGTCATTGCAGGCTGACTCCGGATCCGTGGAGGCGGACCTGCAGCCCCGAGTCGGTGGCGGTGAGGTCGGTGAGCTCGAGTCCGGCGGGCAGGAAGTCGAGATCGATGACGATATCGGAGATCTCCGAGGTGAGGAACGCCGGCAGGCGATCGAGGGAGAACTCCGCCGAACCCAGCTTGATCGTCGTCGCGTCGACGACGGCCCTCCTGCCGTCGGCCTTCGGGTCGATGCCCACAAGCAGATCCTGGTCGAGCATCGACCCCTTGAGGAAGAGTTCGCCGTCGACGGTGGTGAACGACATGCCCTCGGGCAGGTTCGCATGTTCGGCGGCGAGCTCGTCGAGGGTCGAGTGGGGGAGGACCGCAGTGCCGTCGACGGTGCCGATCGGCTTCGACCCGCCGGTGGGAACGTCATAGAGCTTCGCATCGACATCGGTGAAGTCGACGCCCTCATAGGTGGCCTCATCGGCCGTGACATGCACCGAGTTCAGTTCTCTGGAAGCCAGCTGCGTGAGGATGGGGAAGCCTTCGACAGAGACCTCGGCGTCACCGTAGTCGGCAAGCCCGTCGGCGATGCGCTGCTCCGTGGCGTAGTCGACGATGCGGTCGGCCGCGACACTGCCGATGATGAGTGTGAGGACGATGACGACCGCGGAGACGATGAACGTCGTCCGCCGGCTGCGACGTCGAGGCCGGTCATCCGGCCGCGGGTACTGAAGGGTCTGCGCCGTGGTCATGGGCTCCATTGTTCCGCACCCGCCGGTCCATTCGCATTCGCCGGTCCGAGTGCGCTCGCCGGCTCGGCAGAGTCGAAGGTCCCTGCTGCGCTCAACTGCTGAGAATGATGACGTCGAGGGTGCGCGGTCCGTGCACTCCTTCGACCCGGCTGAGCTCGATATCGCTCGTGGCCGAGGGCCCGGAGATGAACGTCAGAGGTGCGCGCGCGTCGAGCCGGGCGATTCCCTCGGGGACGATGTCGACGATGTCGTCCGTCCGGACGATGCACACATGATGGTCGGGCACGAGCGTGATTGCCCTCCGCCCGCACTCGTCCGATCCGTCGAGGACGATGGTGCCCGTCTGTGCGATCGCCACCGCCGAGGCGGTCACCACCGCCCCCTGAGCGTCGAGTTCGTCGACGCTGAGCTCCTCACCCGGAGCATCGACTCGCACCTCACCGGCGTAACCCGCCAGCCAAGACGAGTCGAGACCGTGGGGGACGACGACCGAGGAATGGCCGCCGATGAGTTCGGCGATCGTCGCGCTCGGGTCGCCGTCGGCGCGGTGGACGTTGGCTTTGTAATCGACGAGACGGTCGATGAGCAGCTCGACAAGGTCCTCACCCGAGTGCGTGCCTTCATGGTGGTATCCGGCGTCGGCGGCCGTGGCGGCAGTGTTCGCCGAGGCGGCCCCACCGGAGTTCGAACGCGCCGTGCCGCCGGTGACCGGTGCCGCTGTCCGCGGAGACGACGACACGTATTCCCCGCCGCCACGGCGACCGAGGGCCTCACTGATGCGGGCGAGGATCTCCTCGCGGGCAGTATCGGTCATCGCTGTCCCTCCTCGTCGCGGTTGTCTGCTTCCTCTTCGGCCCACAGCTGTCGGAAGCTCTTCTCCGGCAGGGCCGGGATGTCCCGGCTCGAGGTCCAGGCGCCGGCGATTCCCGGCAGCGCGTTGATCTGCTCACCGCCGGTGACCTTGTGTGCGAGAGGCAGTCCCTTCTCCGCCGCGGCCATCCGCTTCCCGTCGCCCATCATCCACGACGCGCCGGTGAGGGCGGTGTCGAGCTGGGAGGACACAGGGGAGTGGTTGGCTTTGACATCTTCGCCCCGCAGATGGACGAGGATCTCCGGGATGTTGATCTTCACGGGGCACACGTCGTAGCAGGCGCCGCACAGACTCGACGCGTACGGCAGCGAACCGTTGCCCTGCTCTTCGACTCCCGTGAGCAGCGGGGACAGGATCGCTCCGATCGGTCCCGGATAGGTCGAGCCGTAGGCGTGTCCGCCGGTACGTTCGTAGACAGGGCAGACGTTCATGCATGCCGAGCAGCGGATGCAGTTGAGCGCCGTGCGTCCGTGCTCATCGGCCAGAGCCCTGGTGCGTCCGTTGTCGAGGAGAACGAGATGGACGTTCTGCGGACCGTCTCCCTCGGACTTCCCCGTCCAGAACGAGGTGTACGGGTTCATCCGCTCACCGGTCGACGAGCGTGGCAGCAGCTGCAGGAAAACCTCGAGATCGGCGAACCTCGGCAGCAGCTTCTCGATGCCCATGACGGTGATGAGCGTCTCCGGCAGGGTCAGGCACATGCGCCCGTTGCCCTCGGACTCGACCACTCCGAGGGTGCCGGTCTCAGCGATGCCGAAGTTCGCTCCGGAGATCGCGACCTTCGTGGTGAGGAATTTGTGCCGCAGGTGTCGGCGAGCCGCCTCGGCGAGGACGGCCGGTTCGTTCGTCAGCTCCCCGGCGTCGGGCATTTTGTCCATGAAGATCTCACGGATCTCATCCCGGTTGCGGTGGATGGCGGGAACGAGGATGTGGCTGGGTTTGTCCTCGCCGAGCTGAACGATGAGCTCGGCCAGATCCGTCTCGAACGCATCGATGCCCTCATGCTCGAGGTGCTCGTTGAGCCCGATCTCCTGGGTGGCCATCGACTTGACCTTGATGACCTCGCGACGTCCGGTCTCGAGCACCGGCGCATTGTCCTCGATAAGTTCGGTGACGATGGCATTAGCCTCATCGGCGTCGCGGGCCCAGTGGATGATCCCGCCGGCGGCGGTGAATGCCTCTTCGAACTGTGCGAGGTATTCGGGCAGGTTCGCCATCACTTCGTTCTTCGTGGCCTCACCGGCGTCGCGCAGGGCTTCCCAGTCGACGAGCTCGGAGACGACCTCGGCGCGCTTGGACCGGATCGTCGAGGTGGCGTGGCCGATGTTGTTGCGCAGCTGCTGATTGCTCAGATGTTCGTGCGAGACCTCGGGAAAGGCTTCGGCTTCGATGATGTTGCCCTGCCCGCCGGGCAGATCGCTGCGTCGCTTCGACGGCAGCAACGGCATTCCCAGAAACGTCATCGCAGGCTCCCTCCGCTCACTTCTGCTCCTTCGCTCGGCACCCGCAGCGGGTCCTCCTTCGTCGAGGCGAGGATCCGGGCCAGATGGACCGCTGCCTGACCGACGCGGAACCCGGACTGGGTGCGGCTCGGCTCGGCCGGAGAGGTGCCCCGATGGCCCGGGGTGAGGTGGTCGTCATCGTCGGCACCGACGACCGTCGTCAGCGTCTCGGTCGTGTGCCCCTGCTCATCGGTCGAGCTCGTCTCCTTGACGTGCACGGCGGTGACGTCCGGGGCGCCGTCGAAGCTGCCGGTGCGTTCGAACCGCGACATTCCGCCGCCGATGTGCAGCAGACAGGAGGCATCGCCGCCGGTGCAGACATCGGCTTCGGTCGCCTGGATCGTGCGCACCTTGTCGGCGAGCATCGCCGAGGACACCTCCGGGTTCTTCACGGAGAAGGTGCCGCCGAACCCGCAGCAGGAATCGGCCAGAGGCAGTTCGACGAAGTCGATGCCCTCGACGGACCGGACGAGGGAGGACTGCCGATCGCCGAGACGCAGCAGTCGCATTCCGTGGCACGACGGGTGATACGTCACGCGGTGCGGGAAATAGGATCCGAGATCGGCCGCGGCATCCGTGACGCCTTGGACGTCGGTGAGGAACTGGGTGAGCTCGTAGGTGCGTTCAGCCACCTCGGCGGCCTCGGAAGCCAGGGCATCATTGCCCACCCGGGTGGCGACCATCGGCTGCTGGTGGCCGAGCGAGGCCACGCAGGAGGCGGACGGGGCGACGGCGACATCCCATTCGGTGCTCGTGAATGCGCGGACGTGATTGGCGATGACCGGTTCGGCCTGCGCGAACTTGCCGGAGTTGATGTGCATCTGCCCGCAGCACGACTGGCCTTCGGGGAAGATCACCTCATGGCCGAGTCGGCGCAGAATACTCACGGTTGCCTGCGCAACCTCGGGATACATCGCATCGACGATGCAGGTGGCGAACAGTGCGATCCTCATCTGACCTCCAAGCCGGACGCTGTGCTGATGCGGTTGGCGGGATCGGCTTCCGACCGGGACGATGCCGTGGTCGCAAACGGTCCGTGTCACTCCATGCTCAGACCGTAGCACCGGGTCCTGACCCGGCAAATGTGCGCGACCGGACGGGCGCGCCGGTACGAGGATCGACGCGGAAGTCCGGCCGCCTCGGGGGAGGGGCAGGCGATTTAGGTCCTATGAGACTGCGCTAATCTCCAGCGCCGACCAGAGCGGCGACGATGCATGCGCAGACCCATTTACCTGGGACGGGACCGCCCATAGGATGACGATATGGAATCCCAGCGCACACAGAACATCAGAACGGTCTCGGCCCGCATCAACTCCTTCCACTCGTCGATCTACTTCTCAGAGACGGTCGGCGCCGAGTACGCCAAGTACGGACTCGAACCCGGTGTCGAAGGCAATATGGCCGCCCGTTCGGCCCCGCTGGGACGGGTGAATCCCGGAGTCGTATCCGCCGCGTACTACAACTACTCCCCGAATTTCGTCGCCGGAATGCTCCCGCGCCTGTGGGAGACGGTGAGCCCGGAGCAGATGGTCCAGGCCCGCTTCGACGCAGTGAGCGCGTACATGGGCGAACTCTTCGGTGACCGTGACGACATCGCCCTGCTCACCGAGGCGGCCACCCAGATGACTCAGACGCTGGCACCCGTGCTCGCCGCCATGGACTTCTCCGGTCGCACCCTTGCCGCGGCCACCGCCGACGTCATCGGCGGCCATGAGGCGGCCACCGCATTCGAGAAGATGTGGGACGTGGCGACCGTGGCCCGCGAATTCCGCGGCGACGGCCATGTCGCCTCCCTCGTCACCGCCGGTGTGCCCGGGATCGACGCCCTCATGCTCGACGTCGCGACCGGTGCCGGATTCCGCCCGCGAGCGGCACAGAAGACCCGTGGGTACACGGATGAGGAATGGCAGACCGCGCAGGCCAGGCTCGCCGAGGCGGGGCTGATCACCGTGGACAAGGACGACCGCGGGCGCGACCTCCCCGCCATCACCGAGGCGGGACGTGACCTGAAGGAACAGGTCGAAGCCCTGACCGACGGCACCGTTGCAACCGCGTGGTCTGTCCTCGACGATCAGACGATCGAATCGCTGCTCTCGCCGAGCCGGGACCTGCTGCGCGTCATCGCGAAGTCAGGTGCCTTCCCGTCGAACATCTTCGCCCGCCCCGAGAAGAAGGCCGGCTGAAGCGCTCAGCTTTCGTCGAAGGTGCTCTCCTCGGTGAGGTTCGAGTAGTTCTCGGCCACCTCTGCGGCGATCGACTTCGCCTCGTCGGAGCTCGGTCCCTCGGCGGAGAACACGGCCTTCCGGTAGTACTGGAGCTCGATGATCGAGTCGATGATGTCGCCGAGTGCGCGGTGCCCGCCGTGCTTGGCCGGCGCTTGGAAGTAGGCGCGGGGGAACCACTGCTTGGACAGTTCCTTGATCGAGGAGACGTCGATGATCCGGTAGTGCAGGTGCTCGACGAGTTCGGGCATCTGCTTGGTGAGGAACACCTTGTCGGTGCCGACAGAGTTCCCGCCCAACGGTGCCTTGCCGGCCTCGGGGACATGCTTCTTCACGTATTCGAGGACCCGGGACTGCGCCTCGGCGACGGTGGTGCCCGCGTCGAGTTCGGTGATCAGGCCCGAGGTGGTGTGCATGTTCGTGACGAATTCATTCATGTTCGCCCGTGCATCCGCCGAGGGTTTGATGACGATGTCGATTCCGTCGTCGAGGGGGTTGAGCTCGAAGTCGGTGACGATCGCAGCCACCTCGATGAGTTCGTCCCGCACCTCGTCGAGGCCGGTCATTTCGCAGTCGATCCACACAATTCTGTTGTTGCTCACCCGCCCAGCTTAGGGCAGACAGCGGGGAACGGGACATTCCGGGGTGCGATCGGCGCCGTTGCGCGGCTTGGGCGTGTGAACGTCGACACACACTGAGCGTGCGCACAAAGTCGATGTCCGGTATGTGACTTAAACTTGAAGTGTCCCCGAACCAGGGGTGCCATTTTGCTCGGCTGAGGGAAGGTTCGCTCGTGCGTTACACATTCGCTGTGATTCTCATGGTGGTGGGTGTCGTCGTCGGTGGCCTCGGCATCCTGCAGAAGACCCTGTGGGCGCCGGAGGATACGATCACTGCCACCGCACAGATCGATGCCGACAAACCGGCAGTCATCGTCGACCCCGGAATGCTCAACCTCTACGAAACGCCTGCGACCCTGGAGGTCAAGGGCAGCGGCGACCTCACGATCGCCCAAGCCCCGATCGAGAACGTCGAAGCCTGGGCGGGACAGTCAGCCTATGACCGCGTCACCGGGATCGCCGAAGGCGGCAAGCTCACGACCAAGGCGACCGACGGTGAGGGCAAGGTTCCCAACCCCGCTGGGGCCGATCTGTGGCAGTCGGAGGTCACCGGCACCGATTCGGTGGAACTGGAGTGGAACGACGATGCAAACCGCACCGGATTCCTCGTCGCCGGTGACGGCGAAGCCGGAGCCGTCAAATCCGTGACCCTCACCTGGCCCAACCACGCCGAGACCCCCTGGGCGCTCCCGCTGATGATCATCGGCGGCGTCCTCTTCGTCATCGGCGTCGTCCTCCTCTTCCTCGGTGCGAACAATTCGAAGAAGGAAGCGAACCGCCGCAAGGCGCGCCAGGAGCGCCGCCGCAAACTCGCCGAATACGGCACCGCCTTCGCCGTCGTCCCAGTGCTCGCACTCAGTGCCTGCGGGCCCGAAGAGCTGCCGAAGCCCGAGCCCTCCGAGGCTCCGAGCTCCGCAGCCGCGGGTGTCACCGATGACCAGGCCAAGCGGATCCTCGACTCCGTGGCCGCCGACGTCAAGGCCGCGGACAAGAATACCGACAAGAAGGCGCTGGCCGAACGTGCCGCCGGTCCCGCGCTCAAGCAGCGTGAAGACCTGTACAAGGTGAAAGACGACGTCGAAGACCAGAAGATGGCGCCGGAGGTGGCCAGCGAAGAGATCGTCGCCAACTACACCTCGGCCACCGATGCCTGGCCGCGCGTGACTAGCCTGATCACCTCCGCCGGAGGGAATTCGCAGCTGCTCGTGCTGACCCAGGAGGATCCGCGCAGCAACTACAAACTGTGGTCGCAGACCCGGCTGACGGCCGGCACGAAGCTGCCCGAACTGCCCGACTCGCGTCAGGGCGCGAAGATGCTCGAACCCGGATCCAAGGACTTCGTCACCACTCCGCAGAAGGCCGTCGCCGACTACGCGAAGGCCCTCGGCAGCGGAGCGGACTCGAAGGAGGCGAAGAAGTTCGAGTCCGATGACTTCTCGAAGTCCATCTGGAAGAACCAGAAGGACCAGAAGGCCAGCGCAGAAGAAGGCAAGGCCGAAGTCGACTACAAGTACACTCCGGGCAAGGAACTCGTCGCCCAGGGCACCGCCGGGGACGCCGCCATCGTCACCGGAGTCATCGACGCCGAATCGACGATCAGCCCCGAATCGAAGGAAGGCCGCACCGGCACCCTGTCGCTGTCGTCGCCGCAGAAGGAACTCGTCGGCTCCGCGACGACCAAGGAGCCGGTGACGACGAAGACCACCCAGGTGCTCACCTTCCTCGTCCCCAAGGACGGTAAGGTCAAGCTCATCGGCGGTCTCGAGACTCTCGCCGGAGCCGAAGCAGGCTGAGGCGGAAGGGTCGGCACCGTGGTGTTCCTTCCCCGACGGCTGAGGAAATAGCCGTGGGCGCACCGGTGTTGATACGTTCTGTTGGGTAAACATGGACCAGGTGCGTCACGGTTTGCGCCGAGCCCACCGACCGCGTCACAAAGGAGACCACGTGTCAATGGATCCCTCGCAGGAGAGCACGCAGCCCAATCAGGGACTCGACCTGTCGGCGGTGCGCAGCAAGAACATGCCCGCCGAGCAGGGCGGTCAGACCGCCGGTCCGGGGGCCGGTGCTGCCGGTGGCCAGGCCGGTGGGGACCCGAATGCGGTCGCCGTTCCGGGGCTGGTCTTCGACGTCGATGAATCGACGTTCACGAGCCTAGTGGCGATCTCCGACCGCGTGCCCGTCGTCATCGACCTGTGGGCCGAATGGTGCGAACCGTGCAAGCAGCTCTCGCCGATCCTCGAACGCGTCGTCACCTCGTACGGGGGACGTCTGGTCCTGGCCAAGGTCGACGTCGATGCGAACCCGCGTCTGCAGCAGGCCTTCGGAGTCCAGTCGATCCCCACTGTCGTCGCCCTCATCAAGGGTCAGCCCGTGCCGCTGTTCCAGAGTGCTCTGCCCGAACCGCAGGTCCAGGCGTACTTCGACGAACTGCTCAAGCTCGCCGGTGAGAACGGTGTGACTGGGCATGCGGCCGTCGGGGGAGCCGAACCCGAACCGGCCGGCCCCGCCCACCCGGAGGCCGAAGAGGCACTCGCCAAGGGCGACTTCGACACCGCAGAGAACCTGTTCAAGGCCGCGCTGGCGAACTCTCCAGCCGACGAAGAGGCGAAGTTCGGTCTCGCCCGGGCAGGTTTGGGCCGCCGCCTCATCGACCAGGAACCGGCCGATCTCATCGCGGCCGCCGATGCGGACCCCAAGAACGTCGAGGCCGCTAAGGCCGCGGCCGACGCCGAAGTCGTCAGCGGCAATGCCGGCAGCGCTTTCAACCGACTCATCTCTCTCATCCGCACCACCACCGGTGATGAGAAGGAATCCCTGCGCCTGCGGGTCCTCGATCTGTTCGAGGTCCTCGGCGCTGACGACCCAGCCGTGACCAAGGCACGGACCGCACTCATGAGGGCACTGTTCTGATCCAGCGAATCCGACTCATCACCGCCATCCTCTTCGGCGTAGCAGCACTCACGCTCGCCGGACTGGTCATCTCTGCGCTCTCGGTCGTCGGCACCGACGAGATCACCGAGACGCCTGCCTTCAAGGTCAAGGACGGGGCCTACGCCGTCGTCCTCGACGAGGCGATCGTGCCCTATTCGGGTTCGAGCGTGACCGTGACGGCGAAGAACTCGAAGGGCACGGAGCTGTTCGTCGGCACCGCCAGCGGAGTTGACGCCGACAGCTACCTCGACGGGGTGGCGCAGGAGCAGATCAGTGATGTGTCGTTCCCGAATTCCGCGACCCACCGGTTCACTCCCGGTGATGAGAAGCCGGAGGCCGATATCGCCGATCGCGACTGGTGGATCAGCCAGGACACGGGAAAGACGGTCGCGAAGACCTTCGGTCTCGATGCCGAACCGCAGGTGCTCGTCATCGCTCCTGCGAACTCCGATGACAGTCTCGACGGAACGACGGTGAGTCTCCAGATGCGCGTCAAGGGCGTGTTCGCACTCAGCCTGCTCGGCATTGCCGGCACGATCATCCTCGCCGGATTCTCGGTGTTCTTCTTCATGCGCTGGTGGGCCTCGCGCATCCGCCCGCCGAAGAAGGACGCCGGACGCCCGAACGGCAGCGGACCCGAGGGCGGCGGACCGGACAGCAGCGACAGCGGACCCGGAGGCGGCAGCGGCTCCGGCCGAGGCGGCCGGGGACTGGCAGATGACCACACAGCCACGGGCGAGCCGGGACCGGCGACCCAGCCGATCTCGACAGTGCAGCCGGACACGGCCGGCCAAGCGCCGCCTCGGCGACGGGACCTGCGGAACCGGCGGTCCTTCCGCGCGGTGACGGCCTCCGTCTTGGGCACCGGACTCGTGCTCAGCGGCTGTGCGAACATGCCGATCGCCAAACCCAGCAGCCCGGACACCACCCCGTACGAACGCACGGCGGTGCGCCCCGGTGAGGCCGGCAAGTTCATGACGAACTACACGGAATCGCTGGACAAGACCCTCGGCGACAAGGGCTCCGACCTCGACAAAATCCAGGCGGCACCGCTCATCGACCACACCCGCGCGCAGATCCAGATCGCGGACAAGGCGAAGCAGAAGCTGCGCGCACCGAACTTCACCGAGGTCGTTGCCGGCAGCCCGAACTTCACCGAATATCCGATGTGGTTCTACGCTTTCGGAACCGCGGACAAGAATTCCACGGATGGGGACAAGCAACTGACCCAGGTGATGCTGGTGACCCGGGAATCGGCGTCGACCGATCCGCTCGTGCGTTCGGCGTCCTATATCCCCACCGACCAGATGCCCACCCTCATGGCCGATGACAGCGGCGCCGTGGAGAAGGGACCCGAGGAATTCTCCGAGGATCTGACGACCGCGTCCGGTGACGTCTCATCGTTCCTCGTCGACGGCAAGGCGAAGTCCGGGGGCCCCGAAGGACTCAAGGAAGGCGGATTCAAGGGATTCCGCGACTACCTGGGTGACCTGCGGGACAAGGACTCCGGCTTCGACAAGGTCGACGTCGACTGCAAGCCCTATGAGGACCTCAAGTTCGAGGACATGACCTTGAGCACCGAGAACGGTGCGATCGGAATGGGCGAGGTGCGGTGCACCCTGACGATCAAGGCACCGTCGGACTACGCCCTCGACCTCGGCGACACCGTCGAAGCCGTGAAGACGAACGACAAAGAGGGCGACACCATCAAGGTCGACACCGCGCACCCCTATGTGCTGATGAAGACCGGTGACGAACTCACTGCCGTCGCCACCGACTGGAACGTGCTGTCCTCCAAGGTGGAGTGAGGCGGGGCTGCTGTTCGCTCGTCGTGTCAGCACCCGCGGGTTCGAAGTTCATACGCGCTGATCACGATCACCGCATATGAGCTTTGAACCCGCTCATGCGCCGCTCAGTCGCGGTTTGCGCGGCGGCCGACGCGCAGCAGCCACCACAGGCCGATGAGCGGCAGGAGCAGTGGAATATAGCCGTATCCGCTGCCGAAGTTCGACCACACCGACGGCTTCGCGAAGTCCTCGGGGTGGGTGTGGCTGAGGATGCCGACGACGATGACGCCGACGAACTCGATCGCGCAGGCGGCGACGGCGATCCGGTGCGAGACGCGGTTGCCGATGACCAGGCAGACCGTGGCGAGGATGTAGATCACCGCAGCCAGCGCGGACAGCGAGTACGCGATCGGCGCGACATCGAATTCGCGGATGAGCTGGTAGCCGGCTCGGGCCGTGGCCGAGAGCGCGAAGACCCCGTACACCGCCGTGAGCGCCCGTCCGGGTCCGGTATGCATCGCCGAGAACGGCGACCGTCCCGTCTTTCCCCTCGCCGAGGCGGCCGTGGAGTCCGCGCTGCCTGCTGAGTTCGCATCGTCGGCGGAGTCTCCGCCGAACCGATTGCGCCTGGTCACTGCCAAATCTGGTCCAATCTCTCGATCATCACGATCACCGTCAGTCCTGCCGCGGCCAGCACACCCGGCCCCCAACGGCTCAGTTCCGCGAACGCCCAGAACCCGGCCAGCGCCATGACCATGATCGCCGTGATGATGTAGCCGAAGTAGAGCAGCGGGTCGACATCATGTGTGGAGCCGAAGGTCGCAATCGAGATGATCAGCTGCACGATGAGCAGCAGCAGAAGCAGTGCGGCACCGCCGAGCAGAGCCTTGCCGGCCGGGCGATTGCGGATGGTCTCGATGATCGACCACAGGGTCAGGATGCCGGTGGCGGCATAGAGGACGATGGTGAAAACGGTGAACACCCGACCCAGTTTAGTCGGCCATACCAGCGGACAACTCGTCCGGATGTGCGGCTGCGCAGGTGAGATGCCGCACGGATCCTGGCCGTAGCCCGACTCACGCCCTAAAATTGCAGGGTGCCCATCTATCTCGATCACGCAGCCACCTCGCCGATGCCCGCCGAGGTGCTTGAGGTGTACACGAAGGAGCTGGCCCGCCGGGCCAACCCCTCGGCCCTGCACGCGGTCGGACAGGCGGCACGGATGCGCATCGAAGAAGCACGCGAAGGAATCGCCCGCGCGGTCGGTGCGGCCACCTCGTCGGAGGTGATCTTCACATCCGGAGGCACCGAAGCGGACAATTTCGCTCTCAAGGGCCTCTACCTCGCCCGCAACAGCGGAACGTTCACGGAGCCTGCCCGCCCGCGGGTGCTGACGACGACGATCGAACATCCTGCGATCCTCGAGACCGTGGAGTGGCTGGAGAGCCTCGGCGCCGAAGCCGTCTACCTCGACGTCGACTCGGCAGGACGTCTCGATCTGGACGCGGCGACCGCCGAACTGCGTCGCGACCCCGAACGCACCGCGCTCATCAGCGTGATGGCCGCGAACAACGAGATCGGCACTCTGCAGCCGATCGCCGAGATCGGTGAGGTCGCCGCCGAACTCGGCGTTCCCTTCCACATCGACGCCGTGCAGGCGCTCGGACAGATCCCGCTCGACTTCGCCGCACTCAAGGCGACGGCGATGACGATCACCGCGCACAAGATCGGCGGCCCCGTCGGAATCGGCGCACTCCTGCTCGACCGCGCAGCGAGCCCGACGCCGATCCTCCACGGCGGGGGACAGGAACGCAGCGTGCGCTCGGGCACCCTCGACGTCGCCGGTGCCGTGGCCTTCGCCGCCGCCGTCGACCTCGTCACAGACGACCTCGCGGCCCGGTCGGCACGACTGTCGGGACTGCGGGACCGCCTCATCGCGGGAATCGAATCGAGCATCGACGGGGCACGGCTCTCCGGTCCGCGCGGAGCGGACCGCCTGCCGGCCAACGCCCACTTCACGTTCCCGGGCTGCGAGGGGGACTCGCTGCTGTTCGGTCTCGATGCCAGGGGATTGGCCACCTCGACGGGATCGGCCTGTTCTGCCGGTGTCTCCCGTCCCTCCCATGTGCTCTTGGCATGCGGGATGGATGAGGACACCGCCCGCACCACTCAACGCTTCACGCTCGGTCACGATACGACCGAAGCCGATGTCGATGCCCTGCTCGCGGCCCTTCCCGAGGTCGTCGACCAGGCACGCCGAGCCGGGATGGTTTCGGCAACACCCCGATGGATGCAAGGAGCATCATGAGAGTACTCGTCGCCATGTCCGGCGGAGTCGATTCCTCCGTCGCAGCCGCCCGTGCCGTCGACGCCGGACACGAAGTCGTCGGCGTTCACCTCGCCCTGTCCCGCATGCCCGGGACCCTGCGCACCGGATCGCGCGGCTGCTGCACGATCGAAGACTCCCGCGACGCCCACCGGGTGGCGGGAATGCTCGACATCCCCTTCTACGTCTGGGACTTCTCCGAGCGGTTCAAGGAAGACATCGTCGATGACTTCATCGCCGAATACGCCGCAGGACGCACCCCGAACCCGTGCATGCGCTGTAATGAGCGCATCAAGTTCGCCGCCCTCCTCGACCGGGCCCTGGCGCTCGGCTTCGACGCCATCGCCACCGGCCACTATGCCGAGGTGCTCCGTGACGATGAGGGCCGCCCCGAACTCCACCGCGGTGAGGACCTGGCCAAGGACCAGTCCTACGTCCTCGGCGTGCTCACCTCCGACCAGCTCGAGCACTGCTATTTCCCGATCGGTGCGACGGCGTCGAAGGCCGAAGTGCGCGCCGAGGCGGCCGAGCGCGGTTTCTCCGTGGCGAACAAGCCCGACTCCTACGACATCTGCTTCATCCCCGACGGAGACACGAAGGCCTGGCTGGCCGACAAGATCCCGATGCGTCCGGGACTCATCAAGGACTCCGAAGGCGAAGTGCTCGGCGAGCACGACGGAGCGATGACCTATACGATCGGCCAGCGCAAGGGTCTGGGCATCGAGAAGCCCGCTGCCGACGGCAAGCCGCGATTCGTCACCGGCCTCGACCCGGCGACGAACACCGTCACCGTCGGATCACGCGCCGATCTCGCGGTCTCGCATCTGACCGGCATCCGCACCTCCTGGGCCGGTGCAGCTCCGTCGGACATGGGGGACACCCCGGAGACCGGCATCGACTGCGAAGTGCAGATCCGCGCCCACGCCGATCCGGTGCCGGCCCGTGCCTGGCTCGGCGAATTCGTCGCCGAGGCGCCCGAGCACGAGGCGAATCCGATCATCGACGAGGTTGAGGTGCCCGCCGCACGCCCGGCCGGGCAGCTCATGCACGTCGACGTCGATGAGGAGCTCTCCGGAGTGGCCCCGGGCCAGACCATGGTGATCTACCGCGGCACCCGCGTCCTCGGTCAGGCCACCATCGACTCCACGGCCAAGGACCGCACCACCCCGGCCCCCGAATTCGCAGGCGCCTGAGCCGCTTCACCTCACTTAAACGACGGCTTCGGGGCCGATGTCGGCCACTGGCGATACTCTGGGGGCATGAAGGAAAGTCCCCAAGATGTCGTCACGGCACCTTATGGAACGTGGTCCTCACCTCTGGGCGCCGCCGAGGTGGCCGCCGGTGCCGCTCCGATCTTCGACGCCGCCTTCCGGGGAGACGAGATCTTCTATTCGACGAAGATCCCCGCTGAGAAAGCTCGCACCGGGCTCGTCCGCACGTCACTGTCGCGTCCGGGAGAGCGTGAGCAGGTCATTCCGACCGGCTTCAACATCCGCTCCGCCGTCCACGAATACGGGGGAGCCTCGTGGGCTCTCGACCAGAACAGCGAGGTCATCTACTTCGTCAACGCCGCAGATCAGCGCGTCTGGCAGATCATTCCCGGGCGAGCCCCACATGCCCTGACCCCGGACACCTCGGGGCGGATCCGCTACGGAGATCTGCACATGAGCCCGTGGGGACTGCTGTGCGTGCGCGAGGACTGCCGGTCCACCCGTCGTGAACGCGCCATCGTGCTGCTGACCAAGCACGGAACGACGAATGTGCTCTCGACCCATTCTCATTTCATGGCCTGGCCCAGGCTCTCACCCGACGGCAGCACCTTGGCATTCATCGGCTGGGAACACCCGAACATGCCCTGGGACGGAACCACCCTGTGGCTGGTCGATGTGCGCACCCCGGCCACCCCTGCGGTCGGAGTGCTCAGCGGCGACGGCGTCGAACGACCACGCAGATCCGATCCGGGACTGCCGAGCCCGACCGATCCGGGCATCTCCCTGCTCCAGCCGGAATTCACCTCGGATTCCTCTCTCCACGTCATCTCCGACCATCACGGTCACTGGTCGTTATACGGTCTCGACATCGACCCCGTCACCGCGCGACCCCTGGTCACCGACGACCGGCAGGCACCGGCGCCCGAAAAGATCGGATTCGACCGCCTGCGACCGGTCATCGACACCGGCGAGGAGATCGGCGGCGCCCTCTGGCAGCTGGGCACAAGGTGGCACCTCAATGACGGAGAAGAGGTGTGGGCCCACTCGCAGGCGGCCACCGCATCCCTCGTGCGCCGCCGGCTCAGCCCTTCCGACACGACCTGGGAGACCATCGATACGACCGGGGAGACCTTCGGCACGATCGAACTCCTCGACCTCGGGCGCACCCACCTGCTGTTGACGGCGAAGTCGACGAGGCGCCCCGGAGTCCTCTACGCAGTCGACCGGGTGACCGGCCTGTTCACCGAGATCGCCAGCGAACGCCTCGACACCCACCAGGGCTATTACTCCCGCCCGCAGGTCGGCGAGCTCGGGGGAGTGCCCGTCGTCATCCACCCGCCCCACAACCCGCGCTTCGCCGCTCCCGTCGACGAACTCCCGCCCTTCGTGGTCTCGATCCACGGCGGACCGACGGGACAGGCGACTCCGGAGATGACGGCCCGCACGAGCTTCTTCACCTCCCAGGGCATCGGCGTCCTCGAGGTCAACTACGGCGGGTCGACCGGATTCGGTCGCGCCTGGCGTGACCGGCTGCGCGGCGGGTGGGGAGTCGTCGACGTCGAGGACACCGTCGCCGCCGTCAACGTCAACGGACTCATCGCAGCCGAACTCGCCGATCCGAATCGCATCGCCATCTCCGGAGCCTCCTCGGGCGGGTGGACGGTGCTGTCCGCCCTGGCCTCGACGAACGTGTTCGCGTGCGGCACCTCGTATTTCGGGGTCACCGACCTCATGCGCTTCGTCGTCGACACCCACGACTTCGAGTCCCACTACATCGACGGTCTCGTCGGACCCTGGCCCGCCGCCCAGGACGAATACATCACCCGGTCGCCGATCCGTCGGACCAGCGATATCAAGGTGCCCGTGGCCGTCATGCAAGGCGACCGCGACCCGATTGTGCCACCCTCACAGGCCCAGGAATTCGTCGATACACTCGAACTGGCCGGAGTGGAGTACATTTACCGTCTGTACAAGGGCGAATCCCACGGCTTCGTCCGCGCCGAGACCATCATCGATTCCCTGGAAAGCGAGTTCGGATTCTATGTCGACGTCTTCGGAATCCCCCGCGCCCACCAGCATGGCTGACCGAGTTCTGCCCGCCGCCACGACCACGGGAATCTGGCTGCCCGGAGTCCGCGATCCGCGCCGCGGCTATATCGCGACAAGTCCGGTCCGGGAGGCTGCGGCCTCTGGCTTCGATCTCCTCGCCGACCAGCTTCCGCCGGTGCCCCTGACCGCGCATCAGTCCGAGGGCCGATGGGGTGCCGACGCCATCGGTCGCGCCGTCGGTCTGCTCACCGAACTCCACGTCGACCGCACCTCCTACGGATGGCGGCTGACCGCCTCGGCGGGCAAAGACGAACGACTCGAGGACTCGGCCCTCATCGAAGCCTTCGACGCGATCGCCGAATACGGGGCGTCCCGTCCCGGGCAGGTCCAGATCAGCCTGCCGGGACCGTGGACGCTCGTGACCGCGCTGAGCCTGAGCTCCGGCGCCCGCGTGCTCGGCGATTATGGGGCCCGCCGCGACGTCGTCCAGGCCTACGCCTTCGGCATCGCCGCCCTCACCGACCGCATCGCGGGCCTGGGCATGCAGCCGACCGTCCGCCTCGTCGAATCCCGCCTGAACCCGGTCCTCACCGGCACCTGGCCGACCGTGTCCGGGTGGGCGAGCCTGCCCGCCATCAGCGAAACCCAGGTGTGGGCGGCGCTCGAATCCACGCTGCGCCACCTCCCGCCCACCGTGCTGGCCCTGCCGGATCTCGATTCTCTGCACCTGCAGGGCAAAGAGATTCCCGCCGCCGAGGCGGTCCGCCGCACCGGCGCCCGATCCGTGTCAGTGCCGTTGGCTAGCCTGAAACCACACAGCTGGGAACAGCTGGCGATCCTCGCCGAGGCGGGGCTCGGCACCTGGATCCACCTGCCAGCGGCGGCCGGTGGGCGATCGGACGCGGTCAACCAGTGGTGCGAGCGGATCCGCACCCCGTGGTCGCGCATCGGCATGGGGGTCGCGAGCCTGCGCGAATTCGGGATCATCGCCGGCCCCGAACTGCCGATGACCTACCCGCCGCTGCTGGAGGACCAGCAGGGGATCGGACCCGAGCACAATCGGGGAACCATGACCATCGCCGCCGGTCTGCGGCGGGCTCTTGAGGAGATCGAATGACCACGACACCGGACAATGCCGACTCATCGACGCCCGAGCACCAGACCTCGGATTCGACCACACCCGACCTGCAGGGAGTCGACCTCACCGACGCGACCGCTCGCGCTCAGGCCCATGCCCAGCTGACCGAGAGGATCGAGGAGCTGCGGGCCGCCTACTATCAGGACTCCCTGCTCGTCTCCGACGCGGAGTACGACGAACTCGTCCACCGCCTCGAAGACCTCGAGGCGCAGTTCCCCGAACTCGTCACCGATTCCTCACCGACGCAGACCGTCGGCGGAGTCGTCGACACCTCGACCTTCGACCCGGTAGAACACATCGGTCCGATGTACAGCCTCGACAACGTCTTCGACTATGACGAACTGCGAGCCTGGTACGAACGGGTACGGTCGGCCACCTCGGTGAAGTCGAAGTTCCTGTGCGAACTCAAGATCGACGGCCTCGCCGTCAATCTGCTCTACCGGAACGGCGAACTCGTGCGGGCGGCGACCCGCGGCGACGGACGCATCGGTGAGGACATCACCGCGAACGTGCGGACCATCTCTGATATCCCGCACCGCCTCGACACCGAGCACCCGCCGGCCGAGGTCGAGATCCGCGGTGAGGTGTTCTTCCCCGTCGAGGACTTCGCCGAACTCAACGCCTCCCTCGTCGCCGAGGGCAAGGCTCCGTTCGCGAATCCGCGGAACTCCGCGGCCGGTTCGCTGCGGCAGAAGGACCCGGCCGTCACGGCACGTAGGCCCCTGCATATGCTCGTCCACGGAATCGCCGTGTGGACGCCGGCCGATGATTCGCATCCTGAACCGGCCCACCAGTCCGAGGTCTACGAGCAGTTCCGGTCCTGGGGTCTGCCGATCAGCGACTATTTCAAGGTCCTCGACACCGTCGACGAGATCGAGGACTTCATCTCCTACTACGGCGAACACCGTCACGATGTCACCCACGAGATCGACGGAATCGTCATCAAGATCGACGATATCGCCGTGCAGGAAACGTTGGGCTATACCTCTCGCGCACCGAGGTGGGCGACGGCCTTCAAATACCCGCCCGAGGAGGTCACGACGAAGCTCATCGACATCCAGGTGCAGGTGGGTCGGACCGGGCGAGTGACCCCATTCGCCGTGATGGAGCCGGTCACCGTGGCCGGATCGACCGTCGAGCGGGCGACCCTGCACAACGGGTACGAGGTCAAACGCAAGGGTGTGCTCATCGGCGACACCGTCACCTTGCGCAAGGCCGGTGACGTCATCCCCGAGGTGCTCGGCCCGGTTGCGGCGCTGCGGGACGGATCCGAACACGAATTCGTCATGCCCACCCACTGTCCGTCCTGCGGGACCGAGCTCGGTGAGCAGAAGGAGGGCGACAAGGATCTGCGGTGTCCGAATTCTCGGTCGTGCCCGGCGCAGCTGGCCAACCGCATCTTCTACCTCGCCTCTCGCGCGGCCTTCGACATCGAAGCTCTCGGCGAGGAGGCCGCGTTGGCGCTGACGGCGCCGGCCGAACCGGACACGCCCCCGCTGACCTCGGAGGCCTTCCTCTTCGACCTCACCCCGGAGGATCTGGCGGAGGTCAAGATCTGGCGGAACAAGAAGTCCAAGGGAGTGGAGACCGGTGAGCGTGAGCTTGTGCCGTACTTCTACACCCGGGGAACCGCGAAGAAGCCGAGCGCCCCGAGCGCGAACACGAAGAAGCTCTTCGACGAGCTGGAGAAGGCGAAGGATCAGGATCTGTGGCGGGTGCTCGTCGCCTTGTCGATCCGCCATGTCGGGCCGACCGCGGCACGGACCCTGGCCGCGAAGTTCCGCACCCTTGAGGCCATCCGTGAGGCAAGCCTCGAGGAGTTGTCGGCCGTCGAGAGCATCGGTCCGACGATCGCGCAGAGCATCCGCGATTGGTTCGAGATCGATTGGCACGTCGAGATCGTCGAGACCTGGTCGGCCGCAGGGGTGCGGATGGAAGACGACGAGGTCGAAGCCGCCGCGCAGACCCTCGAGGGACTGACGATTGTGGCAACCGGTTCGCTGAGCTCGTTCACCCGCGATGGCATCAAGGAGGCGATCCTCGGTGCCGGCGGCAAGGCAGCGGGATCGGTCTCGAAGAAGACCGACTATGTCGTCGCCGGTGAGAACGCCGGATCGAAGCTGGAGAAGGCGGAGTCGCTGGGCGTGCCCGTCCTCGACGAGGACCAGTTCAGGGTTCTGCTGGAGACCGGCAGCCTCGACTGAGGTGTGCCCGGGCCCCGTGCCCGGTTCCTAGCGGTTCGCTGCCGGAGGGAATACATTCCGGTTCGGGGAGGTTCCATGGTGCGGCTGTGATTCGTTCGTGACCGAACTCGAAGTCGGGGTTCAGACTCAGCCAAGCTCAGAGACAGCTTCGAGTGGAAGAGTGTGGGACATGAGATGGATCCCCAAAGTCCTCGCCGGTACATGCGTGGTCGTTGCCGCGGCCCTGACCGCAGTGCCGGTGACGGCCGGCCTGGCTGACCTGGTTCTCAACCCGGGACCGAACAGTACGAAACGCAATGCCCAGCCGGCACTGACCTCGATGCGCACTCCGGCTGCTCCGGTCACCGCGCGAACCGAAGAGTCGGCGACCGCGTTCGTTGGCGACTCGACGAACGACCACGAGGCCATCGAAGGCACCATCGTCGACGATCCTGCAGTCGGCGCCTCGTTCACCGGCACCGAACTCGTCGCGGCCACCGCGGCCGACGCCCGGACCCGCATCGCCGATCTCGCCGCCGACCTTCAGGCCGGAGTCTCAGCCGGCGAGTTCACCCAGGCCGACGCCGACCGCGTCGTGGCCGACATGGCCGGATACATCCACGGCACCCGCACCTGGCCCGAACGCCCCTCCGCCTAGTAATTGCTACCTGACGGCGGGGGCGGGTCCGCTGAAGAGACTAGACTGGTGGCGAGTGAAAACGACGATGAAAGGCAGGGAATGACGGAGTCTTCCGCAATCACCCCCGAACAGGTGGAGCATCTGGCTTCACTGTCTCGGATCGCCATGAGCGACGATGAGCTGAAATCGCTCGCCGGTGATCTGAGCACAATTCTGGGAAACGTCGCCAGGGTCAACGAAGTGGCCGACGACGATGTGCCCGCAACCAGCCATCCCATCCCGCTGACGAACGTCATGCGCCCCGACGTCGTGGGCGAGACGCTCTCCAGCGAACAGGCGCTGGCCTCGGCCCCGGCCGCCGAGGACGACAAGTTCCTCGTTCCGCAGATCCTCGGGGAGGAGTGAGATGACCGAACTGACGAACAAGTCCGCCCTCGAACTCGCCGCAGGACTGAAGTCCGGCGAGTTCTCCTCCGTCGACGTCACGCAGGCGCACCTCGACCGCATCTCTGCCACCGAGGATGACTTCAACTCCTTCATCACCGTCACCGACGAACTTGCCCTGGAGACCGCGAAAGCCGTCGACGCCAAGCGCTCCGCCGGTGAGGACCTCCACACGCTGGCCGGTGTGCCCGTGGCCCTGAAGGACCTCGTCGTCACCGAAGGCACGCGTACGACCGCCGGGTCGAAGATGCTCGAGAACTGGGTTCCGCCCTACGAATCGACCGTGCACAACAAAGTCAAGGCCGCCGGACTGCCGGTGCTCGGCAAGACCAACCTCGACGAATTCGCCATGGGTTCGACGACCGAGCACTCGGCCTTCGGCAACACCCGCAATCCCTGGAACCTCGACCACGTGCCCGGAGGATCGTCGGGAGGCGCGGCCGCAGCGCTGGCCGGATTCCAGGCCCCGCTGTCCGTGGGCACCGACACCGGCGGATCCGTCCGCCAGCCCGCCGCGTTCACCGGCACCGTCGGCGTCAAGCCGACCTACGGGTCGATCTCGCGCTTCGGCATCATCGCCATGGCCTCGAGCCTCGACCAGGTCGGACCGATGGGCCGAAACGTCGCCGACGCCGCAGCCCTGCACGAGCTGCTGGCCGGACACGATCCGCTCGACTCGACCTCGCTGCCCGATGAGGTCGGCGGATTCCTGAGCGCCGCCCAGACCAGCGAGCTCAAGGGCAAGAAGCTCGGTGTCATCAAGCAGCTGGCCGGTGAGGGATACCAGGACGGAGTCCGCACCGCGTTCACGGCAGCGCTGGAAACCGCTGCCGCTGCCGGAGCCGAGATCGTCGAGGTCGACTGCCCGTCGATCTCCTACGCCCTCGACGCCTACTACCTCATCATGCCCTCCGAGGTGTCTTCGAACCTCGCCCGCTATGACGGCATGCGCTACGGCCTGCGCGTCGAACCGGAATCCGGTCCCGTCACCGCCGAGACCGTCATGTCGGCCACTCGTGCCGCAGGCTTCGGATCGGAGGTCAAGCGCCGCATCATCCTCGGCACCTACGCTCTGTCGGCCGGCTACTACGATGCCTACTACGGTTCGGCGCAGAAGATCCGCACCCTGGTCCAGAACGACTTCGCGAAGGCGTTCGCCGCCTGCGACGTCCTCGTGTCCCCGACGACCCCGACGACCGCACTGAAATTCGGTGCGGAGAAGGCCGCCGACCCGATGGCCCTCTACCTCGGTGACGTGGCGACGATCCCGGCGAACCTCGCCGGCATTCCCGGACTGTCCCTGCCTGCGGGCCTGGCCGATGGTCTGCCCGTCGGCTTCCAGATCTTGGCTCCGGCCCGTGAGGACATCAAACTCTACGAGGTGGCCGGACCCTTGGAGGCCGCACTCGAATCCGCCGGCGGACGCGTGCTCGACACTCTCGCGGAAGGACTGAACGCCAAGTGAAATACGAAGACGCGATCAAGAAATACGATCCGGTCATCGGCATCGAGGTCCACGTCGAACTCGGCACCGCGACCAAGATGTTCGACGCCGCCCCCAACACCTTCGGCGGGGGACCGAACACGAACGTGACCCCCACTTCCCTCGGCCTGCCCGGGTCCCTGCCCGTGGTCAACGAGAAGGGGGTGGAGTACGCGATCAAGATCGGTCTGGCCCTCGGCTGCGAGATCGCCGAGACCTGCCGGTTCGCCCGCAAGAACTACTTCTACCCGGACGTGCCCAAGGATTTCCAGACCAGCCAGTCCGATGAGCCGATCGCGGCCGAAGGACAGGTCGAGGTCGAGCTCGAAGACGGCACCATCGTGACCGTCCCCGTCGAGCGCGCCCATATGGAGGAAGACGCCGGCAAGAACACCCACGTGGGAGGCGCCACCGGCCGCATCCAGGGTGCCGACCATTCCCTCGTCGACTACAACCGAGCCGGTGTGCCGCTCGTGGAGATCGTCACCCACCCGATCACCGGGACAGGGGAACGGGCCGCCGAGGTGGCCGCCGCCTATGTGCGGACCCTGAGGGACATCTTCCGCGCCCTTGACGTCTCCGAGGCCCGCATGGAACAGGGCAACGTCCGCGCCGACGTCAACGTGTCCCTGCGGGAGAGCCCCGAGGCACCGCTGGGCACCCGCACGGAGACGAAGAACGTCAACTCCTTCCGCTCGATCGAACGCGCAGTGCGCTTCGAGATCGCCCGCCAGGCGACTCTCCTCGAAGCGGGGGAGAAGGTCGTCCAGGAGACCCGTCACTTCCACGAGGAGACCGGGGAGACCTCCTCGGGGCGTCCGAAGTCCGACGCCGACGACTACCGCTACTTCCCCGAGCCGGACCTCGTCCCGCTGCAGCCGTCCCGCGAATGGGTCGATCAGCTGCGGGCGAGTCTGCCCGAGCTGCCGGCGCAGAAGCGCCGCCGCCTCCTCGGGGAATGGAAGTTCTCCGACCTGGAGATGCGCGACATCGTCAACGCCGGACTGCTCGAAGCCATCGAGGACACCGTCACCGCCGGTGCGAAGCCGGCCGCGGCACGCAAGTGGTGGACCGGTGAGGTCGCCCGCCTGGCCAACCAGGAGGACAAGCACCCCACCGAGATCGTCACACCTGCCCAGGTGGCAGGACTCGTCGAGCTCATCAACGAGGGCAAGCTCAACGACAAGCTGGCCAAGGATGTGCTCACCGGAGTCTCAGCCGGCGAAGGCGAGCCCGCCGAGGTGATGAAGGCCCGCGACCTCGAAATCGTCGAGGACACCGGTGCACTCGAAGCCGCCGTCGAGGAGGCCATCGCGGCCAACCCCGACGTGGTCGAGAAGATCAAGGGCGGAAAGATGCAGGCCATCGGCGCGCTCATGGGTCCGATCATGAAGGCCACCCGCGGACAGGCCGATGCCGGAAAGGCCAAGGACCTCATCCTCGCGAAGATCAACGGCTGAGTACAGGTCCGCACTGATCCTGGTCGATGCCGGCGCCTGATGGTGCCGAGCAGGACTCAGGATTGATCCAGCCACACCCTCTAGACTGTGCGTCCAAGGGAACCGACCGGTTTCCCGAGCACAGCGGAGGGTGTGGCTGTTCGCATTCCCCGCAACCGATGGCCCGCAGGGACAGGGCCGAGTGCGTGACCCACACGCGTGGAGGTGAAGCGGTGTCTGAGTGGAAATCGCTGTGGAAGAGCGAATGCGGGAAGTCCGCACCGATCTATCGGGTGCTCGTGCCCGACAGCGTCAACGAGGCGGTGCTGCGTGCCTGGAGCGCCCGCGGATACCGCTACACGGCCGGGGCTCCGAGCGCGATCATGCTCACCGGTGGGATGAGCCGGAACTTCTTCCGCTCCAGCGTCCTGTTCAAGGGCGGCACTGCCGCCGGTACCGCCGTGACCGCGGGATTCGCGGCGCCCGGGGGACTGGCTCTGGTCTCGGGTTTCGCCGATGCCGCACTGACCTTCGGCGGAATGGGTGCGGCCACGGCATTGGGCACCGGAATCTTCGCCGCGGTCACGGGCCCCAAATACCTGCGTGATCCGAAGCGTCTGAGCCGCAAGAATCGGCGCAAGGTCTCAGGCGCCCAGTGGGTGACTCCGGCCAGTCTCGGCTATCTGCCAGGGCGCAAGGAAGGCCGGGACACCGACGAGCAGCGTCTGTTCCATCTCGCTGTCACAATCGCCCGCAAGATCGTGCGCACCCGTGCCTGGACACATCCGATACTCAAAGACCACGTCTCCCGCGTCGACCTGGACCATGCTGTGGCCTCCATCGGAGTGCGATTGCAGGAACTCGTCAGCCTGCGCGAGGAGATCGAAGGCATCCGCGATGCGGGAACCGCGAAGTCGGTGGAGACCTATCTGTCGAAGCTGGCCGTCGCCTTCTCGTCGATGGCGCGCCGCGTGGAGTCGATGCACGAATACTATGAGCGGCTGCTCGAACTCGATCAGCAGCTGATGCTGCTGCACAACTCCGAACGCTCCCGCGAGCTCGGCGATCGGGTGCTCGATGTGCTGTCTCGCACCGCGGCCGATGATTCCGCCGATTGGCAGTTCAGGGAGCTGCGCATCGATGCGGATTCGCAGTCGTCGATCATCTCCGGGCTCGTCGCCGAACTCGACCAGACCGCCGATGACTTCGACGACTTCGACTCCCGCCTGGCTGCGGCTCAGAAGTCCGTGGACGAACTCGAAGCCTGAGCTCGGCCCTGGCTCAGTGACCGAAGGGGTCGGGGTCGACTCCCGGCATCCATGACAGGCCCGGCTGATCAAAGCCGTGAGCCTGCTGGGCCTTCTTCCACTTCTTCGACCACCGCTTGTCGAGACGGTCGACGTAGAGGGTTCCCTGCAGGTGGTCGTATTCGTGCTGCATGATGCGGGCGAACCAGCCGTCAGCGCTCAGGGTCACCGGTTCGCCTTTCTCATCGAAGCCGTTGACGGTGACTCGGTCGGCACGTTTGAGGGGGAAATCGAGACTCGGAACCGACAGGCATCCCTCGGTCTCATCGTCAGGATCGGGACGGGTGTCGGGAACCTTCGAGGCGATGAGCACGGGATTGACGAAGGTTCCGCGACGACGCACCCCATAGTCATCGTCGGCGTTGAACACGAAGATGGACTTGCCGACACCGATCTGCGGTGCGGCCAGTCCGACACCGTTGCTGGCGTCGAGCGTCTCGTGCATGTCTGCGACGAGTTCGGCAAGGTCCTCGTCGAACTCGGTGATCTTCTCGGCACGACGATGCAGAACGGGCTCGCCATAGACGACGATGGGATGAATAGCCATGAGGACAATCGTATCGGTCACCTGAGACCGTCTCAGACTCCGCCCGATCGCAGCGCTCGGGCGCGATCTCGGGGGAGGGCCGCCTCGGTGATCGTGTCCACCGATTGCTCAGCGGTTGATCGCATCCCGCGCTCAAGCGGGTGGATGGATATGCGGCTATCTCGCGTATGTGATAGGTGTCGCCATAAAGTTTCGCCCCCAGCGAACACAGATTGTTGAGCAACATATCTGGGAACACGTTCAGGGTCGGCGTGGTTATGATGAGGGCAAGCCGTCTCGGACCACGAGATGCAAGCTGTCGCTCCACCCGTTCAGGTGCACGTCCGCCGAACGGCGAGTGGCCGCCGACGGCGGTGCACAAAGAATCGTGAAAGGACTTACTTTGACCATCTTCAACAATGTCTCCGAACTCGTCGGCCGCACGCCGCTGGTCCGCATCAACAAGGCCAGTGACCGGTCGGGCGCCGAGATCGTGGCGAAGCTCGAATCCTCGAACCCCGGCAACTCCGTCAAGGACCGCATCGGCGTGGCGATGATCGACGCAGCCGAGAAATCCGGCGAACTCAAGCCCGGCGGAACCATCGTCGAGGCGACTTCGGGCAATACCGGCATCGCGCTGGCCATGGTCGGCACCTCCCGCGGCTACAAGGTCAAGCTGACGATGCCCGAGTCGATGTCGAAGGAACGTCGCGCTCTGCTGCGCGCATTCGGAGCCGAACTGGTCCTCACCGACAAGGCCGAAGGTATGAAGGGGGCAGTGGCTAAGGCTGAAGAGCTTGCTTCCGACGGCGCCGTCCTCGTGCGCCAGTTCGAGAACCAGGCCAACGCCGAGATCCACAAGGCCACCACCGGTCCAGAGATCCTCGCCGACACCGACGGCAAGGTCGACATCTTCGTCTCCGGCATCGGCACGGGCGGAACCATCACCGGCGCGGGAGCCGCGCTGCGTGAGGCCAACCCGGATGTGAAGATCATCGCCGTCGAGCCCGCCGCTTCGCCGCTGCTGACCGAAGGCACGGCCGGACCGCACGCGATCCAGGGCCTCGGCGCGAACTTCGTGCCCAAGTTGCTCAACACCGATATCTACGACGAAGTCGTCGATGTCGACAACGACGACGCCTTCGAGCGGGCTCGCGCCGTCGCTCTCGAAGAGGGCCTGCTCGTCGGCATCTCCTCCGGCGCCGCACTCTTCGCTGCCGAGAAGGTCGCGTCTCGACCGGAGAACACCGGCAAGCGCGTCGTCGTCATCATCCCCAGCTACGGCGAGCGGTATCTGTCGACTCCGCTGTTTGCCGAGTACATGGACTGACTCCATGGCAGCGGCACGAGGGCGTCAGACTTCGGTTTGGCGCCCTCGCTGTCTGCAGAGTCCGATTTCGGACCGCTGCGGGAATTCTTCCGACCGGATCCGACTTGCACTAGACAGACCAGGACGAATGAGCAGGGGGAGTCAACGATGAAGGCACTGTGGGCAGCGGCCGCAGCGGCTGCGGGTGCGGCCGCCTATGGGCTGAGCCGACCCGGTGTGCGCGAGACGCTGAGAGAAGACCTCGAGACGGTGAAGCGACGCGATCCGGCGGCGCGCAATGATTTCGTCTCCCTGGTCTCCTACCCCGGGATGCATGCCATCTGGGCGCACCGCGGACTCCACCGGCTGTGGCAGCATGACGTCGGAAAGGTTCCGGCGCGACTGATGTCCCAGCTCGTGCGGACGCTGACCGGAGTGGAGATCCACCCGGGGGCTCGGATCGGGCGGCGCTTCTTCATCGACCATGCCAACGGAGTCGTCATCGGCGAGACGTCGGAAGTCGGCGACGATGTCATGCTCTATCACCAGGTCACCCTCGGCGGTACCTCGATGGCGCAGACGAAGCGTCACCCGACGATCGGCAATCACGTGCTCGTCGGAGCCGGCGCGAAGATCCTCGGCCCGGTCGTCGTCGGCGACAATTCTGCGGTCGGAGCCAACGCCGTCGTCGTCAAGGACGTCCCGGCCGACTCGAGTGCCGTGGGCATCCCCGCAACTGTGCGCTCGAAGAAGAAGGACGGCGCCGCCTCGGCGAAGGCAGGAGCTGAACCGTCGACGAAGCATCCGGACTTCGTCCTCGAGGACCCCGCCCTCTGGATCTGATCCGGCTCCTGCTGCCGGACTGAAAGCGGCTCCTGCCTACGGGCGGGAGCCGCTTTTCGTGCATTGTTGGGTCGATCCACGGTGAAAGTCGGGCGGGAATCACCGTGGATCGACCCAGCAATCGGCTGCTTGCGGCGATAGCGTGCTCGGGCCGTCCAGACGCCCGCTCAGGGGCCGGGAATACTTTCGCGAGCACGTCTGTTAAGATTTCAACTAGTTACTTCAAAATTGAAGTTAGTCCGATCAGCAGGGCGGCCGCGAGAACCGCAGAAGCCCAGATGCAGGAGGCGTCATGGAATTCGGAATCTTCACCATCGGCGATGTCACCACCGACCCCACCGACGGCACCACCGTCAGCGAGAACCAGCGGATCAAGAACACCGTCGAGATCGCCAAAAAGGCTGAGGAGGTCGGACTCGACGTCTTCGCCACCGGGCAGCACCACAACCCGCCCTTCGTGGCTCCGGCGAACCCGCCGGTCCTGCTGGCCAACATCGCCGCACAGACGGAGAAGCTCGAACTCTCCACGGCGACCACGCTCATCACCACAACTGATCCCGTGCGCATCGCCGAGGACTACTCGTACGCGCAGCACCTCTCCGATGGTCGCATCAGCCTGATCATGGGCCGCGGCAACACCGGCCCCGTCTACCCGTGGTTCGGCAAGGACATCCGTGCCGGCATCCCGCTGGCCGTGGAGAACTACAACCTGCTCTACCGTCTGTGGCGTGAGAAGAACCTCGACTGGGAAGGCAAGTTCCGTACGCCGCTCAACGGCTTCACCGTCACCCCGACCCCACTGGACGAAGTGCCGCCGTTCGTCTGGCACGGATCGATCCGCAGCCCCGAGATCGCCGAACAGGCCGCCTACTACGGCGACGGGTTCTTCCACAACAACATCTTCTGGCCGACCTCGCACACCGCGCGGATGGTTCAGCTCTACCGCCAGCGCTACGAATACTACGGCCATGGCAAGGCCAGTCAGGCGATCGTCGGCCTCGGCGGTCAGGTGTTCATGCGCAAGAACTCCCAGGACGCCGTCCGCGAGTTCCGTCCCTACTTCGACAACGCCCCGGTCTACGGCCACGGGCCCAGCCTCGAGGACTTCTCGACGCAGACTCCGCTGACCGTCGGCTCGCCGCAGCAGGTCATCGAGCGCACCCTGAGCTTCCGCGACTGGGCCGGGGACTACCAGCGCCAGCTCTTCCTCATCGACCATGCGGGACTGCCGCAGAAGACGGTGCTCGAACAGCTCGACCTCCTCGGCGAAGAGGTCATCCCCGTCCTCCGCGAGGAGTTCGCGAAGGGCCGCCCGGCCGATGTCCCCGACGCCCCGACCCACGAATCCCTCGTCATCCGGCATCGTGAAGGCCGTGACCCGATCCCCGGCGGCGGAGAAGGATCGCGGGCCTACGAAGACCGCCAGGCCCGCGCCGCCGAAGCCGCCCAGAATGCGACACCGGAAGGAGCCGACCGCTCATGAGCACGAACACGATGACCATCGTGGCCGTGACCACCTCGCTGAGCGAGGACTCGACCACGCTCAAGCTCACGAACCGGGTCCTCGGCCAGGCCGCCTCGGCGGGGGAATCGGTGGGCATCGACGTGACCACGGACGTCATCAACGTCCGCGACCTCGCCACTGCGCTCACGGATATGACCCTGACCGGGTTCCGCTCCGAAGCGCTGGAGTCGGCCTTCGCGACCATCGCCGCCGCCGATGCGATCGTCACTGTCGCACCGGTGTACAAGGCCGCCCCCGTCGGACTGCACACCCTGTTCTGGCAGCTTATCGACGACAAGACGCTGAGCCGCAAACCCGTGCTCATCGCCTCCACCGGCGGCACCGCCCGCCATTCGCTGGCCGGGGACGCGGTGCTGCGGCCGATGCTGTCCTACCTCAAGGGCGTCGTCGTGCCCACCACGGTGTTCGCCGCGACCGACGACTGGGGGACCGTCGAAGGCGGCCGCGCGCTGACCGCCCGCATCCGCCAGGCGGGGGAGGAGCTCGTGTCCCTGACCGCAACCATCATCGGGGCCGGAAATGACGACCTCGCCGAGGTGGCCGATCCCGATCTGCGCGGACGTGCAGGAGCGGGTGCGACCCGGGGCGCCTCCTCGGCGAATCGCGGAATCGTCGACGAATTCGACCCCGCGAACGTCACCCCGTTCGCACAGCTGCTCGAGGGCTGAAATGACGGAGATCAGATTCGGGCTCGGAAGGGAGACGCTGGCGCAGAATGCGTGGCGGACCTATTTCGAGACTTCGCAGCGCCTCCGTCAGGCCCTCGAAGTCCAGCTCAAGGACGACGCGGGGCTCGACGTCAGCGACTACAACACTCTGCTCCTGCTGTGGGAAGCCCCAGAGCGGACGCTGACGATGAGCGCCCTGGCGAAGAAGCTCGTCTTCTCGCCGTCGCGGCTGAACTATCGGATCAAGGTCCTCGTCGACGCGGGGCTGGTGACGAAGACCCAGTGTCGCGATGACGGGCGTGCCCACAATGTGGCGCTGACCGAGGCGGGGGCGCGGGCATTCCTGTCCGCCGGGTCCCAGCACAAGAGCTACGTCGACGAGATCTTCTTCGACCATGTCAGCGATGCCGAACTCGAGGTGCTCGAGGCCGTGTTCACGCGGATCGGGAAAGCACTGCCCGAGTGATGTGGCGAGCGCTGCCTGAGTGGCGAGGCCCGTCATCTCAGAGTGACGAAGCCCTCGGCACCGGGCAGGGGCGCGTGCCACAATGAGGGCATGTCCATCACCACAATCGCCTTCCCGAACTCCGAGCTCCGCAACCGAGTGATCGCTCGGATCCCCGCTCACCAGCGTGCGAACGTCGACCTCGTCGTCTTCTCCGATGCCGAACGGTCGGCCAAGCTCAGCCGGGACGATGTCGACGTCGTCGTCCTGCCGTACATGGATTCCGGGCCGACGATCGAGCTGCTCGACGAGCTGCCGAACCTGCGCCTCGTCATCACGCAGACGACCGGATTCGACCCCGTCGCCCACCTGCCCGAACGCGGAATCCAGGTGGCGACCGCCTCCGGCGTGCACACCGGAGGCACCGCCGAGCTCGCCCTGGCGCTGACCCTGGCCAGTCTGCGCGGAATCGACGACGCCGTGCGCTCGCAGGTCTCGCGGGTATGGGAGCACCAGCGCCACCGCTCGCTGCAGGACCGGCGGGTGATGATCATCGGCGTCGGCGAGATCGGCTCGGCCATCGCCGATCGCTTCGACCCCTTCGAAGTCCAGCTCACCCGAGTCGCCTCGACCGCACGTGAGGACGAGCGCGGGAAGATCCACGGCGTCGATGAGCTGCCGGAGCTTCTGCCCCACACCGAGGTGGTCGTGCTCATCACCCCGCTCAACGAGGGCACGAACCGCCTCGTCGATGAGAAGTTCCTCAGCCTGCTTCCCGACAATGCGCTCATCGTCAATGTCGCGCGCGGCAAGGTCGTCGACACGGACGCGCTTGTGGCGGAGCTCGCCACGGGTCGGCTCCATGCCGCTCTCGACGTCACTGACCCGGAGCCGCTGCCGCGCAACCACGCGCTGTGGGGCACCCCGAACACTTTCATCACACCCCATGTCGGAGGCGACACCTCGGCGTTCGAACCACGGGTCGTGAAGATCCTCGCCGAGCAGGTCAGGCGGATCAACGACGGCGAGCAGCCGGTCAATCTCATCAAGGCCTGAGACGCCGTGAGCGGGGGCCCTAGGCGCTGGCAATAGGTCACGCAAATCTGATCTAAGCAGGGCCGGACCACCGCCTCGCAGGCGGACTCTCGCATGGTTCCCAGAAGAGGTTCCACCATGCGAGAGTCCGGCGTGCGGATGCTGAAATCGGGCGTAGCATGCCTGCATGAGCATCGATACAGACAACACCACTCCCGACATCAAACCCCGTTCTCGCGATGTCACGGACGGCCTCGAGGCCACCGCCGCACGCGGCATGCTGCGCGCCGTCGGCATGGGCGACGATGACTGGGTGAAGCCGCAGGTCGCGATCGCGACCTCGTGGAATGAGATCACCCCCTGCAACATGTCGCTGCAGCGTCTCGGTTCGGCCGCCAAGGAAGGCGTCCACGAGGCCGGTGGCTTCCCCCTGGAATTCGGCACCATCTCCGTCTCGGACGGGATCTCGATGGGCCACGAGGGAATGCACTACTCGCTGGTCTCCCGTGAGGTCATCACCGACTCCGTGGAGACCGTGATGAGCGCCGAGCGACTCGACGGCTCCGTGCTCATGGCCGGCTGCGACAAGTCGATCCCCGGAATGCTCATGGCCTCCGCCCGCCTCGGGCTCTCGAGCGTCTTCCTCTACAACGGTTCGATCATGCCCGGAACCGCGAAGATGGAGGACGGCTCGGAGAGGGAAGTCACCCTCATCGACGCCTTCGAAGCCGTCGGTGCCTGCCGTGCGGGCACCATGTCCCAGAAGGACGTCGACGCCATCGAGCGCGCCGTCTGCCCCGGTGAGGGTGCCTGCGGCGGAATGTACACCGCGAACACGATGGCTTCGGCCGCCGAGGCCATGGGTATGTCGCTGCCGGGTTCGGCCGCACCGCCGGCCATCCACCGCAACCGCACGATGTTCGCCCGCAAGTCGGGTGAGGCAGTCGTTAACATGCTGCGCCAGGGCATCACCACGAAGGACATCATCACCCGCGAATCGCTGCACAACGCGATCGCTGTGGTCATGGCCTTCGGCGGTTCGACGAACGCGGTCCTCCACCTGCTGGCCATCGCCCACGAGGCCGGAGTGGAGCTCGATCTCGATGACTTCAACCGCATCGGCGACAAGGTTCCGCACCTGGGCAACGTCAAGCCCTTCGGCCAGTACGTGATGAACGACGTCTTCAAGATCGGCGGCGTACCCGTGATCATGAAGGCCCTCCTCGACGCCGGTCTGCTCAACGGCGACTGCCTGACCGTGACCGGCAAGACCGTGGCCGAGAACCTCGAGTCGATCAACCCGCCGGACCCGGACGGGAAGATCCTGCGCGCGCTCAACAACCCGATCCACGCCACCGGCGGTCTCACCGTGCTGCAGGGATCGCTGGCTCCCGAAGGCGCGGTCGTGAAGTCTGCGGGCTTCGACGCCGATGTCTTCGAAGGCACCGCTCGCGTCTTCGACCAGGAGCAGCCGGCCATGGACGCCGTGCTCAACGGAGAACTGAAGAAGGGCGACGTCGTCGTCATCCGCTACGAAGGACCCAAGGGCGGACCCGGAATGCGCGAGATGCTCGCGATCACCGGCGCCATCAAGGGCGCGGGCATCGGCAAGGACGTCCTGCTGCTCACCGACGGTCGCTTCTCCGGCGGTTCGACCGGTCTGTGCATCGGCCACATCGCCCCCGAGGCAGTCGACGGCGGTCCGATCGCGCTCGTCGAGGACGGGGATAAGATCACCGTCGACATCGCGGCTCGTTCGATCGAACTCCACGTCGACGAAGAGGTGCTGGCCGAGCGTCGCAAGTCCTGGACGCTGCCCGAGAACCACCGTCTCACCGGTGTGCTCGGCAAGTACGCAAAGCTCGTGCAGTCGGCGTCGAAGGGCGCGGTCTGCTTCTGATCCACCTCAAGGTCCGTTGCTGATTCCGCTCACCCTCGGGTGACACTCAGCGATACGGGCCGGTTCCACCATCGCCGAGGCGGTGCAGACATCACGTCAGCACCGCCTCGGCGATCGGCTCTAGGATGTAGGTCACACGACTTCAGGAGAGGAACACAATGCGCATCGTCGTTCTTGATGACTATCAGCAGGTGGCAGGCAAGTTCGCGGACTGGAGCGGTCTCGATGCCGAGGTCGAGTTCATCGATCGTCCCATCGTCGACGACGATGACCTGGTGCAGGTCCTCTCCGGCGCCGAGGTGGTTGTGGCGATACGGGAGCGAACCGCCTTCACCGCCGGTCGGCTGGAACGGCTGCCGGACTTGCGTCTGCTCGTGACCACGGGACGGGTCAACGCCTCCATCGACGTGGAGGCGGCGCGTGCGAAGGGGATCGTGGTCTGCGGAACCGAGTCGACCACCTCGGCGACACCCGAGCTGACCTGGGGACTCATCCTCTCCGTCCTGCGCAGCATCCCGGCCGAGGACGCCGCTGTCCGAGGCGGGGGCTGGCAGTCGACCGTCGGGGGAGACCTCGATGGGCACCGCCTCGGCGTGGTCGGTCTGGGACGACTGGGAACGAAGGTCGCACGGGTCGGTGCGGCGTTCGGCATGGAGGTCGTGGCGTGGAGCCAGAACCTCGACGCCGAGCGCGCACAGGGCCTGGGCGCGCGCGCCGTGAGCAAGGACGAACTGTTCTCCACCGCCGACGTGGTGACGATCCACTACAAGCTGAGCGAACGCAGCCGAGGACTCGTCGGAGCTACGGAACTCGAGGCGATGAAGCCAGGCAGCATCCTCGTCAACACCTCCCGCGCGGGACTCGTCGACACCGATGCACTCATCACGGTGCTGGAAGCCGGCGGGATCCGCGGCGCGGGACTCGACGTCCACGACGAAGAACCGCTGCCGGTCGAACATCGACTGCGCAGCACACCGCGCACCGTGCTCACACCGCATCTGGGCTACGTCACCGAAGATACCTACCGAATCTTCTTCACGCAGGCTGTCGAGGACATCGCCGCCTGGATTTCGGGAGAGCCGATCCGCGTGATCGGCTGAGTCGTGGGCAGGCGAACCCGAAGGATCCCTGGTTCGCGATGCTCACGCAGTCGGGAGATCAGCCAGAGCATCCGCTGCCGCGACGGCGACCGACTCGGCTGCCTTCTCCAGCCCCTGGCGGACCTCGCTCGAGACGGCAAGGGCATCATCGGCGGGTCTGATCCGACCGTGCTCCATCACCGTCGGCAGGGTGATGAAGCTGTCGGCGACCGATTCGATCCCTCCGGTCCAGACGCACGCAGGGTGGGGCGTCCCCGCCGACATGCTGCCGATATCGGCGACGACTCCGCGTGGCGTCGTCCACCCGCTGCTGCGCCCCGGCTTGAGCGCCGACCAGCGAGCGAACCAGCCGAGGATGTCCTCCTGAACCAGGCGACGCTGCTCGGCATCGAGTTCGTACGGGGCGCCGTCGACCGTGATGTTGTCCCACAGGGGCACCTGACCATCACCGTGCTCCCCGAGGACTAGCCCTCCGACGCGCGCCCCCGACACGCCCAAGACCCTTCCGATGGCGGCCCGGAGCCGGATGCTGTCGTTGACGCTGTACCCGACGATCCGGTCAGGCGTCACCGAGGAGGTCCGCCGCAATGCCTCGCAGAGGATGTCGACGGGGTTCGACAGGAGCATGACGATGCCCTCCGCGCCCGCCAGCCGTTCAATGCTCGGGGTGATCTTGCGCAGCAGCTGGAGATTGTCACGGAGGAAGTCTCTCCGGTCCCCGTCGGGGGTCTCTGGGGCAGAGGCCGCCACGATGACGAGATCGACCTCGTCGGGCGCGGTCTCCTCTCCGACCGCCAGCCGGGCTCGGTCGGTGCCCGCGAGGATCTGCGCCTCGGAGATATCAATGGCGTGTGCCTGCAGGACATTCTCACGGAGATCGGTGAGGCAGATGGTGTCCGCGGCGTCGGAGAGCGCCAGCCCTTCGACTACGCCGGCACCGATGAGGCCGGCGGCTCCGATGACGGTGACCGTCCTCGGCCACGTCGAGGTCTCTGCGTCGGCGGTTGCGTGTGTGGTCATCACTTTTCCTTTCATAACCGGTTGAGGTGGTGGGCCGTTTCAGGCGCCTGCCTTGTCGAGGTCGATGCCGCGAGGCTCCCTGACGGTGGAGACGACGATGAGCGAAATCAGACACAGCGCCGTGATGTAGGCGCCAATGGCGACGGAGCTGCCGGTTTCGGCCACGAGCATCTCGGCGATCATCGGAGCGAAGGCGCCGCCGACGACCGCACCGATCGCGTATCCGAGAGAGACTCCCGAGTAGCGGATGCTCGTGGGGAACATCTCCGCGAAGAGCGCTGCCTGCGGGCCGAACGACAGGCCGAGAGCGAGGCTGAGCAAAATCAGCGCCACAGCGAACCACAGCAGGCTGCGGGTCTCGATGAGCAGGCACATCGGCACCGACCAGAGAAGGAGCACGGCGTAGCCGATCTGGTAGGTGCGGACACGACCGATGCGGTCGGAAACGATGCCGCCGGTCATCGTGAAGGCCAGCCAGAAGACTGCGGCGACGGTGCTGATGAGCAGGAGCGGTGCTTGTTCCATGCCCAGATGCTTCGTGCCGTAGGAGACGAAGAAGGCGATGAGAAGGTAGCCGGCGGCGTTGTTCGCGACGAAGATCAGGGATGCTCGAATGACCTGCCACAGATGATGGCGCAGGAGCACTGTCATCGGAGCATGAGAATCGTTCTTCCTCTCCTGCATTCTGCGGAACATCGGGCTTTCCTCGACCGAACGGCGGATGAAGAAGCCGACTGCGACGAGTACGACCGACAGGAGGAAGGGAATGCGCCACCCCCATGCCAGGAACGCCTCGGGGCTGAGAACTGTGGTGGTGACGAACATGACTGCGGTTGCGAGAACCATGCCCAGGGGAGTGCCGATCTGGGGGTAGGCGCCGAAGAATCCGCGACGTTGAGCCGGGGCGTGTTCGACGGCCATGAGCGCTGCTCCGCCCCATTCGCCTCCAGCGGAGAACCCCTGGAGCACGCGGAGGAAGACGAGTAGCAAAGGAGCCCAGACGCCCCACGTCGCATAGGTCGGCAGCAGTCCGATGAGAGCGGTGGCCCCGCCCATGAGGATGAGCGACAGCACCAGCATCGTCTTACGGCCGAGGCGATCGCCGAGGTGTCCGGCGACTGCGGCGCCGAGGGGGCGGAAGAGGAAGCTGATTCCCAAAGACGCCCATGAGACGATCTGGGCCAGCGCCGAACTCTCGGCGCCCAGCGGTTTGAAGTACAGATCCGCGAAGATCAGTCCGGCGGCTTGGGCGTAGATGAAGAAGTCGTACCACTCGATGGTGGTGCCGATGAGCGTGCCGGCGGCGACCTTGCGCTGCTGGCTCTTCGTCGACGCCTCGGTTGTGAGTGGTGCATGGGTGGTGGACATAGGGGCTCCTCATTGATCCGGCAGACCGACCATTGACCAGGTGCTGCGTTTGCAGGACAGTGCACTGGTCGTGACAACCGACTCTAGAAGCCATGACCACATAGGGCCACTAGATTCTCTTGCTAATGGATATAGAAGGCATCAATGGTGCGGGTGGGACCGGTCATGCCGCTCCGGTCGCCGCCGTCTCGGCGACGAGGTCCATGAACCATTGGGTCGCCGGCAGCAGCAGGTCCGCGGGCTGTGAGTACAGAGAGACGTCGAACGACGGGACGGAGACAGGCAGTTCCCGAATATCGAAATCCCAGTCCGCGGCGAAGGTCTGTGCCACATGCATCGGAATGATGGCGACGAGGTTGCCCAGCGGAAGAACTTGGGGAAGCACGGAGAAATGGGGAACCCTCAGGACGACCCGGCGGTCGATGCCATGCGCGGAGATGGCCGCTTCGACTTGGTCGTGTCCGGCGGCCTGGTCGACGACGACGTGTCGTGCGTTCGTGAACTCCTCCAGGCTCATTTCTTCACCCGTTCCTCCGGCGCCGCCGGGCATCGCGCAGACATACCGGTCGCCGGCGATCAGCTCTCGCTTCTCCAGGCCGGGCAGATCGATGCTGGCGACTGCGGCATCCACCTGACCACGGCGCATCCATTCGCGGACGTCGTTGATGTGCATCGGCACGATCTCCAGCGCGGCGTGCGGGGCCTCGGACGCCATGCGTGCGCTGATGGCGGGGAGGAAGGTGAGCTCGCCGAGGTCGGAGAGGCAGAGCCGGAATGCCTTTTCTGTCGTTGATGGATCGAAATCGTCATCGACGGCTGCGTCGATCTCGGACACCGCTCGGGCAAAGACCATATAGAGCTCCTCGGCGCGCACCGTGGGTTCGACGCCGCTGGCAGTGCGCACGAACAGTCGATCGCCCAGCTGCTTCCTCAGCCGAGAGAGGGCGTAGCTCACCGATGGCTGGGTGACGCAGAGCTCGTGGGCCGCTCTCGTGAGATTCCGTGTCTCGAAGATCGCGTTGAACGTCCGCAGAAGTGTCAGATCTATACTGGCCATGCAGGATTATAAACACAGTCTATACGCGGATGTGGACATTCTATTGGCCGAATTCCGGAGGGCGGCATAGTCTCGAAGCATCCGCTGCATCACGTCTGCCTCGGAGGCCAGCCCGCCACGGACTGGTCGTCTTCGACACCTGCTTCAGAGAGTTCGCCATGTCCATAGATACCACAACGTCCGTACCCGACACCTCAGCATCGGCCGCCGAGGTCATCGAACGCCTTCAGGGCGGAACCTTCATCGGCGGTCGCTGGCGCGACGGATCCTCCGACCGCCCGGTCCGAGTGACTGCGGCCTTCGACGGACAGGAGCTGCGCAGCTTCAACGGTGCCGACGCCGCCGACCTCGACGAAGCGTATGAGGCGGCCGCGGAGGCTCAGGTCGAGTGGGAAGCCCTTCCGGCCTCCGAACGCGCTGCCGTGATCTCCCGCGCCGCCGACGTCCTCGAACGGCGCCGAGACGAGATCGCCGCTCTGCTGCGCATCGAAGCCGGAGCCTCGGCGCTCAAGGCCGACATCGAGATCTCCTCGGCCATCGGCATCACCCGCGAAGCCGCGACGTTCCCAACGCGGGCTCACGGCACCCTCCACCCCTCGTCGTTCCCCGGCAAGGAGAACCGCGTCTACCGCCAGGCGCGCGGAGTCATCGGGGTGATTTCGCCGTGGAACTTCCCGCTGCATCTGTCCATCCGCACAGTCTCCCCGGCTCTGGCACTCGGCAACGCAGTCGTCGTAAAACCGGCCTCCGACACCCCGATCTCGGGTGGGCTCATCCTGGCCGAGGTGTTCGAAGAGGCCGGGCTGCCCGCCGGACTGCTGTCAGTCGTCCCCGGCTCGGGCGCCATCATCGGCGATCACTTCGTCGAACACCCGGTTCCCTCGATGATCTCCTTCACCGGGTCGACCCCGGTCGGTCAGCGCGTCGGAGCACTCGCGGCTCAGGGGCATCTCAAACACGTGGCGCTCGAACTCGGCGGCAACGCTCCGTTCGTCGTCCTCGATGACGCAGACATCGACGGTGCCGTCGACGGCGCCCTCATGGGCAAGTTCCTCAACCAGGGCCAGATCTGCATGGCGGTCAACCGCATCGTCGTCGACGCGTCGATCTACGATGACTTCGTCGAGCGCTTCGCCGCGCGGGCGGCACACCTCAACGCCGGCAACACCACCGATGAGAGTATCCTCGTCGGCCCGATCATCAACGATTCCCAGGCCGAAGAGGTCACCAACCTCATTCAGTCGGCCAAGGACCAAGGTGCACGGGAGGTCGTCGGCGGCCAGATCGACGGACGACTCATCGGCCCGCACGTGTTCGCCGATGTGACCATGGACATGGACATCGCCCGCAATGAAATCTTCGGTCCCGCCGTCGGAATCATCAAGGCCGACGACGAGGCACACGCTCTGCGCATCGCCAATGACACTGAATTCGGGCTGTCGTCCGCCGTCTTCACTCGCGACGTCGAGCGCGGTGTGCGCTTCGCCCGCGGTGTGCGGGCGGGAATGACGCACGTGAACGACTCGACGGTCAACGACGAGCCGCATGTCATGTTCGGCGGTGAGAAGAACTCGGGCATCGGCCGCTTCAACGGCGAGCAGGCGATCGAGGACTTCACCACGCTGCATTGGATCGGCGTCCGCTCGTCGATGGGCCCCGTGCCCTTCTGACCACATGCACTGGGAGGCGTCGGTGCGAGACCGCACCGACGCCTCCCCGAACTGAGCACACCCGACACGAACGAAAGCAGCAGTGACATGGCAGACGGAGAGAAGACAGTCCTCGACGCGAGTCTGGAGGTCTTCCGTGCCCACGGGATGACGACGATCTTCGGAAATCCGGGCTCGAACGAACTGCCGTTCCTCGCTGGACTGGGCGACGATTTCCGGTTCGTCCTCGGTCTGCATGAGCAGGTCGTCGTCGGCATGGCCGAAGGATACGCACGGGCCACGGGAGGGCCGGCGCTGGTGAATCTGCACGCCGCCTCGGGGTCGGGCAACGGCATGGGTGCCTTGACGAACGCCCACTACGGCCACGTTCCGCTAGTTGTCCTCGCAGGTCAGCAGGTGCGCCGCACCGTCGGTCAGGAGACGATGCTGGCCAGCGTCGAGGCCTCGACGCTGCCCGCTCCGCTGGTGAAATACTCGCACGAGCCGCTGGCGGCCACCGACGTGCCGCGCACGCTGTCGCAGGCGGCACTCGAGGCAACTACCCAGCCGAGTGGTCCCGTCTATGTGTCCGTTCCGCTCGATGACTGGGACGAACCGGCACTACCCGACGACGCACTGTTGGCGAAGCGTTCGGTGACGACGGCAGGAACCATGCCGGAGTCGCTGCGCCGCGAACTCACGGACGTCCTCGACGGGGCACAGAACCCTGCCCTCGTCCTCGGCCCGCAGGTCGATGCCGCCGCAGTGGCTGATCCGACGGTCTATGAGGACGCAATGGTGCTGGCCGAACGCCTGAACGCCTCCGTCTACGTCGCACCCTCACCAACGCGGTGCCCGTTCCCGACCACCCATCCGAACTTCGAAGGCGTCCTGGTTCCGGGCATCCGATCGGTGCGCGACCGGCTCTCCGGCCACGACGTCGTGCTCGTCATGGGAGCCGCCACGTTCCGGTACCACCGCTGGGAGCCGGCGAACTATCTGGAGCCGGGCACCGAGGTCATCCAGATCACCCAGGACCCGCGTGAGGCGACACGGGCACCGTTCGGCCGCGCCGTCGTCGCGGACGTCGCGACCGCGCTCGCCGACCTCGCTGCAGCGACGACGGATCGAGGAACTCGCCGAGGCGACCGTGGGTCTCGAATCGTCACCTCCCCGCCGCGGTCAGAGCAGGGAATGACCGGCACCGAGGTGCTCGCCGTGCTCAACGATCATGTCGACGACAGCGTCGTGTACGTCAATGAGACGACCACCCTCGACCTCGACTACCTCGAGCGGATCGTCATCGACAGGCCGGGCACGTACCACTTCCCGGCCTCGGGAGGGCTCGGCTTCGGGCTGCCGGTCGCGCTGGGTTTGGCGATCGGTGACCCGGAGAAGACCATTGTCGCCACCGTCGGTGACGGTTCCGCGAACTACGGGCTCACGGCTCTGTACACGGCTGCCCAGTTGGGCACGAAGACGATCTTCATCATCGTCAACAACTCCGGCTACGGTGCGCTCTCCGGATTCGCCGAACGGATGGGTGTCCCTGACACCCCGGGGCTGACCCTGGGCGCGATCAACTTCGGGTCGTTGGCGCAGGGCTACGGAGTCCCGGCCAGCCGGACCACGACCCGAGAGGAATTCGAGACCGCCTACCGCGAGGCCCTGCAGGCCGACGGACCGGTGCTCATCGACGCCGTCGTCCTCGGTGTCGACGGTCAACCGGCGGAGTGAGCGCCACGGTGCGGGCCGCTGCCTGAGAACGACGAAGCCGCCGGAGAGTTCCGACTCTCCGGCGGCTTCGTCATTGTTCGACCTGACTGCTCAACCGGCCACCTCGGTCACGACCGTTGGTCGGGGCGAGTCGCCTCGGCGGCTTTCGCATTGCCCGAACCTGACCGGGTCAGTTCACCTCGGCGGGATCGGCCGAGACGCGGCCGCCGTTTTCGAGCGCGTCGATGGCTGCCACCTCGGCGTCGGTGAGCTCGAAGTCGAAGACGTCGAAGTTCTGTTCCATGCGGTCGCGGTTGTTCGACTTCGGGAAGACGACGTGGCCCTTCTGCAGGTGCCAGCGGATGATTGCCTGAGCCCAGGACTTCTCATGGGCGGCGGCGATCTCACCGATGACGGTGTTCGCGTAGTCGACCTTGCCCTGGCCCAGCGGACCCCAGGCTTCGATCTTGATGTCGTGCTCGGCCAGCAGCGGACGGGTCTCGACCTGCTGGAACTGCGGGTGGACCTCGATCTGGTCGACGGCCGGGATGATGCCCGTGTCGAGGATCTCCGGCAGGAAGCGGTGGTCGAAGTTCGAGACGCCGATCGAGGTGGTCAGGCCCTGATCGCGGTAGCTGGGGAAGGCCTCCCAGGTCTCGACGGCGTTCTTGTTCGCCGGGGTCGGCCAATGGATGAGGTAGAGGTCGACGTGGTCGAGCCCGAGCTTCTCCAGGGATTCTCCGAGGGCCCGCTTGGATTCTTCCGCACCGTGGCGGTCGTTCCACAGCTTGGTCGTCACGAAGAGTTCGTCGCGGGCGATCCCGGACTTCGCGATGGCCCGGCCCACGCCTTCCTCATTGCCGTAGACGGCAGCGGTGTCGATGTGGCGGTAGCCGACTTCGAGGGCGTCGGTGACGATGCGTTCGGTCTCGTCGGGGTCGACCTTGAAGACGCCGAATCCCAGCTGCGGGATCGTCTTGCCGTCGTTGAGAGTGAGTGTGGGAACCGTCATGGTGCCGCCTTTCGTCACGTATGCACTGGTCAGGACGGATCCGAGGCTGATCGGGTCCGCCGGTTCGGCACCCGGTGAGGGCACCGAACCGAGCGTATAACGTCACCGGGCCCCGGAGCATTCCATGGACGGTCAGCTTTGGTCGGTCAGCTTCTGCCCTCGTCCTGTGCGCGCTTCTTGCCCGTGGACTCTTCGGCGGCGATCTGGGCTTCGTCGAAGACCGAAGGAGCACCGGTGCCGGTGTCGGTCTCGTCCTCGCGGCCGGGGGTGTGCAGATTGAACTTGATGATCGCCCACCGGAAGAGGAAGTAGTAGATGACGGCATAGGCCAGGCCGATGACCAGCAGAAGCAGGACCGGCCCGATGCCGCCGGACAGTTCCGACGCTCGTCCGAGGTTGAGCAGATAGTCCAGCGCCCCGGCCGAGAAGCCGAATCCGGATTTGATGCCGAGCGCATTCACCAACGCCAATGATGTGCCGGTGAGTACGGCGTGGACCGCGTAGAGCGGGAATGCGACATAGGCGAAGGCGTATTCGAGCGGTTCCGTGATTCCGGTGATGAACGCGGTCAGCGCCACCGAGAGCATGATGCCGCCGACGACCTTGCGACGCTTCGGATGGGCGGTGCGGTAGATCGCCAGGGCTGCGGCCGGCAGCGCGAACATCATGATCGGGAAGAAGCCGGTCATGAACGACCCTGTCCAGTCGGCCGTGCCGTCCACACCGGAGAAGAAGCAGGTGATGTCGCCGTGCGCGGTGTCCCCCGAGGAGGTTGTGCACGAACCCAGCTGGAACCAGGGCAGGTTGTTCAGCAGATGGTGCAGTCCGAAGGGGATGAGGAGTCGGTTGATCGTGCCGAAGACGAACCCTGTGCCCGGGTTGGCTCCGTGCTCCATGAGGAAGCCGCCCACGCCCTTGTTGATGAGGGCGTCGAAGACGGGGTAGATGAGCGCCATGATCACGGCGATGACCATCGACGCAACCGCAGTGACGATCGGAACGAAACGGCGACCGCCGAAGAAGCCCAGGTAGGTGGGCAGCTTGATCCGGTGATAGCGCTGATAGAGCAGGGCGGTGATGATGCCGACGACGATTCCGCCGAGCACTCCGAAGTTGATGACGTTCTCGCCCTCGCCGTTGTCCGAGCCGAAGCCCGGAGCCATGGCGGTGAAGACTCCGGTGAGGACCATATAGCCGACGACGGCGGCCAATGCCGTGGAGCCGTCGGCCTTCTTCGCGAAGCCGATGGCCACACCGACGGCGAAGATCAGCGGCAGGTTGTCGAACAGAGCCGAACCGGCGGCCGCGAAGACCGTCGCCACCGGCAACAGCCAGTCCGCGAATTGGCCGAGCCCATCGGCACCGAGCATGTCAGGCTGGCCGAAGCGCATCAGCAGGGCCGCGGCCGGCAGCACGGCGATCGGGAGCATGAGCGAGCGGCCGACGCGTTGGAGCTGGGCGAATCCCGGTATCGCCTTCCTGCGTTTCTTCGGTGCCTCAGCGGATGCGGTGGTCATCGGGTTCCTCCTCGGAAATGGGGCAGTTGGGCACGAATCGCCGTAGACTTGTGACGCAGATCGCAGAACGTGAAATCGACGCCGGCGCGTGGACGCCGGAGATGAAGGTGACAGACATGGACAAAGCAGCGCAGATCCTCGCCGGACTGGGCGGTGCCGACAACATCGACGACATCGAAGCGTGCATCACTCGCCTGCGCGTCGAGGTCGACGATGACTCTCTCGTCAACGAACAGGCGCTCACGGCAGCCGGTGCCTTCGGCGTGGTGGTGCAGGGGAGCGCGGTCCAGGTCGTCGTCGGTCCGGAGGCCGACAACCTCGTCGATGACATCGAAGACCTAATGGGCTGAGTCACGTCTTCGTCTCCTCTGCTCGCCGGTGAGCATCTGCTGGTCGACAGTGATCCTTGTCTGTAGTCTGAGGTCAGTCTAGGCGAAGTACAACTGATTTTGGAGAAAGGCGGCCTGCTGACTATGGCAGTCACGATCGCTGCACCCATCACCGGCACGGTGATCCCATTGACGGAGGTTCCCGACCCCGTCTTCGCAAAAGCGCTCGTCGGCCCCGGCGCGGCCATCGACCCCGGCGAGGCCACGACCCTGACGGTCACGGCTCCTGTCTCGGGAAAGCTGGCGAGCCTCAAGCCCCACGCCTTCGTCATCTCCCACCGGCCCGATCAGGGCGTGCTCGTCCACCTGGGCATCGACACCGTTCACCTGAAGGGAGAGGGTTTCACGCTCCGTGCCGAGGCCGGGCAGCAGATCGAGGCCGGCGAAGAGATCGTCGTCTGGGACTTGGCAGCCGCACGGGAGGCGGAGAAGTCCGTGGTCGTTCCGGTCGTCGTCCTCGAAGCCGACGCGGAGAACCTGACCCTCGCCGAGGCGGGACCGATCTCTGCCGGCGACGCCCTCATTCGAATCAGCTGAGGGTGTCCGAATCGGCTGAGGCGCCTCACTCCGCGAAGAGGGTATGAACCTCGCCCGTGTGCTCGCGTCCGCCGAGCGCGGTGAGCTCAAGGACGACGGCTGAGCCGATGACTTCGGCGCCGAGATCGGTGACCAGGGACTGGGCCGCTGTGAGTGTCCCGCCGGTGGCGAGGATGTCATCGATGAGGAGGACGCGCTCGCCCTTCTTCAGGACATCGGGACCTTCGATCGTGGCGGTGCCGTATTCGAGCGTGTACGACACGGCAGCCGCCGGGCGGGGGAGCTTTCCGGCCTTGCGGATCGGCAGGATTCCGACTCCCGTCATCGCTGAGATGGCACCGGCGAAGAGGAAGCCACGGGCCTCGAGCCCGCCGACGATATCGAACTGACCTGCGAAAGGTTCGATGAGCGCCTCGGTGACGGCCCGCATCGCCGGACCATCGGCGAGCAGCGGGGAGATGTCGCGGAAGACCACTCCCGGTTCGGGATAGTCGGGAATCGAGGTGATGAGGCTCTGGGCGCGGCTGAGATCAGATTGAGTCACGGCACAACGATACTCGGTGGCGCCATTGTGCCCTCGGCGCGGATCGGCACAATGGGAACGTACCGAAGACCGTCGTGGATCGGAGGAGCAATGACATCGGATGCGACGCGCGATCGAATCGCCGAGGCGTTCGCCCGGGTTCCGCGCGAACCGTTCCTGCCGGTGGCGGAACGTCAGAATTCCTCTGACAACGTTCCGTTGCCGATCGGGCACGGACAGACGAATTCGCAGCCGAGCACCGTCGCGGACATGCTTCGCCTGCTTGATCCGCAGCCGGGCGACACAGTCCTCGACCTCGGATCAGGGTCCGGGTGGACCTCGATGCTGCTCGCCGTCCTCATCGGGCCGACCGGGCGGGTGCTCGGTGTCGAACGGCATCCCGAGCTCGTCGAATCCTCGCGGTCGGCCATCGGGGCCGTCATCGCCGATTCCGCAGACCGGGAGACCTTCGCCGAGGTGGCCATCCACGAAGCCGTTCCGGGTGCCCTCGGTCTCCCGGCTGAGGCACCGTTCGACCGGATCCTCGTCTCCGCAGGGGCAGAATCACTACCCGACCAGCTCGTCGATCAGCTGGCCGTCGGTGCCACGATGGTCATTCCCGTAGCGGGGGAGATGCTCCGCGTCGTCCGTGACGGCCCTGGCTCCGACGGGCTGACGATCACTCATCACGGCCGATACCGGTTCGTGCCGCTGATCAGCGAGTGACCTCACACGAGGGAGTCGCGCCAGGCCTGGTGCAGCTGCGCGAACTTCCCGGTGCCGGAGATGAGTTCGTCGGGTGTGCCGTCCTCGATGATCCGACCGGATTCCATGACGAGCACGCGGTCGGCGATCTCGACGGTGGACAGGCGGTGAGCGATGATGATCGCTGTCCTGCCCTCGAGCACCGTGGCCAGAGCGTTCTGCACCAGTCGCTCGGAGGGGATGTCGAGGTGCGCGGTCGCCTCGTCGAGAACGACGACGTCCGGATCGGCGAGGAACACTCGGGCAAAGGACACGAGCTGACGCTGGCCAGAACTCAGCCGGCCGCCGCGCTTCTTCACATCCGTGGCATAGCCGTCGGGCAACCGGCGGATGTACGCATCCAGGCCGACGGCGCTCGCAGCCGCCACGACATCGTCATCGCTGGCATCAGGATTGCCGATGCGGATGTTGTCGGCAATAGTGCCGGCGAAGAGGAACGACTCCTGAGTGACCATGACCACCGACGATCGCAGCTGCGCATCATCGAGATCACGCAGATCCACCTCGTCGAGGGTGATCCGACCAACGCTCGGATCATAGAAGCGGGTGACGAGCTTGACCAGGGTCGACTTGCCCGCGCCCGTGGCGCCGACGAGCGCGACGATCTGCCCCGCGGGGATGTGGAGATCGAAGCGGGGGAGGACATCGGGACCGTCGGCGTAGGCGAAGCGGACCTCGTCGAGATCGAGTGCACGACCGTTGGCAGACGCATTGCCGTTCGCGTGCGCAGGCAGTGCCTGCGGCTGGGTCGGCTCGACCACCTCGGGGTCGGTGTCGAGCACCGCCGCGATCTTCTCCAACGCCGCTGAGGCGGACTGGTAGAGATTGAACGCCTGCACGAGTTCATCAAGCGGACCGTAGAAACGACGCAGGTAGAGGATGAAGGCGGCGAGCACGCCGATCTGCGTCCACCCCTCGATGACGAGCCACGCACCGATGACGATGATCACCGTCTGCGTGACGTTGCCGATCAACCGCGTCCACCCGGCGAACCAGGCCACCCCGCGCAGGGCGTCCGTGTTCGCATCCCGATACCGGGCATCCTGATCGCTCAGCGTCCCGCGCCGCTCGGGCTGACGCCGGTACGCCTGCACGGCACGGATGCCGCCCATCGTCTCGACGAAGTGGACGATGACCTTCGCGATCGACGTCCGCGTGCGCCGGTAGGCGCTGCGCTGAGTCGAATGCGCGGCCTTCGTAATGAAGAACAGCGGCACGAAACCGGCGAAGACGACGATCGCCAGCGGCACATCGAGGACGACGAGGGTGACGGCGATGAAAAGCATCTGCAGCACCGCCAGCGCCGTGTCGAAGAGCGAATACGACAGGAACTGCTGCACCGATTCCATGTCCGAAGTCTGCCGGGACACGAGCCGACCCGAGGTCGACTTCTCGTGATAGCCCAGGTCAAGACGCTGCACATGGGTGAAGACCCGCTCGCGCAGGGTGAAGAGGATCTTCTGCGCAGTGATCCCGACGAGTCTCGTCGAGGTGAAAGCCAGGATCGCCGAGGCGACCGCGGAGACCACGAAGAACGTGACCGCCCGAATCAGCGGCCCCGTATCCCCGTCGATGGCTGCGGGCACACCCTGATCGAGGGCATCGGCGATGAACACCGGGCCGATGACCATCAGCGCCGCCGTGAGCACGACGATGACGGCGAGGAAGATGATCATCCCCAGATGCGGTCTGACCAGAGACATCAGCAGGGCTCGCGCCTTCTTCGCAATATCCGGCGGCAGCTGCTCGACTTCGTCGTCGCTGTCGAGTCGTGGCATGCTCATGAGCGTCCTCCTTCCCGCGCCGAGGCGGCCGATCCCGGATACGAATGCGCATCGGCTTTCGCGCTCGCCCCCATGAGTTCGCGGTAGAGCTTCGAGGACTCGAGCAGCTCCTCATGAGTGCCGAGTGCCGCGATCCGACCCTCGTCGAGCACCGCCACCACATCGGCCAAAGCCGCTGTGGAGGGACGGTGGGCGATGATGAGCGTCGTCGAATCCGGCAGGATCTCCCGCAGCGCCCGCTGCACCCGGTCTTCGGTGTCGACGTCGACGGCCGAGAGCGGATCGTCGAGCACGAGGATGCGCGGACGCCCGATGACCGCACGAGCCAGAGCGAGGCGCTGACGCTGACCGCCGGACAGGGACAGTCCCTGTTCGCCGACCTGCGTGTCCAGACCATCGGGCAGTCGGGAGACGAAATCCTTCGCCGCCGCGATCTCGAGGGCCTCCCAGATCTCATCCTCGCTCGCGCCCGGGGCACCCATCTCGACGTTCTCGGCCACCGAGGTCGAGAATAGGATCGGGTCTTCGAAGGACACGGACACGAGGTGGCGCAGCTCGTTGACGGGCATGTCCCGGATGTCGATGCCGTCGATACTCACGGTGCCGGCAGAAACGTCCTGAAGCCTGGGCACCAGAGACGCCAGCGTCGTCTTCCCCGAGCCGGTCGCCCCGACGAGAGCGAGAGTCTGGCCGGGGGCGATCGTGAGATCGAGGTCCTGCAGGGTCAGCCGGTCGGTATCAGCGAAATGGAAGTCGACATCGTCGAAGCGCAGCTTCCCTCGGTAGCGGCCGAGTTCGGGGGCATCGTCGACACCGCCGTCGGTATCGGTGATGTCATGGCGGATGTCGATGACCTCCCAGTACCGTCCTGCGGCGGTCAGCGCCATGAGCGCATCGGCGAGCAGGAAGCCGAGCATCTCGATGGGCATCCGCAGCACCATCGAGATCGTCACGGCCGCCACGACCGTGCCGATCGTCGTCCAGCCCTCGATGACACCCCAGGTGCCGACGGCGACGATCGCGGCCTGAGCAAGGGTCGGCAGCAGCAGGAGCACGCTCCACAGCCAAGAGTCGAGCTTCGCTTTGCGGATCTCCAAGGATTTCAGCCGGGTCGAGATCTCGGAGAAGCGCTCGGCCGCCCAGGGGGAGCGGCCGAAGGACTTGAGGATGCGGATGCCCTGGATCGACTCCTCGACGTCGGTGGTCAGTTCGCCCATGGTGTCCTGCGACCGACGGGAGGTCTCCCGATAGTGCTTCTCGAAGACGGCGACCGCGATGATCGCCGGCACCGCCATGATGATCATGATCAGACCGAACACCGGCTGCATGATCACGAGCATCACCGTGCCGACGGCGAGCACGATCGGTGTGGAGAGGAGGAACGGCAGCCCGAACGCGAAGAAGCGACGCAGCTGGGACAGATCATTCACCGCGCGCGAGAGAAGCTGGCCGGACTCCCAGGAGTCATGGATCGCCACCGAGGTGTACTGCAGACGATCGAACAGACGCGAACGCCACGTCACCTCCCAATGGGAGACGACGGGAGCGACGACCATGCGCCTGGCCCACATCCCGACAGCCTCGGCGATGCCGATGAGCAGCACCCCGAGGACCGGCAGCCACAGAGCGGACAGATCTCGGTGGGCGATGGGCCCGTCGACGATGTAACCAGTGATCACCGGGACGATCAGCTGGATTCCGTTGGCCAGGAGGGTGAGGACGAGTACGAGGACGTACACGCCGATGCGGGAGCGGAGATCAGGCCAGAAACGGAGGAGGGGGCGCACGAGTATTCAGCTTAGTCGCAGACTGTGACCTATTCCACGAATCCGGCAAACGGACTTCCCGTTTCTCTGTGCGCTGAATATCGAGGTCGTGCGGAACGGCGGTGGGGGAAGGGGGCACCGAGCCGCCTCGGCGAGTCTCGCCTGGCAGCCATGGTCGATCTCGAATGTCGGGACGAACGATTGCGAGGTTTGACACCCCCAAGTGCTGCGGGGAACTATTGAGGCATGACTCACCTTCTTGTCGTCGTTATTACCCAGCGTGCGGATCTTCCGTAGCCTGTCGAGACGACACGTTCCGCGCGCCCCTACCGAATCCGGAGGGGCTTTTTTAATGCGGAGATGAGAAGGAAACCTAGGAAGGATAGGAATCGATGGCAGCCAAGCCCTCGACCGCGAAGGACACGGGCACTCAACCCGCGTCCGCACCGGTCACAGCCACACCGTCCAGCATTCGCCGCAACACCGGCCCTGAGGTCCTCACCGGCGCACAGGCGATCGTCCGCAGCCTCGAGAAGCTCGAGGTCGACACGGTATTCGGGCTTCCCGGCGGCACCATCCTTCCCACCTACGACCCGCTGTTCGAGACGGAGAAGATCCGTCACATCCTCGTCCGCCATGAGCAGGGCGCCGGCCACGCGGCCGAAGGCTATGCGGCCGCATCGGGCAAGCTCGGCGTGTGCATCGCCACCTCGGGCCCGGGTGCGACGAACCTCATCACGGCCCTGGCCGATGCGCACATGGACTCCGTGCCGATGCTCGCGATCACCGGTCAGCAGGCCTCGTCGCTGCTCGGCACCGACGCCTTCCAGGAAGCCGATATCGTCGGCATGACGATGCCGGTGACCAAGCACAGCTTCCTCGTCACCCGTGCCGAGGACATTCCGGCGGCACTCGTCAACGCTCACCACATCGCGACCACCGGCCGTCCCGGCCCCGTGCTCGTCGACATCACCAAGGATGCGCAGACCGGTACGGCGCCATTCGTCTGGCCGGAAGAGCCGGTGCTTCCCGGCTACCGCCCGATCCTCAAGCCGCACGCCAAGCAGATCCGCGAGGCAGCACGCCTGATGTCCGAGGCTCAGCGCCCGGTGTTCTACATCGGCGGCGGAGTCATCCGCTCGGAGGCCGAGAAGGAGCTGCTGCGTCTGGCAGAGGCCACGAACATCCCCGTGGTCACCACGCTGATGGCGCGCGGAGCCTTCCCCGACTCACATCAGCTGCACCTGGGCATGCCCGGAATGCACGGCAGCGTACCTGCCGTCACCGCCTTCCAGAAGGCCGATCTGCTCATCGCCATCGGTGCTCGCTTCGACGACCGCGTGACCGGAAAGCTGGACTCGTTCGCTCCGAACGCCCAGGTCATCCACGCCGATATCGACCCGGCCGAGATCGGCAAGAACCGAGAGGTCGATGTCGCCATCGTCGGGGATGCCCGCGAAGTGCTCGCCGAGATGCTCGCAGAGATGCGCAGCAAGTTCCCCAAGGCTCTGGAGCGCCAGCGCGAACCGTGGTGGCGCTTCCTCAACCGTCTCAAGCAGACCTACCCGCTCGGCTATGAGACGCACGGCGAACTGTGCGATCCGCAGTACGTCATCTCGCGGATCTCCGCGCTCACCGGCCCCGAGGCGGTCTATGCGGCAGGAGTGGGACAGCACCAGATGTGGGCGGCTCAGTTCATCGAATTCGAACGCCCCAAGTCCTGGCTGAACTCCGGCGGACTCGGCACCATGGGCTACTCCGTGCCCGCGGCCATGGGTGCGAAGGTCAGCCAGCCCGACCGTGTGGTGTGGGCGATCGACGGTGACGGCTGCTTCCAGATGACGAATCAGGAACTGGCCACCTGCGCGCTCAACAACATTCCGATCAAGGTCGCGATCATCAACAACTCGTCGCTGGGCATGGTCCGTCAGTGGCAGACCCTGTTCTACGACGGCCGCTACTCGAACACCGACCTCAACACCGGTCACGAGACGATCCGCATCCCCGACTTCGCCAAACTGGCCGAAGCCTACGGCTGTGAGGCGATCCGCGTGGACCGCAACGAGGATGTCGACGCCGCAATCGAGAAGGCGCTGTCGATCAATGACCGACCGGTCGTCCTCGATTTCACGGTCCCACCGGATGCGATGGTGTGGCCGATGGTCGCGGCAGGCGTGTCGAACGATGAGATCGAGTACGCCCGCGGCATCCGTCCCGAGTTCGACGGAGAGGGCGAAGAGGAGGCCGAGGCCGCCATCGCCGAGGCCGGAGCGAACGAAGACGGCACGGTGCGTTCCGTGGCTCAGATCGAAGGAGGCCTGGAATGAACAACAGCCGACACACTCTTTCTGTCCTGGTCGAGAACAAACCCGGCGTGCTCACCCGGTTCACCGGACTCATCGCCCGCCGCGGCTTCAACATCCACAGCCTTGCCGTCGGTGTGACCGAGCATGAGGAGCTCTCGCGGATCACCGTCGTCGTCGACGTCAACGACGTTCCGCTGGAGCAGGTGACGAAGCAGCTGAACAAGCTCGTCAACGTCATCAAGATCGTCGAACTCGAACCCGAGTCCTCGGTGCGCCGTGCGCACATCATCTACAAGGTCAAGGCGAATGCGGCCACGCGCCCCCAGGTCGCCTCGGCGGTGGAGATGTTCCGGGCGAAGATCGTCGACGTCGGACCCGACTCCGTGAGCATCGAGGCCACCGGTGAACTCGGCAAGGTCGAAGCCCTGCGCGAGGTCCTCGAACCCTTCGGGATCAAGGAGATCGTGCAGTCGGGAACCGTGGCCATCGGCCGCGGGGCGAAGTCGATCACCGACCGTGCACTGCGCAGCTGATTTTGCGTTCCAACTTGTGGAACCCCGCTCATCTCAATACGTGAACAGCAGTACCGAACTGTGAAACAATGGGGACATCACCCCGTAATCCGAAGGAGCTAGAACTATGGCAGCAGAACGCTATTACGACGACAATGCAGACCTGTCGATCATCCAGGGCAAGAAGGTCGCCGTCATCGGCTACGGCAGCCAGGGCCACGCCCACTCGCTGAGCCTGCGCGACTCCGGCGCAGAAGTCCGCATCGGCCTCAAGGAAGGCTCGGCCAGCCGCGACAAGGCCGCCTCTGAGGGCCTCGAGGTCGGCACCCCCGCCGAGGTGGCCGCATGGGCCGATGTCATCACGATCGCCGCACCCGACCAGGTTCAGGCCGAGATCTTCAACAACGAGATCAAGGATCAGCTGGCTCCCGGCAAGACCCTCGTGTTCATCCACGGCTTCAACATCCGCTACGACTACATCAAGGCTCCCGAGGGCGTCGACGTCATCATGGTCGCCCCGAAGGGGCCCGGCCACGTGGTTCGTCGTGAGTTCGTCGACGGCCGCGGTGTGCCCGTGCTCGTCGCTGTCGAGGTCGACGCTTCCGGCAAGGCCTGGGACACCGTGCTGTCCTACGCCAAGGGAATCGGCGGCCTGCGTGCCGGCGGCATCAAGACCACCTTCACCGAGGAGACCGAGACCGACCTGTTCGGTGAGCAGACCGTGCTCTGCGGCGGCGTCTCGCACCTCGTCCAGTACGGCTTCGAGACCCTGACCGAGGCTGGTTACCAGCCCGAGATCGCCTACTTCGAGGTCCTCCACGAGCTCAAGCTCATCGTCGACCTCATGGTCGAGGGCGGCATCGCCAAGCAGCGTTGGTCCTGCTCCGACACCGCTGAGTACGGCGACTACGTCTCCGGCCCGCGGGTCATCACCCCCGAGGTGAAGGAGAACATGAAGGGCGTCCTCGACGACATCCAGAACGGAAAGTTCGCCGAGCGCTTCATGAACGACCAGAAGAACGGTGCACCGGAGTTCAAGGAGCTGCGCGCCAAGGAAGAGACTCACCCGATCGAGTCCACCGGTCGCGAGCTGCGCAAGATGTTCGCATGGCTGAAGGATTCCGACGACGACTACACCGAGGGCACTGCCGCTCGCTGAGTCTGAATCTCAACCTCGCCGAGGCGGCCCCTCCGTTGCGACGCTGAGTCCGCCCCAGCGCGGCCGACTGAGGCAAGGAGCCCCGGACAGATGTCCGGGGCTCCTTCGCATTCACCTCGGCGATCCCAGTGCCTCGGCGATCCCAGGGCGGCAGACATCGATCGGGAGAATCTCCCGACGGCGGCCCCGATCTGCACTACTGTGGATGTGTGACGAATTACAGATTCGAAGACTTCGAGCCCACCATCGACGAAGCCACCGGCGAGCCGGATGAGCGCACCAAGGCGTACTTCGCCTCGACGAGCGTCGGCTTCCACGACCCCCGCTCCACTGATGCGGCCCTGTTGGGCAGGGTGAAGCGGGCGATCGCCGATGGGCGCAAGCTCACGGCCGTCTATGCCGACCAGGAGTTCGGCCACGGACTGGAGTCGTCGATCCCGGTCGCGACCTTCGCCTGGTTCGAGAAGCTCGTCAACGTCGGCGGCGGACGGCTGGTCCCCGGGCACCTCATCACCTGGATCACGGTGCGGCCGACCCATCGTCGGCGCGGACTGCTGCGGTCGCTGATGACCACGGACCTCGCCGAGGCGAAAGCGGCCGGCTATCCGTTCGCCGCACTGACCGCGACCGAAGGCGGAATCTACTCGCGCTTCGGCTTCGGCGTGGCCACCTGGCTGCGTTCGATCGAGGTCGACACCTCACCCGGGTTCAAGATGGTCCGCGAACCCGATCGCCGGGTCGAGATGTGCCTGCCCAGCGAGCTGCGCGAACTCGCTCCGAGGATCTACGACCGATTCATGCGCACCTCGCCCGGAGCGATGGAGCGCCAGCAGACCTACATCGAACGTGCCACCGGGGCGCTGAACACCGAGACCGGCGAAGAAGATCGCGGCGTCCGCGCGGCCCTGCACTTCGACGAACATGGCGAGCCCGACGGCTATGTGTCCTACAAATTCGCCGGCTGGTCGAAGACCCCGCCGACCGTCGACATCATCGACTTCGTGGCCGCCACCGATGCGGCCTACGCTTCCCTGTGGTCGTTCCTCGCCGCCATCGACCTGTCGACCCGCGTGACCTTCGGCGAGTCCGCCGAGTACTCCCCGCTGCCGTGGCTGCTCACCGATTCCCGGCGCGTGAAGACTGTCGCGAGCGAGGACAACATCTGGATCCGCATCCTCGACGTCAAGGCCGCGCTCGAAGCCCGGCCCTGGTACGTGCCCGGAACGCTGACGATCGACATCGACGATTCCCTCGACCTCGCCGGTGGACGCTTCACGATCACCTCGGATGGTGAGAGCGCCGAGGTGACCCCCGCCTCCGATTCGACGCCGGCAGACCTGGGGCTCGGCATCGCCGAGCTCGGGTCGCTGTACCTCGGCGGAGCTGATCCCGTCATCCTCGCCCGGGCCGGACGCATCGATGAGCAGACACCGGGATCCGCCGTGCTCGCCAGCGCGATGTTCAGCCTGGGGCGCGCGCCGTACTCGCCGAACGGGTTCTGAGCACTCCGCGGATTCTTCGCGACCCAGACGGTCTGTTGAGCGATTCTTCCCAGAATCTGAGACCTTGTGAAGGAATCCTGAAAGTCTCATAAGGTGGACGCGTCCCGGACGCAACAGGAGGAAATCAGTGCCCAAGCCCGTCGTGCTCATCGCCGAAGAACTGTCACCGGCCACCATCGAAGCTCTCGGAGGAGACTTCGAGATCCGTCACACCGAGGGCGCCGACCGATCCCAGCTCCTGCCCGCCATCGCCGACGCCGATGCGATCCTCGTCCGGTCTGCCACGCAGGTCGACGCCGAAGCCATCAACGCGGCGAAGAACCTCAAGGTCATTGCCCGCGCCGGAGTCGGACTCGACAATGTCGATGTCCCCGCGGCCACCTCGGCGGGTGTCATGGTCGTCAACGCACCCACCTCGAACATCATCTCCGCAGCCGAGCTGACGATGGCCCACATCCTCGGTTCGGCTCGCTACTTCGGTGCCGGAAACACCTCGCTGAAGGCGGGGGAGTGGAACCGGAAGAAGTACACCGGCGTCGAACTCTACGAGAAGACCCTGGGCATCGTCGGCCTCGGCCGCATCGGCGGACTCGTCGCCGAACGCGCGAAGGCCTTCGGCATGCGACTCGTCGGCTACGATCCCTACATCACTCAGGCACGCGCGGCTCAGATGGGCGTCGAGGTCCTCGACCTGCCCGGCCTGCTCGCCGTGTCCGACTTCGTCACCGTGCACATGCCCAAGACGCCTGAGACGGTCGGCATGATCAGCACCGAGGAGCTCAAGGCGGCCAAGCCGGGAGCGCGGTTCATCAACGTCGCCCGCGGCGGCATCATCGACGAAGCGGCCCTGGCCGAGGCCGTGGCCAACGGTGAGGTCGGCGGCGCCGGAATCGACGTCTGGAACGTCGAACCGCCGGAACACTCGGCGCTCATGGACCTCGACGCCGTCAACGTCACCCCGCACCTCGGCGCCTCGACTTATGAAGCTCAGGAGAAGGCCGGCGTCGCCGTGGCGAAGTCCGTGCGCAAGGCCCTGGCCGGGGAACTCGTCCCCGACGCGGTCAACGTCGCAGGCGGCGCCATCCACGAGGATGTGCGTCCGGGAATTCCCCTGGCCGAGCGCCTCGGCCGGGTCGTCAACGCGCTGGCCGATTCCTCGGTCACCCACTTCAAGGTCGAGGTCAACGGCGAGATCGCCGACAAGGACGTCTCCGTCCTCAAGCTCTCCGCGCTCAAGGGCCTGTTCAAGGACGTCGTGTCCGATCAGGTCTCCTACGTCAACGCTCCGCTGCTGGCCGAAGAGCGCGGAATCGGCGTCGAGCTCGTCACCGATCCGTACTGCGAATCGTTCCGCAATATCACCCGACTGACCGCGACGACGAGCACCGGTCAGCGCATCTCCGTGTCCGGCACGGTCACCGGTCCGAAGCTCGTGCAGAAGCTCACCGAGGTCGACGGCTACTCGCTCGAGATCGAACTGACCGACAACCTGCTGATCTTCCGCTACGAGGACCGTCCGGGAATCATCGGTCAGCTGGGTCTGGCGCTCGGTGCGAACAACGTCAACATCGCCGGAATGCAGGTCTCGCCCGCGTCGACGAGCAATGAGGCGCTGTCTGTCCTGGCAGTGGATTCGGTCGTCTCGGACGAGGTCGTCAAGGCCGTGGCCGGTGCCGTGAACGCCTCGGCCTTCACCGGCGTCTCGCTCCAGGAGGACTGAGCCCCTCAGCAGAAGGACCCGTTCACCCCGCAAGCCACAGTGCGAAGCGGGGTGAGCGGGTCCTCTGCGCTGTCAGGGTCCAGAGTTCGTCGACGAGAACGGCGACGGCGATGCCGATGAAGGCACCGGCGATCGTGTCGGTGAGCCAATGGACCTGGAGCGCGGTCCGCGACCACATCATGCCGAGGATCCAGATCCCGGCGAGGATGAACGACCAATGGAAGCCCATCCTCGGTGGCTGAGCTTCTGCTGCCTGGGCTGCCGATCCGCGCAGCTGATGACGGCGGCAGGCGATGATGGCCAGACTCATGGCCAGCGCGGCGGCGCCCATCGAATGTCCTGAAGGATAGGAGAATCCCAAGGATTCGTAGAGCTGATCGCCGGGGCGCAGCCGGGTGACGACGGCCTTGAGGATCTCCGAGGCGGCGATGCCCGCGAGCATCGTGGTGACGAGGACGATCGTCGAACGCAGGCGTCTGCGCAGCACGAAGACGCCTGCGAGCAGCGCGGTGCAGATGACGACACCCGTGCCGCCGCCGACTTCGGCGAGGACGACGGCGGTCCAGTACGGCACCGAACCTCTGTCGAGGCCGGCGAATTCCAGCCACGACTGATCGATCGCAGTGGGCCCGATGCGTTCGAGATGCAGCCACAGCCCGAAGGCGATGACGAGCAGAACGGCGGGCAGTGTCGCCCACAGCAGCCAGGGCGGCTGTCGGCTCAAGCGTTCCAGAGACCGTAGGCGTCGGCCATGGACGCGATCTTCTTCGCACGGGTCAGGCGCGGCAGGTAGGAGCCGTCGGTGATCTCGGATCCGCCTTCGGCAGCTTCGAGCATCTGGCGGGCCCAATCGCGTTCGTCCTCGCTCGGGCTCATGGCCTCGTTGAGGGTGTTGACCTGGTCGACAGTGAGGACGAGCTTTCCGGTCATACCCATCATGTGTGTGACTTCGGCATCGGCCCAGACCGTCTCATCATCGGCGTCGGCGGCCGAAGGACCGTCGATGGGTCCGGGCAGGCCGCCCATGCGGGAGGCGATCGTCAGACGTGAGCGGGCATAGGCCAGAGCCATCGGATCGCCGGAGAAGCCGGTGTCCTTGCGGAAGTCGTTGGTGCCGAAGGCCAGGCGGAAGGTGCCGGGCGCCTCGGCGATGCGGGTGGCGTTCTCCACTCCGCGGGCCGATTCCAGCAGGGCGAGCACGGGCAGTCCGGCCTTCGCGCGCATCGCGGTGTAGGACACCTGCTCGGGGCGTTCGGTCTCGGGCAGCATGACTCCGCGCAGTCCCGGAAGCATGGCGACGGCGGCGAGGTCGTCGGCCCAGAACTCGGATTCCATCTTGTTGATGCGCACCCAGGCGGACATTCCCGAATCGAGGGCGCGCACGACATTGTCGCGAGCTGCGATCTTCTTGTCATCGGCGACAGAAGCCTCGAGGTCGAAGATGACGGAATCCGCTTCCGAGGTCTGCGCGGGAGTGAACAGCTCCTCCCTCGCAGCATTGACGAGCAGCCAGGACCGGGAGAGTTTGGCGGGCAGAGCTGCGGCGCGGGCGTTGCGGATGATTTCGGTCAATGATCGACTTTCTCTCGGGGCTGGTTGCGTGCGGCCCCACGGGGTTTGGGGTGCTGTCTCCATTTTCGTCCCTGCGGCGTCGGATGTGTAGCCGAGAACAGTGATTGAGACGTGAATTTGTTCATGTCGGCACACGAACTGTGGGGCAGCGGCGCACGGAGCGCGGGGCAGCGGCGGAGGTCGGCGCACCTCCGCACCTCTGCGACGGCGCAGATGACGGTTCACATCGTAAGACGCTGCAGTTGTATCGTGAGATTGAGTCTTATTCTGTGAGCATGAAGTTCTCAATCGCAGTCATGCCCGGAGATGGAATCGGCAACGAGGTCGTCCCCGAAGGCCTCAAAGTCCTCAATCGCGCCATCGAGGTGTCCGGCGAGCCCGTCGAGCTCGAGCTCACCGATTACAAGGTCGGTGCTCAGCGCTATCACGAGACCGGTGAGACGCTCACCGACGAAGAGCTCGAATCGCTGCGTGAACATGATGCCATCTTCTTCGGCGCCTGCGGAGATCCGTCCGTGCCCTCCGGCGTGCTCGAGCGCGGAGTCATCCTCAAGATGCGCTTCGGGCTGGGGCACGCGGTGAATCTGCGTCCCTCGAAGCTGTTCGCCGGAGTCACCAGCCCGCTGGCCGACCCCGGGAAGATCGACTTCGTCGTCGTCCGCGAGGGCACCGAAGGCTCGTACACCGGATCCGGAGGTTCCGTGCGCACGGACACCCCGCAGGAAGTCGCGACCGAGGTCTCGGTCAACACCTGGTACGGCGTCGAGCGTGCGGTCCGCGATGCGTTCGCCCGCGCTCAGGCACGGAACAAGAAACTCACCTACGTGCACAAGCACAATGTCATGGTCCACGCCGGTCACCTGTGGCGTCGTGTGGTCGAGAAGGTCGGCAAGGAGTTCCCCGAGGTGGCTGTCAACTACGAGCACACCGATGCGTGCACGATCTACATGGTCACGAATCCCGAGCGCTACGACGTCATCGTCACCGACAATCTCTTCGGCGACATCCTCACCGACCTCGCAGCCGCGGTCACCGGTGGAATCGGTCTGGCCGCCTCGGGGAACCTCAATGTCGAAGGAACGGCGCCGAGCCTGTTCGAGCCGATCCACGGATCCGCTCCGGACATCGCCGGGCAGCAGATCGCCGACCCGACCGCCTCGATCCTGTCGGGGGCGCTCATGGCCTCCCATCTGGGGCTCGAGACCGTGGCCAAGGCGATTGAGACGGCCGTCGAGGCCGACCTCGCCGAGCGTGACGGAACGAAGCGGTCCACCGCCGAGGTGGGCGACGCGATCGCGGCACGCCTCGGCTGACCGGATCGACCGCCTCGGCGAGGGGGCGGGTGGGTGACGACGGGGTCATCTCTGCGAGGATGAACCCAACCGAGCGACACCCGATTTCAGGATTGACGACATCACCCCGGTGCGACGAGCGCCGGGGTGATGGACTACCCTGAAAGTGTCACTCATCACAAGTGAGAAAAGAGTTTTCATGACAGATTTCACCGTTCTTAAGAACCTCCAGCCGCAACCCGAGCTGGTGCGCGAGAACATCAAGAAGGATCCCGGCTTCGGCCAGTACTTCACCGACCATATGGCGCACATCCGCTACACGGTCGATGACGGTTGGCAGGGTCACGAGGTCCGTCCGTATGGTCCGCTGCTGCTCGACCCGGCAGCCGCCGTGCTTCACTATGCCCAGGAGATCTTCGAGGGGCTCAAGGCCTACCGTCATGCCGACGGTTCGGTGTGGACGTTCCGACCTGAGCGCAATGCCGCGCGCATCAACAAGTCCGCCGAGCGTCTCGCGCTGCCGCAGCTGCCTGAAGAGGACTTCATCGACTCGCTCAAGCACCTGGTCAGCCTCGATCAGGCATGGGTCCCGACGCCGGAGTCGGACGCCGATGAGTCGAGCCTGTACCTGCGGCCGTTCATGATCGCCACGGAGCGGTTCCTCGGCGTGCGGGCCAGCCACGAAGTCGACTACTACGCCATCGCGTCGCCGGCCGGACCCTACTTCTCCGGGGGCATCAAGCCGGTGTCGATCTGGCTCTCGCCGAAGCTCAAGCGCGCCGGCGCGGGCGGCACGGGATTCGCCAAGTGCGGCGGCAACTATGCATCGTCGCTGGTGGCGACTAACGAGGCGGCCGCCAAGGGGTGCCAGCAGGTGCTGTTCACCGACTCGGTGGAGAACAAGTACATCGATGAGCTCGGCGGCATGAACCTCATGCTCGTGACGAAGAGCGGCAAGCTGCTCACCCCGGCGCTGAGCGATTCGATCCTTGACGGCGTCACCCGCCGTTCGCTGCTCGAACTGGCTCCTCAGCTCGGACTCGAGGCGGAAGAGCGTCAGATCTCCATCGAGGAGTGGCGCGAGGGTGCGGCCAGCGGCGAGATCATCGAGGCGTTCGCCTGCGGCACCGCTGCGGTCATCACGCCGATCAGCAAGCTCGTCAGCGAAGACTTCACCATCGACCATGGTGAAGAGGCCGGCGAGACGACCATGGAGCTGCGCAAGACGCTGCTCGGCATCCAGTACGGACGCGTCGAGGACAAGAACAACTGGCTCGTGCGTCTGGCCTGATTTTGGATCAGGCCCGGTGCCGTCTTCCGGGACCGTGCTGAGAGGGGCCGGGAACCGCGAACTGATCGCGGTTCCCGGCCCCTTTTGCTGTGCTCTGGGACAACGGGTTCCGCTGGTGAACGCGCGGATGCTTGGTCAGGGAGTAGGCGAATGCCTGGTCAGGGAGGGGGCAGATGACGGATTCGGGCCAGAGCTGACGACACCCGGTCGATGTTCTCCATGTCGGAGTCGGTGATGTTGCTGACGAGCTTATCGGCTGGAATCCCCGTGGTGAGTTCGTCAAAGCCGCCGTGCTTCAGGAGATAGGCGGCGGCCAGCGGGGCGGCGACATTGCTCTCCAGTGGAGTGTCTTCGGGGTGGATCCGCAGTCCGGCGCGGATCATGAAGAATCCGGCTCCGGAGCCGATCCACAGCATCGGCAAGGCCAGAACTGCGGTTGAACCATTCACACCGAGACCGGTCAGGGGCACAAGCACCGCGATGAGCAGATAGATGACAACGATGGCGAGACCGAGGAGAAATTCGTTCCGCAGGTAGGCCTGGCTGCCTAGCTTCCTCGATAGGCGCCGGATCCCCGGGGCTCCGAGAACCGCGCGCACCCGAAGATGTTCATCAGCGACGAACGCCATCATGGACAGCGCTCCCCACCGCGCAAATGCGATGGTGATTCCGATGCCGAGGGCGAGTGAGACGGGGATGACCCAGATTGCCGCCGCGGGCTCGATGACGAAGCCGATGGCGACAGCGGCGCCAGCGAAGACGGCGACAAAGAACAGACCGCTGCCGCCGAGCAGGAAGCGGAGTTGGGTGGCGGTTCTGTCAAAGGTCAATGAGGAGACCACTGCTGCGGCGCTGACCTCACCGTGGTCGTTCACGCGGTCCACCTGCTCTGTCGGGCACCATGTCTCTGGCTCGAGAATTCGTGTCAGTGTAGATCGATTCGGTCGGCGAGACCAGGGTTCGTTATTTTACTCAGTCGTGAGCTAATTGAGGTACCGTGGAGTCGTGCACACGACCACCTCGGCGTCGGTTCCGACAGCCTCCGAAGTCATCGCTCACCTGCCATGGAAGTGGCGCACTCAAGGTGCCATCTTCATCATCGGCGGGCTCGGTTTCATGTTCGACGCATGGGACGTCGCCCTCAACGGATTCCTCATTCCGCTGCTCAGCGACTATTGGAGCCTCAGCGTCGGCCAGGCCGCGTGGATCGCGACCGCCAACCTCATCGGCATGGCGCTGGGTGCCTTCATCTGGGGCGGCATCGCCGACGTCATCGGGCGGAAGAAGGCATTCACTCTCACCCTGCTCGTGTTCTCGATCTTCACCGTCGCCGGAGCCTTCGCACCCGCGTATGGGTGGTTCATCCTCTTCCGCTTCCTGGCGGGATTCGGGCTCGGCGGATGCATCCCCGTCGACTACGCCCTCGTCGGGGAGTTCACTCCCAGCCGTCACCGCGGACGCGTGCTCACGGCGATGGACGGCTGGTGGCCGATCGGCGCCTCGCTGTGCGCGTTCGTTTCGGCCTATCTGCTCGGTTTCGGGGACTGGCGCCTGATCATGCTCGTCATGATCGTGCCGGCTCTGCTGACGGTGGCGGTGCGTTTCGGGATTCCGGAATCACCTCTCTATCTGGCCTCGGTCGGACGCTACGCAGAGGCCGATGCGATCATCAGGCGACTGGTCGAGCGCACCGGTGCCGACGTCACCGAATGGACCCATGAAACGGCAGAGGGTTCTACCGCGTCGCCGACGACAGGCCCTGCCTTGTCGCAGACCGAGCCGATTTCGGGCTCCGGGCCGAAGGTCAGCAGGCAGCTGCGCGCGGCCAGCGGCCAGCTGGTGCAGCTGTGGCAGCACTCCGCGAAGACGACGCTCGTCGCCTGGTCGCTCTTCGTCTCTGTCCTCCTTGTCTACTACGCGGCACTGACATGGCTGCCGGGGATCCTCAAGAAGCAGGGGCTGGCCGATCAGGCGGCATTCCTCGTCACCGGGTCGATGACCGCGGTGGGCATCCTCGGCGTGATCGTCTCCGCGCTCATCGTCGAACGATTCGGTCGCAAATGGGTGCTCGGGGTCTCATCGATCGTGGCCGCCGTCCTCCTCGTCGGATCTGCCGTATTCATCGAAGCCTCCGGCGCCGATCTCACCTGGACAGCGAAGGCTGCGATCATCGGGTTCGGCTTCGTCATCCAGATCGCCATCCCGACGCTCTACACCTACGTCTCCGAGCTCTATCCCACCCGACTGCGCGGATCCGGTTTCGGCTGGGCATCGGCAGCGTCCCGACTGGCGACAGGTATCGCTCCGATCGTCTTCGGTGCGTTCATGTGGCCCGTGCTCGGCTTGACCCTGACGTTCGTCCTCACAGGAGCGCTCGTGGTCGTCGCCGTGCTGCTCATGGGCTTCCTCGCCCGAGAGACCACCGGTGAAGAACTGAGCTGATCCGGCCACGGGAGTCGGGCTGATCGGGCCACAGGAGCAACGTAGCCTTCAGTCGAAAAGGGCCACTGTCCGCGCCTCATTGAGGTCAGCGCCCGATCTGCCTCCACGGACGTCTGACCTGGACAGATGCCCAGGTGGACTCTTGTGTCAGTGCCGGACTGTAATGTTCTGGGCATGGAGGCAAAGCAGGTTCCAGTCGTACTCACCGAGATACTTCGGTGGCGTGACAGCCTGTCCGATTTGCCTCCGGCCGCGACCGAGGAAGAAGCGATCGATCGCATCTCGGCACTCGAGGAGCTGACCTCCGCCTGCGCCGCCGCGCAGGCCCGCGAATCCCTGACGTTCGATATGCACCGTAAGAATCGGGAAGCCGAAGACGGAGTTCCGAGCAAGAAACAGGGACTCGGAGTCGGTGCGGAGATCGGCTTGGCCAGAAAGGTCTCCCGGCACCGTGGCAACGCGCTGCTCAAATTCTCGCGCACCCTGCTCTTGGACCTGCCCAATGTCTACACGGCGATGAAGGGCGGCGACATCTCTGAGGAGAAGGCCCGGACGGTCGCAAAGGAATCCGACTGGCTTCCGCGGGAGAAGAAGCACGAGCTCGACGAGCGGATGGCCGATCGACTGGCCGAAGTGGGCGTCAGGAGACTGGGCAATGAAGTGAGGGCCTTGGCGCAGAAACTCGACCAAAAGGCTGCGGTCGACCACCTCGAGCGCTGTACCGAAGAACGCGCGGTCAGCGTGCGTCCGGCACCCGGAAACATGGCCTATCTGACCGCTCTGCTGCCGATGCCGCAGGCTGTCGCCGCATTCGCCAACCTCAAGAAGTCGGCGCAGACTGTCATCGCCACCGGCAGTGCCGACGGCCGAGGTCAGAATCAGATCGCTGCCGACCTCTTCGTCGAGCGACTGACCGGGCAGGCTGCTGCTGCGGCAGTGCCCACCGAAATCCACCTCATCATGCAGGACAGCAGTCTGTTCGGGCCAAGAGAAGAATCGGCATGGTTCCCCGGAGTCGGCCCGATCCCGGCACAGGCCGCCAGGGCTGTCGTTGCCGAAAACGAGGCCGCCACTTTCATCCGCAGGCTCTACACGCGGCCCGAAGACGGGCAGCTCGTGAGGATGGACTCGCGCCGCAGGGAATTCTCCGGGCTGCTTCGACGTATGGTCGTCTTCCGCGACGACGTCTGCCGCTCGCCCTGGTGCGAGGCACCCATCCAGCACGCCGATCATGCCGACGCTGCCGCCGCCGGCGGCGAAACCGAATGGGACAACGCCTCTGGACTATGCGCCGCCTGCAACTACCTCAAGGAACTCAGCGGGTGGCGCCACAAGGCAACTGCCGACGCCCTCGAAGTCGTTACGCCGACCGGCCACCACTACAAGACCCGCACCAAACCACTCAGCGACCCCGATCCCGGATGCGCCTCTGGTCAGGACGGAGGTCCGGGTGCGCGTCACGGTCCAGGCAAGCAGGATCCTCCTGATCAGCAGCACGATCGGGAACGGCAGCAACTTCCCGGTCGACAACATGACCCCGAGCCGGGACGAGGCGACCGGGAAACTGACCACGCGTTTTCGGTGCTGATCCCATGGCGGTACGTTCGCCGGACCTCGCAGCCGGCAACCGTCGATGTCGGCGGAACCACCATCGGAATCGATATCTTCGATGCCGACGAACGCCCGATGAGTCCCACCGAAGAACTCCTCTGCGCCGCAATCATCGAACACCGAGGCAGGCTGTGAACCGAGTCTGCCGAAGCGATGACAAGTGGTCACCGAAAGTTCAACTGCCCGCTCTGTCGCGGGACTATGGTGATAGTCATGAACGACCTCAACGGGCAGCCGTCGCCCGCTGACCACATCGCGCGCTCCGACCAAGCAGACGTTCCTGCGGTCGAAATCGTGTGGGGGATGCCGGCGGGTCTGGGCCCGTCGTGGCAGGGCGTGCCCTCGGGGCCGGGAGTCGCCGGCGTCCTCCCGCCCCGCAGCGAGGTCGAAGCAGTCTATGGGGCCGCTGCCGCCGAGCCGCCGCTGAACGAGGACCCGCGGTTCGCGTCATTGTTCGCCGATGTCTACGAAGTCTCCGTCCGCAACGGACAGGTCCTCATGACCCTGACCCGGACGCAGCCCGACGGACGGCTGAGCTCATTCGCCTACGGACACCATTGGAAGTGGGAAGAACAGAAATATCCGTGGGCATTCGAACTGCAGAGCCGCCTCGGCGGGGCTTCGACCGAACTCGAATCGACCTTCGCTCTCAACCTGCTCGCTCGTGATCCTAACCGGCGCGATCGGGGCCTGGGACGACGCACTCTCGAAACGTGGATCGGCGAGGTCGGACGCTTCGGCTGCTGGCTGCAGACCGACGATATCGACAGCCCGGCACGACGCCTCTACGAGACACTCGGCTTCACCGAACTCGGCCACGGGCCCGAAGCCCCCAACGGGCGCCCCGGCCTGGTCATGTACCGCAGTCCGCGGTGAGACATCCACGGCAGAACAGTTCCTCGTCAGCGGCACCAAGCGGCTGAGTCAGCGGCGGTCACTAGGATGAGAGAATGCGTGAAGAAGACTCTCCCTCTACGGACCCGACGACGAGCGCCGATCTGCCCGACGATGAACACCTCTGGCTCGAAGACATCTACGGCGAGGAGCAGATCGCCTGGGTGAAGGACCAGAACGCGAAGACCCTCGACCGTTTTCACGACGGCCTCTTCGACGATATCTCCGATGATCTGCGCACCGCACTGGACTCCGACGACCGCATCCCGATGGTCACCAAACGCGGCGAGCACTTCTATAACTTCTGGAGGGACAAGACCAACCCGAAGGGCCTGTGGCGACGCACCTCCTGGGACAGCTACCGCACTGCCGCACCCGACTGGGAGGTGCTGCTCGACCTCGACGAACTGGCCGCAGAAGAAGACACCGCCTGGGTCTGGTCAGGTGCGATGGTGCGCCGCAGCGACAATCGGCGTGCACTCGTCCTCCTTTCCCCGGACGGAGGCGACTCGCACCGAGTCCGCGAATTCGACCTCGATGACCGCGCCTTTGTCGACGGCGGCTTCGACATCCCCGCCGCCAAAACACGGCTGGCTTGGCTCGACGATGACACCGTGCTCGTCGCCACCGAAACCGACGCCGACTCACTGACGACCTCGTCCTATCCGCGCCAAGCCCGAGCGCTCCGCCGCGGTCAGAGCCTCGACGACGCCCCGATCGTCGCCGAAGTGCCCCGCGACCACGTGGCGATCTTCGTCGGCAGCGACATCCGCCCGGATACCGAGGCCACCGATCGCGCCGTCATCATCGACGCCATCGACTTCTTCAACTCGACCATGAGCTTCCTCGATCTCACCGACATCACGAGCGCAGACGGTTCGCTGTCGGTCGAGCCGACGGCATGGGCCGACGCTCTCAACCGGGTCGACGTCCCCACCGACGTCGAGGTCGGCTTCGAACGCGACCTCGTACTCTTCCGCCCCCAGTCGACATGGAAGTCCGCCACCACCGAGGTGGCCGCCGGCGGCCTCGCCATCGCCGATATCGATGCGGTCAAGACAGGCGAGATCGCTCCGCGCGTGATCTTCACCCCCGACGCCCACACCTCGCTGCAGTCCTTTACCTTCACTCGGGACTACCTCGTGCTCGAGCTGCTCGCCGACGTGCAGTCGAAGCTCACGGTCCTCGACCTGGGCAACGACTTCGCCGAGTCCGCCCTGCCCGGAGTCCCGGCCAACCATATGGTCGGCCTCGGCGCAGTCGACAAGCACGACCCGGCGACTGCCAACGACTTCTGGATGGTCAGCACCGGCTTCCTCACACCTTCGACATTGTCGTACGGCACGCTGGGTCCCTCGGACGAAGCTGCGGGAACGAACTCTGACGAGCCAACCGCTGAGGTGGTCAAATCGGCTCCGGCGATGTTTGATGCCGAAGGGCTGAGCGTCGAGCAGCACTTCGCCACCAGCGCCGACGGAACGAAGATCCCGTACTTCCAGATCGGAGCCGACGACCTCGCGCTCGACGGAGAGAATCCCACCCTGCTCGACGGCTACGGCGGTTTCGAAGTCAGCCGCACCCCCGGATACTCGCCCGTCGTCGGCATCGGCTGGCTCAGCCGCAGCACCACCGGAAGTACCCTCCCAGCAGGTCGCCGAGGCGCCTATGTCCTCGCGAACATCCGCGGCGGAGGCGAATACGGACCCGAGTGGCACACATCCGCGATGCGAGAGAACCGCATGCGCTGCTATGAAGACCACTCGGCCGTGGCCCGTGACCTCATCGCCCGCGGAGTGACGAGCCCGCAGACGCTCGCCTGCGCCGGCGGATCCAACGGAGGCCTGCTGGTCGGCAATATGCTCACACAATATCCCGAGCTCTTCGGCGCTGTGTCCTGCGGAGTTCCGCTGCTGGACATGGCCCGATACACGAAGCTCAGCGCCGGCTATTCGTGGAAGGCCGAGTACGGAGACCCGGATGTGGCCGAGGACTGGGCGTTCATCAGGGATTTCTCTCCCTACCACCTCCTCGAGGACGGACAGGACTATCCGCCGGTGCTGTTCTGGACGGCCACGTCGGATGATCGGGTGGGGCCGGTGCAGGCACGGAAGATGGCCGCCCGGATGCAGGCGCACGGAATCGAGAACGTGTGGTTCTTCGAAGACACCGAAGGCGGACATTCCGCCGCCTCGGACAACGAGCAGACCGCGTTCACCCGGGCGCTGAGCTACCGGTTCATGTGGAACGCACTGACAGGGGAGTAGGTTGGGAGACATGACGAACGAGACGCAGCACTTCCACGGCGAATACAAGGTCATCGGCGGCAAACTCGTCGTCGCCGATGTCACCACCGACGGTAGGACCATCACCGAGGTGAAGATCTCCGGGGACTTCTTCCTCGAACCCGAGGAAGCCTATTTCGACCTTGCACCGGCCCTCGTCGGCGCCAGCGTCAATGCCGATAATGCGGCGCTGCGCGGCCGCCTCGACGAGGCTCTGGCCGGCTACGGTTCGGAACTGGCGATGCACGGCTTCTCCACCGCCGATATCGCCGCCGTCGTGCGCCGGGCGTTGGGTTCGGCGGCGAACTTCACCGACTTCGACTGGCAGGTCATCCGCGGCGAAGTGCTGCCGACCCAGCTCAATGTGGCGCTCGATCAGGTTCTGCTCGAAGAAGTTGCAGCAGGTCGCAGGCAGCCGACCCTGCGGTTCTGGGAATGGGAGGACACGGCCACCGTCATCGGGGCCTTCCAGTCCTACGTCAACGAGCTGCGGCCCGAAGGTGTGGAGAAGTACGACGTCCAGGTCGTGCGTCGCATCTCAGGCGGAGGTGCGATGTTCATGGAGGGCGGCAACTGCATCACCTATTCGATGTTCGTCCCGCCTGCCCTCGTCGCCGGTCTCGACTATGAGGAGTCGTATGTGTTCCTCGACCAGTGGGTTCTCGCGGCGCTCAAGACCCTCGGTGTGGAGGCGTTCTACAAGCCGATCAATGACATCTCCTCGACCGGAGGCAAGATCGGCGGTGCCGCACAGAAGCGCAATCGCGACGGCACACTGCTCCACCACGCGACCATGAGCTACGACATCGACGCGGACAAGATGGTCGAAGTTCTGCGCATCGGCGAAGCGAAGATCTCCGACAAGGGAGTGGCGAGCGCGAAGAAACGCGTCGACCCGCTGCGGAGTCAGACCGGTGAGGCACGCAAGGACATCATCGATGTCATGGCGGACACCTTCGCCACCCGCTATGGGGCCACTTACGGCACCTACACCGAGGACGAGCTGAAGCGGGCGCAGGAACTGGTCGACGAGAAGTTCGGGACCGAGAAATGGACGCACCGCGTGCCGTGAGTGCTGACGCACAGTGTGCCGTGGGCAACGCTGAACCCACTGCTTTCCGTGGCACGATCGTGGCCCTCGGCGGCGGTGGGTTCTCGACGTCCGAGACCGGGGCCTCGGCCATTGATGACGAGCTGGTGCGCATGGCCGCCAGACGGATCCGCGCCGGCACTGAGGACGAGGCCGGTGCTCAGAGCGGTTTCGGCGCCTCTGTTGGACTCCCACACGTCTGCTTCGTCCCGACGGCATCCGGCGACAGCCGCGACTATATCGAGCGGTTCGAAGCGGCATTCGAGGCGAGTGCGCGAACCTATGTCCTCTCCCTGTTCGGGCAGAGTCCGTGGGACTACCAGGATCCGGCGATGCTGCTCGACATGGACCTCATCTACGTCGGCGGCGGCTCCACGGCGAACCTGCTCAGCCTCTGGCGCAGGCATGGCGTCGACCAGCGGATGAGAGAAGCTGCTGCCGGAGGGACCATCCTCGCCGGCATTAGCGCCGGTGCGAACTGCTGGTTCGAGGCCTCCTCGACGGATTCGTTCGGTCCGTTGGCTCCGCTGCATGATGGGCTCGGATTCCTGCGGGGGAGTGTCTGCCCGCACTTCCACGGCGAACCCGGGCGGAAGGAATCCTTCCGGGAATGGATCGCGCGTGGCCGACTTCCCGGCCCCGGAACCGCCATCGATGATCATGCCGCGGTCGTGTACGTCGACGGTGCGGCCGCCTCGGTGATGGCGGAATCCGCGGGGGCACGAGCCTACATCGTCGATACGGGCGGAAGCCTGCGCAACTTCGACGATAAGGGACCCGCCGCACCTGTCAGCCAAGACGGCTGAGGCGAGGAGGATTTCGGTGCGGACCGGTCACCGAAACCAGCCGGGCTGTCTGTAGGATTGGGAATCAATCACGTCCCCTGCACTAGGAGAGCCATGCGCCAGGTCGAACCGTCCGTTGAACTGCTCGCCAAGCCCAATATCGATTGGGAAGCGATGAGGACTTACCTCGACGAGGTGGGCGGATCCTCTTGGGCGGACCGGGTCGAAGATGCGGAATCTCCCGACGCCGAGGATCTCCTCGAGTTCTCCGGACGCATGTGCTACCGATCGTGGGAGCCGGGACTCAACCCGAACGTCTCGCGCGTGCGCACCGATTCCGCGCAGTACCTCGGAAATGTGGTGAAGTCCCAGCACGGGTCCGTCCTCGAACACGCGAACTTCACCTTCGTCCTCCACAACGTCTCGCGTGTGCTCACCCACGAACTCATCCGCCACCGCGCGGGATCCGCGTTCTCGCAGGAATCGCTGCGATACGTTCGCCTCACCGACATTCCGTTCTGGTTCCCCGAGTGGGCACGCGAAGATCCCGAACTCATGGAACGCAGCCTCAAGGTCCTCGACACCCTCGAGGAGCATCAGCAGTGGATGGCCGAGCATTTCGAACTCGACGAGGAGGGCACGAAGTTCTCCCACAAGAAGCACATGACCTCGTTCATGCGTCGCTTCGCCCCCGAGGGCCTGGCCACCGGAATCGTCTACACCGCGAACCTGCGTTCGCTGCGTCACGTCATCGAAATGCGCACTGCAAAGGGCGCTGAAGAGGAGATCCGCCTCATCTTCAACAAGATCGGCGAGGTCATGCGCGAAGAGGCCCCGGCGGTATTCGCCGACTACGAAGTCGTCGACGGAGAATGGGTCCCCGGCACCCGCAAGGCCTGAGACCACGCAAGACATGATGCGAAGCGTCCGAAGACCGCCGAGCGCCTCACACCTACAGACACCTGTTGCGCCCAGCCACACCTGACGCCGACGTCAGACAGATTTCAGGAGGAACCGTCATGGCAGATATCTACGCAGCTCAGCTCAATCCCGGCAAGCTCGACGTCGTCACCGACTGGGTGGCCAAGCAGGACTGGGCCACCGAGCTCTACCTCGCGGCAAACCCGCTCGAGGCAGTCACCGCGTACCGCTTCGACGACCCCGCTGGCGAAGTGGGCATCGAGATCCACATCGTGAGGAGCGGCGACCAGCTGCTGCAGGTGCCGCTGACTTATCGCGGCGCACCGCTCGAGGGCGCCGACGAAGCATTCGTGGCGAACATGGATCACTCGGTGCTCGGCAAGCGGTGGGTCTACGCCGGCATGGGCGACCCGCTGTTCCGGCAGCGCCTCGACCACACCATCGCCACCGCGTCGACCGCGGCGAAGCAGTACCGCGTCGACGAAGAGGGCAATCGGGGAGAAGAGATCACCGAGGTGGCCCACGCCTTCGGGACGGGACCTCTGCCGGGCGCCGGCGACGTCGAGATCCTCTACCGTCTCTCGCCCGAATCACCAGCCGAGAAGTCCGACGCAGGTCTGCTGCTGGGCCGCTGGGAAGGCCAGGACACGAATGTCGTCCTCGCCATCATGGTCTGAAGGCTTACCAGTACGATCTGAGGGCCCGGGCCAAACGCCGTACGGCACAGCCAACTCATTGCGGGGAGGAACTGGAACTGATGAGCAGCGACTGCATTTTCTGTGCGATCGTCGCAGGTGACGCACCGAGTGCGCCGATCGCCGAGACCGAGTCGACGTTCGCGTTCATGGACATCCAGCCCGGGTCGGATGGGCATCTGCTTGTCGTTCCGAAACGTCACAGCACGGACCTGCGGGATATCCCGGCCGAGGATCTGTCCACAGTGGTGCTCGAGTCCCAGCGCATCGCCAAACACGCCTTCGACGCCTGGGGAGCCGATGGCGTCAACCTCCTCAACTGCTGTGGTGCCGAGGCTTGGCAGTCGGTCTTCCACTTCCATATGCACGTCATTCCGCGCTACCGGGACAAGGACAAAGACCGCCTGAGTCTGCCGTTCGCACCCGGCGTCCGCGGAGATCAGGAGCTCATCGGCTCTCTGGCCGCGAGTATGCGGGAGTCACTCGGCGAGGGATGAGGAGCCGCCGCCGCAGGTGCGGACTCTATCGTCGCGGCCGACCTCGCCGAGGCGGTGCACAGTGCCGGGGTAGCCGACCGTCACCGTGCCAGGTCGATGATCGTCATCCCCGCCGAGGCAGCAGGGGAGCCCATCGCCTCCATCGCCGCGGGCGCTTCGTCGAGGCCGATGACATTCGTGACGAGGTCCTGCGGTCGCAAGCGCCCCTGAACGACGAGGTCGACGAGCTCCGGGTACTCAGCCGCAGCCATGCCATGTGAGCCGAGCACACTGAGTTCGAGCGCGATCACCCGCGGCAGGTCGACGACCGGCTCCGCGGGCAGCAGCCCGATCTGCACATGCCGGCCCAAGGGTGCCAGGGCACCGATCGCCGCCCGAATCGTGTCCTCCCGACCCAGAGCATCAACGGTCACCGCCACCCCATCCGGATCGGTCATGGCAAACTGCGCGACCACCTCGGCGCTCAGCCCTCGGGACTGAGACCCCGTGCGTTGACGCATCGTTCGGCACCGAACTCACTGGCGGATTCCAGGGCCGCATCGCTGACGTCGATGGCGACCACCTTCGCGCCGAGGGCCCGGGCGATCATGATCGCCGACAGTCCCACCCCGCCGCAGCCGAAGACGGCGACCGTCTCGTCCGCGGCAAGCCGAGCCCGCACCCGCAGACCATGGAAGGCAGTGGCGAATCGACATCCGAGCCCGACGACGGCCGCGGCCGGCAGATCGTCGGGCACGGCCACGAGGTTCGCATCGGCATTGTGGATGACGACCTGATCCGCCCACGACCCGAAATGCGTGAATCCCGGCTGCGTCTGATCGGGGCACACCTGCGCATTGCCGGAAACGCACCACCGGCACGTCCCGCACCCGCACACAAATGGAACGGTCACCCGCTGGCCGACACGGAAGTCCTGTACGCCCACACCCGCCGAGGCGACCCGACCGACCAGCTCATGCCCGGGCACGTGGGGGAGAGCGATCGTCGCATCGTGGCCGGCCCACGCGTGATGATCGCTGCGGCACACCCCGGTGGCTTCGACATCGATGACGACGCCGGCATCGGGGGCCGTGGGAGCGGAAATCTCCTCGAGTCGGGGACGGACGGAGAACTGATCGAAGACAATGGCACGCATACCGTCGATCGTAGGCGCGCCGGTGCCGCGACCGCGAAGACGTCCACGAAGCGGCGCGGCCGCAGCGACTGGTCAGCACGGCGGGCCCGGCGCAGTCGCAGCGGCTAGCCAGCGCAGCCCCCAGGCGACTCAGCGCGGATAGACTTCGGCGACTGCCAAGGCATCGAGCAGTCGAGCCCGCAGCGTCTGCGCCCTTCCAGAGAACTCCTTCTGCCGCTCCATGTACTCGGCCTTGCCCGCAGCGGTCTCGATGGCGACGACTCCGTAGCCCCATCCGCGCAGGTCATAGGGGGAGGCCTCCATATCCAAGGTGCGAATGTCGAGCGCCAGGTCGAAGCAGTCGACGACGAGATCCGAATCAGCGATCGGCGAGATCTTCATCGCCCATTTGTACAGATCCATCCCCGCGTGCAGACATCCGGGCTGCTCGTTGGCGACCATGCCCTCGCGGCTCGGCTGCAAGGTGTTGAGAGGCCGGGCCGGTTCGGTGAAGAAACGGAACGCATCATGATGCGAACACTGGATGCGGTGGCCTTCGACCACGGCATCGGTCTCGGCTGGGCTCAGCCGCAGCGGCACCTGCTGATGACGGCGCTGCTCGTCGGTGAGACGGTAGACCATCGCCCATTCGTGGATGCCGAAGCATCCGAAGTTCGCTTTCCGGTTGAGCGTCGACGACAGCAGCGAGGCGATGAACTTCGCCCCGTCTCCACGGTCGGTGCGCCAGGACTCGAGGTCCACCTCGGCGAAATTCTGCGCATCGTCGATGCGATACCACCGACGATCGAAATACCGACGATGATCGGCCGTCTCAAGTGCAACGCGCACACCAGGACCTGGATGCCACTTCTTCAGCTGCCCGACCTTGAACGGGTAGTAGGTGAAGAGGAAGTCTTCGACCGGGTGGGTCTCCTGTCGCATCCGCCGCTCGATATGCGCATCGGTGCGCTCGGCGATCCGTTGTTCGTGCTCGTCACGCAGCTCGCGCCAGATCTCGGCAGGAACGACACCGTCACCGAGGCGGCCCGACGATGCGTCGGTACGCTCGGTCGCCGCCCTGTACGGGGCGGGAGCCGTGGTCGAGAGTGCGGAAGTCACCGCACCATTGTCCCAGACGGTCGAAGCGGGCTCCAGCTCAGCGACCGGAGCGCTTCGTGCCCTTCGCCGCAGGTGCGGTGAGTGGGTCCTCCGGCCACGGATGCTTCGGGTAGCGGCCCCGGTTCTCGGCCCGGACATGGGCGTAAGCATTCGCCCAGAAAGAGGCGAGATCGCTGGTCACTGCCAGGGGCCGCCTGGCAGGGGAGAGCAGGTGCAAGGTGACCGGAACCCGTCCGTCGCAGATGCGCGGCACATCCGTCCAGCCGAAGCACTCCTGGAGTTTGACCGCGAGGACCGGGCTCGTCTCGACGAGATCGGGATTCGGATACTCGAGCCGGACGTGTGACCCGCTGGGCACTGTGACGTGGGTCGGCACAAGCTCGTCGAGGCGGGCCGCCTCGGGCCAGGGCAGCAGACCGCGCAGCGCGGAGACGAGGTCCACGCGGGCAGGATCGGAGCCCTTCGCGATCTGGTCGAGCGCATCAGGACACCACTGATCGAGCGTGTCAGAGAGGTGCTCCCACGTCACCTCCGGCCACGGGTCCCCGTAGATCGCGCGGAGCAGTCCCAGCCGGGCGCGCAGCGATTCGAAAGCCTCCGACGGACGCAGAACCTCGCGGGCTCCCCGTTCGCGCACCGATTCGGCGATGGCACGGCGGGCGAGATCGGGGCCGGCCTGGATCGGGGTAGAGGTCAGTTCGATTCCGCCGAGGCGGAAGCGCCGTACCCCACGGACCTTCCCGGACTCGAACGTCGCCGTTTCTTCTATGTGCAGCAGTCCGGCGCCGGCGAGTTCCGCTGTGTCGCCGTCGATCGGCACAGCAGACCGGATGATCGCCCGCGATCCGGCCAGGCCTACTTCGGCGATGGCCAACCATGGGCTGCCCTGGAGCGAGGAGTCACGCGGCAGGCTCGCCGCCGTGCCTGAAGCCAGCAGGTATTCGGAGTCTGAGGCACTGCGCAGACGCGCGATCTGCAGGGGATAGGACAGCGCCGTGACGAGTCCGAGATCTTCGGGGGTCAGCGACGCGCCGGAATCGCCGGTGACCATGCCACGGTCGCCGATTCCGCCGTTCCCGGTGCCGTCTCCCGCGTCTCCGCCATCTCCGCCATCGCCGCTCGAGGCGAACTCGCGTGCGATCGACGCGAACCGTTTGCGGTCCTGAGCGAATCGAGCATCCTTGCTGCGCCGCAGCTGCCGCAGCAGAGCGGAGAGATCGGCGCCTGGAGCCCTCTGCTCGGATTCGATGACGGCGACCGCTTCTGCCGCACGAGCGGGAGAGAGCAGCGCAGCCCCGTCCAGGAGGCCACGTGCCGACCACACCGAGGCGGGAACCGCCGCGATCGCCCGCCCCGTCTCGGTGACGTGCAGAGCCGAGTCCTCCACAGCTCCCAACGCGACCAGGTTGTCGACCGCCTGCCGCCTCGGTCCGTCCGGCAGCGGATCGGGCAGCAGGGTCTCGTCGCCGCCCCACACGGCGAGCGCGAGCACTGCGGAGGTGAGATCGGAGGTCGCGACCTCGGGTGGAGTGTGCTCGGGCAGGCTCGCCCAATCAGCCTCTGACATGCACCGATACGCAACACCCGGTCCCTGCCGGGCGGCACGACCGGAACGCTGTGTTCCCGAAGCCTTCGACTCCCGCATCGTGACCAGCCCGGACATGCGACGCCGCGTATCCAGCCGTGGTCCCCGCGAGAGTCCCGAGTCGACGACGATACGGACCCCGTCGATCGTCAGCGCCGACTCCGCCACCGAAGTCGAGACGATGACGCGACGGTTCCGTCCCTGGTCGGTACGTGGGCGCAGGATCGCGTCCTGCTCTTTCGCAGGGGTCCGACCAGTCAAAGTGTGCACCTCGACCGCGTCACCGGTACCCGAACCACCAGAGCCGATCGGTCCGCCACCACCCGAACCGCCATCTGATTCCACACGGCGCCGCACGCGGGAAGCCACCTCGTCGACTTCGCGTGCACCGGGAGCGAAGACGAGGACATCGCCCTCGTCGGTCCCAGTCAGCGCACGCACCGTCGTCGCCGCCAGATGATCAAGGAAGTCCCAGGTCACACCCCGTGCATCGAGCGGCCGCTCCTTCGCCGGTGCCCATCGGACCTCCAAAGGATAAGCATCTGCCGCCACCGACAGCAGAGCCGCCGGCGCCTGCGGCCCGTCCCCGAGACGCGCGGCCCACAGCTGCGCATCCAAGGTCGCCGACATGACAACGACGGACAGATCCTCACGCAGATCCGCCAATTCCCGGCACATCGCGAACGCAAGATCCGTATCCAACTGCCGCTCATGCACCTCGTCGAGGATGACTCCGGCGACTCCGGTCAGCTCCGGATCACGCAGCAGCCGGGACAGAAGCACACCCGTGGTGACGAACTCGATCCGCGTCGCCCTTGAGGTCCGCGACTCTCCGCGGACGGTGAAACCGACAACCTCGCCGAGGCGGGTCCCCGTCAACGACGCCAGCCGCCTGGCCGCGGCGCGGGCCGCCATCCGCCGGGGCTGTGTGACGATGATGCGGCCCGGACCAGCCAGGTGCTCAGCGATCATCGGCGGCACCACGGTGGTCTTGCCGGTCCCGGGAGGAGCCTCCACGACCAATCTCGGGGCGGGGGCCGCCTCGGCGAGGCCCAGCTCATCGATGAGCGCGGCGGCGGGCAAGCCGGCCCCGATGCGGGCGAGATCGAAGGTGTGCGGGATGTGCGGATCGGGCATGTCACCAGTCTCTCAGCAGGGCGGCCCGCCCGCACATGGGCCGCCGCCTGAGGATCTGCGGGGACCCGATCGCGGATCGACGTGCACCGACGCGCGGAAGGCACCAGGCACTGACTAGACTGTGACACATGCGTATCGCCAGATTTGTACATCAGGACGAACCCAAATACGGAGTAGTCGAGGGTGAAGTGCCGCCGATCACCGACGGAAGCTGGGACACGTCGGGACTCGAACTCGCGGTTCTCGACTCGGACCCCTTCTTCTCTCCGGCCCAATCGACAGGCGAGAGGCTGAAGATCGACGACGTGCGTCTGGTCAGCCCCATCCTGCCGCGTTCGAAGGTCATCGGCGTGGGCCGCAACTTCGCCGCACACGCAGCAGAACTCGGCAACGAGGTTCCCGTGACTCCGGTGACCTTCTTCAAGCCGAACACCGCGGTCATCGGCCCCGGCGACCCCATCCGCCTGCCCGCCATCAGCGAATACGTCTCCTATGAGGCCGAACTCGCCGTCGTCATCGGCCGTGTGGCAAAGGGTGTGAAGGCGGAGAATGCCAACGACTGCGTCCTCGGCTACACCGCGAGCAACGATGTCACCCTGCGCGACCTCCAGAAGTCCGACAAGCAGTGGACTCGGGCGAAGGGCTTCGACACCTCGGCCCCGCTGGGCCCCTGGATCGAAACCGAACTCGACGTCGACGACCTCGGCATCCGGTCCTGGGTCGACGGGGATCTCAAGCAGGACGGCACCACCGCCGACTTCATCTTCGACATCCCGACCATCATCGAGCACCTGTCGGAGACGATCACCCTGCTGCCCGGCGATGTCATCCTCACCGGAACTCCGGAAGGGGTCGGGCAGATCGTGTCCGGCAACCGCGTCGACATCGCCATCGAAGGACTCGGCGTTCTGTCGAACCCGGTCATGGACGCCTGAGCCGACCGCCGCCTCGGCGATCGCATCCACGGAACACCAACGCCACCACACCACCAGCGCCACCGCGCACACCACTGACTCACACCCGAGAAGATCACGCAAAGGACAATCGTGAGCGTCAAAGTTCGTTTCTGCCCATCACCCACCGGCACCCCGCACGTCGGCATGGTCCGCACAGCCCTGTTCAACTGGGCCTACGCCAAGCACACCGGCGGCAAGTTCGTCTTCCGCATCGAAGACACCGACGCGGCACGTGACTCCGAGGAGAGCTTCGGCCAGGTCGTCGAGGCCCTCAAATGGCTGGGCCTGGACTGGGACGAAGGCATCGAGGTCGGCGGCGACAACGGCCCCTACCGTCAGTCGCAGCGCGGCGAGATCTACGCCGACGTCATCGAGAAGCTCAAGGCCGGCGGCCACATCTACGAGTCCTACTCGACCAACGAGGAAGTCGAAGCCCGGCACAAGGCCGCAGGCCGTGACCCGAAGCTCGGCTACGACGGATACGACCGCGACCTCACCGACGAGCAGAAAGCCGCCTTCCGCGCCGAGGGCCGCGAACCCGTCTGGCGCGTGCGCATGCCCGATGAGGACATCACCTTCACCGACCTCGTCCGCGGCGACATCACCTTCAAGGCCGGCACCGTGCCCGACTTCGTCGTCGTCCGTGCCAACGGCCAGCCCCTGTACACCCTGGTCAACCCCGTCGACGACGCGCTCATGGGCATCACCCACGTGCTCCGCGGCGAGGACATCCTGTCCTCGACCCCGCGCCAGATCGCTCTCTACGAACACCTCAAGGCCATCGGCATCGCCGAGGCGACCCCCGAGTTCGGCCACCTGCCCTACGTGATGGGCGAAGGCAACAAGAAGCTGTCGAAGCGCGACCCCGAATCGAACCTGTTCCTCCACCGCGAGAACGGCTTCATCCCCGAGGGACTCATCAACTACCTCGCCCTGCTCGGCTGGTCCATCGGACCCGACCGCGACGTGTTCAGCGTCAAGGAATTCAGCGAGGCATTCGACATCCACGATGTCCTGCCCAACCCGGCCCGCTTCGACGTGAAGAAGGCCACCGCCATCAACGCCGACCACATCCGCCTCCTCGAGCCGGATGACTTCCGTGACCGTCTGGTGCCGTATCTCCAGGCCGCCGAGGTGCTCCCGGAGTCCCCGACGGATGCTCAGCTGGCGATCCTCAACGAGGCGGCTCCGCTCGTGCAGACCCGCATGAAGCTGCTCGGAGAAGCTCCTGACCTGCTCGCGTTCCTCTTCACCTCCGATGACGACCTCGTCATGGCCGAAGACGGATTGAAGACGCTCAAGGACTCCGCCCCCGAGGTGCTCGCCGCCTCCATCGAGGTCCTCGAAGGGCTCGACGACTGGACCACGGCGAAGCTCGAAGAGGTGCTGTCGGCGAAACTCGTCGACGAGATGGAGATCAAACCGCGCCTGGCCTACGGACCCCTGCGTGTGGCCGTGTCCGGTCGCAAGGTCTCCCCGCCGCTGTTCGAGTCGATGGAGATCCTCGGCAAGGACTCCTCCATGACACGCCTCAAGGCACTCGCGGCGCAGCTGTGAATCAGACGGCCTGGACCCGCGGGGGACTGCACTTCCGTGACGTGACGGTCACCGTGCCGTTCGATCATTTCGGATGGGCGGGGGATGCCGCCTCGGCGGGGGAGAGCTCTGGGTCAGCCGCCTCGGGGAAGGTGAATCTGCCGGACACGGTGGACGTGTTCGCGCGGATCATCGCCACCGAGGCGGACAGTCAGAAGCCCTACCTCGTGTACCTGCAGGGCGGGCCCGGCGTGGAAGCCCCGCGGCCGGGCATCGTCGGAGGCCCAGGCGGCTGGGTGAAACGTGCCCTCGAGGAATTCCAGGTCGTCATGCTCGACCAGCGCGGAACCGGGAAATCGAACCCGATCGGCTCTGTCGACGGGGCCATCACCGGCCTTGAGACGGTGGGGGAGGACCCGGCCGCGATCGCCGAGGCGCTGTCGTACTTCCGCGCCGATTCGATCGTCGAGGACGCGGAGATCCTGCGCGGCCACCTCGGCGCGGAGACGTGGTCCCTGCTGGGGCAGTCCTTCGGCGGCTTCACGACTCTGCGCTACATCTCCGCGCATTCGAGTGCCCTCCACGAGGTGTACTTCACAGGCGGTCTGCCGGCGATCGGCCTCGACCCCGCGACCGTCTACGGACGTACGTGGGAGGGCATGATCCGCAAGTCCGAGCAGTATTACGCAGCGTTCCCCGGCGACCGTGAGAAGATGCGGCGCCTCGTCGAGCTCGCGTCTGTCGGTGACGGTCTCGCCCTGCCTGGGGGCGCGCGGGCGACGCCGGAGCGGATCCGTCTGCTCGGGCACTTCCTCGGTGCCTCGGACGGTCCGGAGAAGCTGCATTATCTGCTCGACCTCGACTTCTCGTCGGGGGCGTTCCGGCATGACCTTGCCGCGTCTCTGCCCTTCTCGGGGCGCAATCCGCTCTATGCCGTCATCCACGAATCCTGCTGGGCCGACGGCACTGTGACGAACTGGGCGGCCAGGCGGGCGATGCCCGCTGCTGTGGCCGAGGATCCGACGCTGCTTGCCGGCGAACATGCCGGGCCGGAATCGGTGCATGAGGATCCCGAGCTCGCCCCCTTCGCCGAGGTGGCCGAGCTCGTCGCCGCACGTCAGTGGCCCGGTCTCTACGATGTCGAGGCTCTGCGGGCCGCCTCGGTGCGTGGTGCTGCGGCAGTGTACTTCGAGGACGCGTACGTGCCGGTGGAGTATTCGCTGGCCACGGCCGAGCATCTCTCCGGGGTGCAGCCGTGGGTGACGAATGAGTACGAACATAACGGTCTGCGCGCCGACGGGTACCGGGTCCTCGACAGGCTCATCGGCCTCGCCCGCGGGTGAGGCTTGGGTGTTAAGAAGGTCACACTGAAAAGGAGCCTCTCGGATTTGTCGGGAGGCGGGGTGCTTGTGTAGAGTTATATCTCGTTGCTCAGGGAAATCTCCTCGGGGATGACCTTGAAAAACATTGGGCTATGGTGTAATTGGCAGCACGAGTGATTCTGGTTCATTTAGTCTAGGTTCAAGTCCTGGTAGCCCAGCGGACACAGTCTGGATCAGTCCAGGAGTGTTGTTCTAGCCCCCGTCGTCTAGTGGCCTAGGACGCCGCCCTCTCAAGGCGGTAACGGCAGTTCGAATCTGCTCGGGGGTACGGTTGAGCCCCGCATCGAATCTCGGTGCGGGGCTCACTCTAATTCACGGGCGTTCCTGCACCGTGTCAGCATCTGCGGGTTCAAGATTCATATGCACTGATTGAGATCACCACTTCTGCACATTGAAGCCGCTCCTGCGCCAGAAATATAGGGCGCAGTGAGTCAGCGGCTGACTGAATCGGCGATGCGCTTCGTATGTTCGGCCGTCTTTATGTTGGAGACGATGAGTTCGAGCACGAGGCGGACGCCGATGACCCACAGGGCCGGGATGATCCAGCCGAAGATGATCGAGAGGATCAGCGGCAGCACACTGAAGCTCGGTCCGTCGTTGAAGTAGCCTGCGGTCGCACCTGCGGCGATTCCCGTGGTGATGCCGGCGACGATGGTGCCGAGGTAGGACAGGACCGCGACGACGATCGCGATGATGTAGATGAAGCCCGCCCACTTCACCGCGATGAAGTTGTCGAAGCGGATGTCGAACAGCGACTTGAAGAACCCGGACTGCTGGGGATTCGACTGCGGAGGCTGACCATACGCAGGCTGACCGTAGGCGGGCTGACCATAAGCCTGCTGCTGGGCTGCACCCTGCGAGTATGCGCCCTGCTGATAGGGATCCTGCTGATAAGCGCCGGGCTGCGAGTATCCGCCCTGCTGGTACTGCTGGCCCTGTGCCTGATTGGCATTGGGATCATAGGTGCCCTGCTGATAGGTGGGCTGATCGGGCTGGAACTGCGCATCCTGGCTGGGCTGCGATACCGGTGCATCCTGGTTGGGCTGGAACTGAGTGTCCTGAGGATTCTGCCCCGACTGGTCGGAGGCTGACTGGGCACTCTCCGGCTGGTCGCTCGCACCAGGGTTCTGGCCGTCGAGGTTCTGCTCAGCCGAGCTGCTGTTCGGGTCGTTCGGGTTCTGCGGTGTCGACATGGTGTCCCCTTCGAGAATGGAACGTACCCAGGGCAGGGCACGCTCGCCTGATATCTGCCTGTAGTCGCAACCTATCAGGATACGCCGACTCGCGGCAGGGCGACTGTCATTTCGGAAGGAAGCACGAAGTATCGTCTGCCCCGGTCAAAGCAACGCTCCACTCGACGACAAGCTCGCCACCCGGGGCGACGACGTCGAAGTCCTCGCCGGCTTCGCCCGCGGCGAATGCATTCGGGGGACAGGTCATCGGCTCGATCGCAATCGCCCGACGTGCCAGATCCTCATCGAGGCCGTCGCCCGTACACGCCTGCCAGGTGCGGAACCCTGGCCCCATCCCGACGACGACCTCGCGCAGATCTGCACCCTTCAGCCGTGCCCGTGACCATCCGTCGTCACCGCGCCGAGGTGAGCCGTACGCATCATCGAGGATCGTGCCGCCGATGAGGCGCAGCGCCCGGAAGTCCTTGCACACCATGCATGCGGAATCATCGGAGGCATGATCGGCCGGGACGGCAGTGCCGTCATCGAAGGGGCGAACAGCCGTGGGGATGAGCCGCTCGTCGGTCTCGTGCCAGTGCGCAGCGGGAATGACGAGCTGAGCCTCGTCGACAAGGGCGCCGTCAATGGGGTCGGTTGTACCCGATGGGGCCGTGCCCGGGGAGAGCCACGGATGAAATCCAAAACCGAACGGTGCGGGAGCCGACCCCGTGTTGAGGGCACGTGCGCGCATGCGCAGCTCCGCCTCGGCGAGTTCGAAGTCCACCTGCAGATCGAACGCGAACGGATACCCCTCCGTCGCCTCCAGCGTGTATTCGAGACTGACCGTCGACTCGGTGCGCTCGACCACCGACCATTGCGTATCGGCGACGAGGCCATGCAGCGCGGTGTTGCGTTCGGGCTCGGTGATCGGCAGCCGGTGGCTGTCTCCGGCGAAGTCGTACCGACCTTCATCGATCCGATTCGGCCAGGGCGCGAGTACCGCTCCGTCGAAGGCGTTCATCGGCACCACGACGGGACGATCGCCGACGCTGAAGCGAACCAAGCTCGCGCCGATGGTGGAGATGACCGCCGCTGACTCGTCACAGGCGAGTTCGATGGTGGCGGTCATAGGTCTCCAGGGTGCTCGAGCGCGGGAAGAACAGTTGCAGATATTCTACGCCGTCCGCACGCATCCGGGCCGCCAGATGTTAGCATTATGATCGGAAATGATAACTTTTGGGAGGTCTGATGCCAGCGTCGCATCGCCGGGCGAACCTGTCCGATGGTCGTGAGATCCTGTTCTTCCAGGACCCCGACTCACCTGCACCGACGATCGCCGCCGACCCCCGGCCACACGATTCGCGCCCCGACAGCGGCACCCTGCGCTTCGACGTCCTCACCGGCGAATGGGTCGCCGTGGCCACCCACCGACAGACCCGCACCCACCTGCCCGCCGCCGCCGAATGCCCGCTGTGCCCGTCGACGCCGGACCGTCCCACCGAGATTCCGGCCGCGGACTTCGACGTCGCCGTCTTCGAGAATCGCTTCCCCTCCCTCGGCCCCGGCCTCGGTGAAGTCCCGTCCGCTCAGAGGGTGGACACCACCTTCGCCGAGGCGGCCGCGGACTCCGCCGAAACCGTGACCTTCGCGCTGTCGGGACCGGGATACGGCCGCTGCGAAGTCGTCGTCTTCTCCTCGGAACACACGGGCTCCTTCGGCGGACTCGGCACCGCACGCGCCCGCACGGTCATCGACGCCTGGGCCAACCGGACGGCCGAACTCTCTGCCCTGCCGGGCATCGAACAGGTCTTCATGTTCGAGAACCGCGGGGAGGAGATCGGCGTGACGATGAACCACCCGCACGGACAGATCTATGCTTACCCGTATGTCACCCCGCACACCGCGATCACCTCGGCCCGGGCGCATGAACATCTGCGCCGAACCGGTCGGCCGCTGCTCGGGGATGTCCTCGCCTTCGAACGCGAGGCACGAGAGCGAATGATTCTCGAGACCGATCACTTCTCCGCCTTCGTGCCCTTCGCGGCCCGCTGGCCGATCGAAGTCCACCTTGTTCCGCACCGCCAGGTGGGAAGCTTCGACGAACTCGACGACACCGAACGCGACGACCTGGCCCGCGTCTATCCGGAGGTGCTGCGGCGCATCGACAGCCTCTACCCGAGTCCCACACCGTATATCGCGGCCTGGCACCAGGCGCCGGTCAACAGTGCCGACCGTCGCGCCGACTGGCTCCACCTCGAGATCACGAGCCCCCGCAGAGCGGAGAACAAACTGAAGTTCCTCGCCGGTTCGGAGGCCGCCATGGGCGCCTTCGTCGGCGACGTCTCCGCCGAGGAGACAGCAGCCAGACTGCGTGCGGTGACCCTGGAACCCCTCGCCGAGGCGGCCGTACCCGTGAGCGCGAATGCGAGCACGGCTTCGGCGTTGAACCTGGAAGGCGATCGTTCATGACCACAGAGACCCCCGGGGCCGTGACAGCACCGACCCCCGAACACCTCGCCGAGGAGTTCGAGGCCCTGTTCGGATACCGTCCGATCGGTTCGTTCCGTGCACCAGGCAGGGTGAACTTCATCGGCGAACACACCGACTACAACCTCGGGTTCGTCCTGCCCATCGCCATCGACCGGGCCGTGTACGTCGCCATCGGTCGGCGACCGGAGAGTGCAGAGAACACGGGAACTGTGCAGCCTCCTCGGCGGGGAGAGAGCATTCGCATCGTCTCCGACCATCGCGATGACACCGGTCAACGTCTGTCCGGTCAGTTCGCGGCCGCGGAGCTCGTGCCCGGAACTCTGCCCGGATGGCTGAGCCATCCTGCGGGAGTCGTCGACGAGATCGCGAAGACCACCGGCACGGTGGTCGGCGGAGTCGACCTCTATATCGAATCCACCGTGCCCGTCGGCGCCGGACTGTCCTCATCGCACGCACTCGAAGTCGCGGTGCTCATCGCCCTCGACGAGGTGTTCGACCTCGGCCTCGACGACCGCGAGAAGGTCCTGCTGACACAGCGAGCAGAGAACGACTTCGTCGGTGCGCCGACGGGCATCGTCGACCAGGCGGCGTCGATCATGACCGAGGCCGGGCATGCGCTCTTCCTCGACTGCCGCGACCTCAGCGCGCGCCAGATTCCCTTCGACCTCGACGCCGAGGGGCTCAGACTCCTCGTCATCGACTCGAAGGTCTCTCACTCGCACAGCGAAAGCGGGTACGGCGCCAGGCGGAGGACCTGTGAGGAATCCGCTGCGATCTTCGGAGTCGACAGTCTGCGGGAACTCGCCGACGACGTCGACCTGAGCGAACTGAGCGAGGAACAGCGCAAGCGGGTGCGCCACGTCATCGCCGAAAACGCTCGGGTCCGCGCCACCGTCGAACTGCTCGAAGACAATGAACGATCAACCGGCGACGAACATGACGCGCGCATCCGTGCCATCGGAGACCTGTTGGTGGCCTCCCACGAATCGCTGCAGCACGACTACGAGGTCTCCTGTGTCGAACTCGATGTGGCGGTGGCTGCTGCGATGGGAGCCGGGGCGCTCGGCGCGCGGATGATCGGCGGCGGCTTCGGCGGCTCGGGGATCGCGCTCATCCGGGCAGACCGGGTCGAACAGGTCGGCGACGCCGTGACGGCGGCATTCGCCGAGCACGGCTTCGGGGAGCCGGACATCTTCGCGGTCAGAGCGGGTCGGGGGGCTGCCCGTTTCGACTGAGTTCCTGATTCGGCCGAACCCATTTCGGCTGAGCCGCTGATTCGGCTGACCAGGCAGGCGTTGACCTCTCGATCCTTCGCAGTTCATGCTGGAACCTCAGATGAGGATGAAATCGAGCAGGAGGGGGAGCGGCATGGGTATCTGCGACGTCAATGGAGTGAGCCTCGGTGTCGACGAGTTCGGTGAGGCGGAAGCGCCGCTCGTTCTCTGCCTCGGCGCCCCGACGCTGCTGTCCTGGCCCGATGCTCTGTGCGAACAGCTGGCAGGGCAGGGACGTCACGTTGTGCGCTGCGACCTCCGCGATGCCGGGGCCTCGAGCCATGGTGATCTCGAATCACCGGACTACACCCTGCGAGACCTCGCTGCTGATGCCGTCGAACTCGCACGGACCTTCGACGGTCGACCCGCTCATCTCGCAGGAATCAGTATCAGCGGGATGGTCGCGCAGGTCGCGGCGCTCGACCACCCGGAGGCGTTTTCGTCGCTCACTCTCATCGGCACCCGATCGGTCGCTCCCGGACCCGTCGACGATGACCTGCCGGATCATGATCAGGCGACGATGCGTCCGCTCTTCTCCCGATCGCAGCCGGACTGGGCGGATGTCGACTCGGTGGCCGACTATATGGCCGAAGGTGCACGGATCCTCGGCGACGATCCTGATGAGGCCCGCGAGGTCGCTGCCCGGATCTGGGAGCGGACCCAGAGCTCCGATTCAGGACAGGGCTCGGATCCGACACAGAACTCAGATCCGGAAGCTCATCTGGCCGATCAGCTGGGAATGGTGTTCTCCCGCCTCGACTGCCAGCCACGCTGGCGAGAACGCCTGCCGCAGCTGCGCGTGCCGACGCTGGTCGTGCACGGCAGCCGCGATCCGTTCTTCCCCGTCGGCAATGGAGAGGCGCTCACCCGAGAGATTCCCGGTGCCCGGCTGATCATCCTCGAGGAAGCCTCGCGGACAGTGCCGGCTGAGGACTACCCCGAGGTTGCGGCAGCGATGGCCGCGCTCTGAGGAGGTGCCGCGCGGACTGCGGTGTCAGTCGGTGCCGGGGGCCGTCTCGGTGTCGGCGTCCGCACCATTTTCGGGAGTTTCGACGATGCGGATCGGACGCAGCTTCGCCCAGATGAGGAAGACGGCTGCGGCGATGATGAGGCCGATCCCGGTCCACAGATTCGCATCGACCCCGCCGGTGCGCTCGGCTTCGTCGGGGGTGAAGCCGACGATTCCGGCGATCGTGAGGATGACGCCGAAGATCGCCAGCAGCGCACCGATGAAGTTGCGGACGTCGAAGGCGCCTGCGGTCTTGGTCAGTTCGTTGGATTTGCTCATGGGTCTCACTGGCTCCTTCAGCCGAATGTCACGTTGAGGATGATGACGAGCACCAGAGCGACACCCGCGACGGGCACGGGGCGCTTCCAGAACGGCGCCTTCGGTTCGCTGAGGTCCTCGAAATCGGACTTCGGGGTCTCCGAGTAGACGAGTCCGCGCAGCTCCGCGGCGGGCTTCGGCGTGGTGAACAGGGTGACGATCACCGACAGAACGATGTCGACGACGAACGCCGTGCTGGCCGCGAGGAATGCGGCACCCTGACCGGGCAGATCGAGGACTCCGGTCTCGGCGAGGATGAACACGAACACGGCCGAGAGCGTGCCGCCGACGAGGCCGACCCAACCGGCGGTCGCCGACATCCGCTTCCAGAACATACCGAGGATGAACGTGGCGAACAGCGGGGCGTTGAAGAAGCCGAACAGCGTCTGCAGGTAGTCCATGAGGTTGGAGAAGTTGCCCGCGATGAGCGCTGTGAAGATCGCGACGACACAGGCACCGATCGTCGCCCAGCGGCCGATCTTCAGGTAGTAGTCGTCCTCGCGGTCCTTGACCACGTACTGCTGCCACAGGTCATAGCTGAAGACCGTGTTGAACGCGGAGATGTTCGCGGCCATACCGGCCATGAACGCGGCGAGGAGGCCGGCGATCGCCACACCGAGGAGACCGTTGGGCAGGACCTCGCGCATGAGCAGCAGGAGCGCGTCGTTGTATGTCACGCCCGTCTGTTCGAGCGCGGTCGCCTCGTCGATGTTGGCCGAGATCTCCTTGAACTGCGTCATCTGCGGCACGAGCACCGCGGCGATCATGCCGGGGATGACGACGATGAAGGGGATGAGCATCTTCGGGAAGGCGCCGATGATCGGGGTCAGGCGGGCGGCGTTGATCGACTTCGACGCCATGGCGCGCTGGACCTCGACGAAGTTCGTCGTCCAGTAGCCGAAGGAGAGGACGAAGCCGAGGCCGAAGACGATGCCGACGACGGAGAGGACGGGGTTGGAGAACCCGGAGAGCTGTTCGCCGGGCCAGCTGCTCAGCTGCTCGGCGCCGAGCATTCCGTCATTGCTCACCCGGTCGACCAGTCCGTCCCAGCCGCCGACGCGGTTGAGGCCGATGAGGGTCAGCGGCAGGAGGGCTGCGACGATGACGAAGAACTGCAGGACTTCGTTGTAGATGGCCGCGCTCAGTCCGCCGAGGGTGATGTAGGACAGGACGATGGCGGCGGCGACGATGAGCGTGATCCACAGCGGCCAGCCGAGCAGACGGTTGACGATCGTGCCCAGCAGGAACAGGTTGACACCGGCGATGAGCAGCTGTGCGACGGCGAAGGACAGCGCGTTGACGAGGTGGGCGCCCGTGCCGAACCGTCTGCGCATGAACTCCGGAACCGACCGGACCTTCGAACCGTAGTAGAAGGGCATCATTACGACACCGAGGAACAGCATCGCCGGGACCGCGCCGATCCAGAAGTAGTGCATCGTCGGCATGCCGTACTGGGCGCCCGTGGCGGACATGCCCATGATCTCGACAGCGCCGAGGTTGGCCGAGACGAAAGCGAGACCCGTGACCCAAGCAGGCAGGCTCCGTCCGGAGAGGAGGAACTCGATGCTCGAGGAGATCCCGCGTTTGGCGAACCACCCGATGCCGAGGACGAAGATGAAGTAGATTGCTATCAGCAGATAGTCGATCCACTGTGCGTCCAAGCGGATTGCTTCCAAGGTTCCTCCATATGCGTCAGTGCATGGCTTCAAAATGCGTCAATGCATGGATGCTTGTGGTGTGCGACACCCGAGTGGACACTTTAGAGGATTGTGAGCCTGATCGCTAGTGATCGAACCTGAACAGTTTTGATCGTTTGGTCGGCAGGTCAGGCGACCTCGACCTCGACGCCTGCCTCACGCAGGGCCGTGAGCGCGGATTCTTCGCTCTTCGAGTCGGTGATGAGCTGGTGGATCTGCTCGGTCGGGACGGTGAGCACCGACGAGCGGAGCCCGACCTTCGTGTGATCGACGAGGGCGGTGACGCGTCCGGCTCCGGCAGCCATCGCCCGATCCGTATCGGCGACGGGGAACGCCGGTGTCGACAGGCCGAAGTCCGCGGCCAGGCCGTTGCCGGAGAGGAAGACGGTATCGGCGCGCAGGCCGAGCAGCTGAGACACCGTCCCGCCTCCGACGAAGGCCCGGATCGAATGGCGCAGCAGTCCGCCGACGACGATGACCTCGTTGTCGGGGGAGGAGACCATGGCCTCGGCGACGAGCAGTGAATTCGTCACCACGCGCAGACCCGAACGCGTCACGAGCTCCTTGGCCAACAGTTCGGTCGTCGTTCCCGGCCCCAGCGCCACGACATCGCCGTTGCGCACCTGGGTCGCCGCAGCGCGGGCGATCGCCGTCTTCTCGGCCAGAGCCTGCTCGAGCTTCTCCGCATAACTCGACTCCCGCGCACTCGACGCGAGAACGGCACCGCCGTGGGTGCGGATGAGCCTGCCCTCCTCGGCGAGCTGATCGAGGTCACGGCGGATGGTCACGGCCGAGGTAACGAGCTTCTCCGACAGGGAGGTGATGGAGACGGCGCCGTCTCTCTCGATCGTATCGACGATGATGTTGCGTCTCTGAGCGGCGATCATGGAGCCATAGTACAGACCCGGAGGCCGTCTCAGCCGCGCACGAGTGCTTCGGTCAGCGCACGCGCGGCGTCGATGACCGACTTCGCGTGCAGGCGACCGGGCTGACGGGTGAGCCGGTCGACCGGTCCGGAGATCGAGACGGCGGCGACCACTCGATTGCTCGGTCCGCGCACGGGGGCCGACACCGAGGCGACGCCCCGTTCGCGTTCGGCGATCGACTGGGCCCAGCCTCGGCGACGGACCCCGGAGAGCATGGTCGCGGAGAACCGGGCACCACGCAGACCCGTGTGCAGACGGTCCGGCTCCTCCCAGGCCAACAGCACCTGAGCCGCAGAACCGGCGCGCATCGACAGGGTCGCACCGATCGGCACGGAGTCGCGCAGGCCCACGGGGCGCTCGGCCGCGGCCACGCACAGACGCAGATCGCCCTGACGGCGGAAGAGCTGAGCGGACTCGCCGGTCTGATCCCGCAGCTGACCGAGCACCGGCCCGGCCGCGGCCAACAGGCGGTCCTCGCCGGCGGCCGACGACAGCTCGGCCAGGCGCGGCCCGAGGACGAAGCGTCCCTGCAGGTCGCGACCGACGATGCGGTGGAATTCGAGGGCAACAGCCAGGCGGTGGGCAGTGGGGCGTGCCAGTCCGGTCAGCGTCACCAATTCGGCGAGAGAGGCGGGTCCGGCCTCAAGTGCGGAGAGAACCATTGCGGCCTTGTCGATGACCCCGACGCCGCTACCATTGCTTGTCATAGGCACCATTGTGCGCGTCTCAGTGGGCGAGATGCAAGTTCGCATTGCGATACGGCCGAGTAGATTTCGAATACGCACTCACCCCAGTGCGCACATCGCAGTTCATCGACGCGGTCGTACCTCGGCCCGTCAGGTCTACATCGGGTGCAGAGATCCCTGCACCGGCGGGAGGAACCATGCCACGCACATTGGCCGAGAAGGTCTGGGCCGATCACGTCGTCTCACGAGGTGTTGACGGTGCGCCGGACCTTATCTACATCGATCTCCACCTCGTCCACGAGGTGACCAGCCCGCAGGCCTTCGACGGACTCCGACTCGCCGGGCGCCCCGTGCGCCGCCCCGACCTCACCATCGCCACCGAGGACCACAACACCCCGACGTGGGACATCGACAAGCCGATCGCCGAACCCACCTCGGCCACGCAGATCAACACCCTGCGCAAGAACGCCGAGGAATTCGGCATCCGGCTGCACAGCCTCGGCGACACCGACCAGGGCATCGTCCACGTTGTGGGACCGCAGCTGGGCCTGACCCAGCCGGGCACCACCGTCGTCTGCGGCGACTCGCACACCTCCACCCACGGCGCCTTCGGAGCGCTCGCCTTCGGCATCGGCACCTCCGAGGTCGAACACGTGCTCGCCACGCAGACGCTCAGCCTCAAACCCTTCAAGACGATGTCGATCACCGTCGACGGCGACCTGCCCGAAGGCTCGAGCGCCAAGGACATCATCCTCGCCATCATCGCGAAGATCGGCACCGGCGGGGGACAGGGCTACGTGCTCGAATACCGCGGCTCGGCCATCCGCCAGCTGTCCATGGAAGCCCGGATGACGATCTGCAATATGTCGATCGAAGCCGGTGCCCGGGCGGGAATGGTCGCCCCCGACGAGACGACCTTCGAGTACGTCAAGGGCCGCCCCCACGCCCCCGAAGGCGAAGACTGGGACGCCGCCGTCGAGTACTGGAAGACCCTCTACACCGACGAAGGCGCGGAATTCGACGCCGAGGTGGTCCTCAAAGCCGAAGACATCGAACCCTTCGTCACCTGGGGAACGAACCCCGGCCAGGGCCTGCCGCTGTCGGCGAGCGTGCCCAGCCCCGACGACTTCACCGACGAGAACGACAAGGCCGCAGCCGCCAATGCGCTGGCCTATATGGGCCTGACCCCGGGCACGCCGCTGCGCGAGATCGAAGTCGACACCGTCTTCCTCGGCTCGTGCACGAACTCCCGGATCGAAGATCTCCGGGCCGCCGCCGAGGTGGTCCGCGGCCGCAAGAAGGCCGACAACGTCCGCTTCATGGTCGTCCCCGGCTCCGCAAAGGTCCGCCTCCAAGCGGAAGAAGAAGGCCTCGACGTCATCTTCAAGGACTTCGGCGGCGAATGGCGCTTCGCCGGCTGCTCGATGTGCTTAGGGATGAACCCGGACCAGCTGGCCGAAGGCGAAAGGTGCGCCTCGACCTCGAACCGCAACTTCGAAGGCCGCCAGGGCAAGGGCGGACGCACTCACCTGGTCTCCCCGCTCGTGGCCGCTGCCACCGCGGTGCGCGGCACCCTGTCCTCACCGGGCGACGTCGCCGACCTGCCGCGGGATGCCGAACCCGTGGAATGGGCCGACAACCGCCTGTCCCTCAACCTGACACCCGTCTCGGCGAACGACTGACAAAGGAGGACGAGCCATGGAAGCTTTCACCACCCACACCGGCATCGGCGTTCCTCTGCGCCGATCCAATATCGACACCGACCAGATCATCCCCGCGAAGTTCCTCAAGCGGGTCACCCGCACCGGCTTCGAGGACGCCCTGTTCTACCGCTGGCGGACCAACGACGACTTCGTCCTCAACGACCCCGATTTCGCATCCGGCTCCGTCCTCGTCGCCGGCCCCGACTTCGGCACCGGCTCCTCCCGCGAACACGCCGTCTGGGCGCTCAAGGACTACGGCTTCCGCGTCGTCCTGTCCTCCCGCTTCGGCGATATCTTCCGCGGCAACTCCGGCAAAGAGGGTCTGCTGGCCGCCCAGCTCGAACAGGCCGATATCGAACTGATCTGGAAGATACTCGAGAACCATCCCGGCACGTCGATCACCGTCGACCTGAACGAGAAGACCGTGACGTGCGACACCGTCACCGTGTCCTTCCAGATCGACGACTACACGCGCTGGCGCCTGCTCGAAGGCCACGACGACATCAGTCTCACCCTGGCCAAGGAAGACGAGATCGTCGGCTACGAATCTTCCCGCTTCGCCTTCAAGCCGACGACCCTGCCCGCCAAGGTCTGACCCTCACCCAAGCCGGCCCGTCCGTATCGATCCACCCCCACCGAGGCGGCCCGCCGTCACGTTCGAACG
>NZ_JBPIZD010000004.1:0-186141 GCF_051172395.1 Brevibacterium sp. H602 | reverse complement strand
AGGTAGTAGTAGGGGAAGAGAACGGGGTCCGAACCGTGTGGTTCGGACCCCGTGAAGCTATAGCCTCAGTCGTGCTCAGAGAGCGTTGATCTGCGTGGCCAGGCGCGACTTGCGGTTCGCAGCGTTGTTCTTGTGCAGAACACCCTTCGAAACAGCCTTGTCGAGCTTGCGGGCAGCCACAGCATAAGCCTGCTGTGCCTCTTCCTTGTTGCCGGCAGCAATGTTCTCGCGAACGACGCGGACGTAGGACCGAACCTCGGACCGAACAGCCTTATTGCGCTGACGAGCCTTCTCGTTGGTCTTGATCCGCTTGATCTGGGACTTGATATTAGCCAATTTCAACACTCTTTCGTGTTAGTGGTACATGGTCGTGAGGGCGCATCGAACCGACATGATCATCTCCGCGGGGAAACACATCGACGACATCGAATCCGACGGCGTCTTCACCCGACCTCGGCGAGACACACGCCTTGATGAAGACACAATCACCTATGATACAGGCTCGAGTCCCGGGCTGGAAATCCCTGCGCGCCCAGCAGCGCAGGGAAGATGACGGCTCCGCTCGGCAGGTCTGCCGGGTCTCAGTCGGAGATGTGCTCGGCCACCCGGTCGAAGACGTCGCGGGGCATGATCGCGCCTTCCCTGCGGATCGAATCGGGATCGAGCCGGATGATGCGATCGAGGCGGAGCTCCGAGGGCCGACCCTGCGAATCCCAGTCCCCGGTGCCGATGTTCATCCACTTCGCGTGCCGATCCTCTCGGACCTCGCCGACGCCGCCCGGGATGTGATCCTGGCTGGTGAGCATGAGCGCGAGCACCCATCTGCCGTCACGTCCGACGACGAGAGACGGTCGATCCTTGCCCTGCGAGTAGTCCTCCTCGAAGGGGACCCACCCCCAGACGACTTCGCCCGGATCGGCGTCGCCGTCGAGGTCGGGGGAGTAGCTGACCGTGATGGAGCCCCTGTAATCGCCGGGATACGCGCCGGATCCGCCCTGGCCGCCCGAGGCGGAACGATCGGCAGAACCCGCCGAGGCGGCACCTCCACCGCCGGACCGTGCAGGATTCGGCCGGCGGGCATCCGTCGGCTGCGATGCGCCTCCGGAGTTCTTCTTCGACTGCGATTGACGCAGGTAGCGCAGCCCTTCGCGGACACCGATTCTCGCGGCCCGATTGACCAGTGATTTCCAATTCATATGTCCAGCCTAAACGAGCCGGCTGTCACAAGCTGCAGAGATCCGTGTGCCGACCCGGTCAAGCGCACGAGCCGTCGTGGTCCGGCGAACGAGCCGTCACGGTCACGAGAATTCGAGGACCGCCTCGACGGGGAAATGGTCGGAAGGGTACTTCCCGTCGACCTCGAACGTGTCGATGCGCGTGGACAGTGTGCGCAGGCCCGGGGTCGTGAGGATCCAGTCGATGCGCGGCTCGCCGGCCTTCGGACCCTTGTAGCGGTGGAAGGTGCCGATGTCCTCACCGGGGACCTCGGCGGCGGTGTCGGTGAGGCCGAGCTCGGTGCAGAAGAAGTCGTAGACCGGGGAGCCGGTGGCGACATTGAAGTCACCGGTGACCACGCAGGGATGGGTCGCCTCGGCGATGGTCTCGGCCATGATCCGACCGGACTCGAGACGGGCGCGCTCGGACTTGTGATCGAGGTGGGTGTTGAGCACACGCAGACTCCGGTCGGATTCGAGGTCACAGACATCGACCGTCGTCAGTGTGCGCGCATGCGAGACTCCCCACGATTCCGAGGCCACGGTGTCGGGCTGTTCGGACAGCCAGCTGATGTCCACGGCTTCCACGTCGAAGCGCTTCGAATCGAGGATCACGGCTGTGAACTCGCCGGAGTTGCCGCCGGAGTGGCCCTCTCCGAGCCAGATGTACTCCTCGGGCAGCAGGCTGATGAGCGTCTCGAGCTGGTCGAGTTCGCCCTCCTGGGTGCCGATGAGGTGCGGACGTGCGCGCCGGATGAGTTCGGCGGCGATCGGCAGCCGCTCGGCCACCGGATGACCGTCCATCGCGGGATAGCGGAGGTTGAAGCTCATGACCCGGAATTCGCTCATGACTCCATCTTCCCCGATCGGCACTCCTCGGTGGGGGCGAATCGCGAAAGACACGGACGATCACGACGTGCATGTCCGTGGATTCCAGGTCCGCGCGCAAGTCATGAAACAATGGGGGATCCGGTCTGTCTGGGGACCTGGTCTGTCAAAGAAAGGGCGTTCATGTCACCTCAGGTGAATAAGGAAGCTGCAAAGCGGATCTCACCGTCTGCCACCTCACCCGAGCTGATTCGCAATTTCTGCATCATCGCTCATATCGACCACGGCAAGTCGACCCTGGCCGATCGCATGCTCCAGATGACCGGCGTCGTCGAGAACCGCGATATGCGCGCCCAGTACCTCGACCGGATGGACATCGAACGCGAACGCGGAATCACCATCAAATCCCAGGCCGTGTGCATGCCGTGGGAACACGAGGACACCCCGTATGCGCTCAACATGATCGACACTCCCGGGCACGTCGACTTCAGCTACGAGGTCTCGCGGTCCCTGGCCGCCTGTGAAGGTGCGCTGCTGCTCGTCGACTCCGCTCAGGGCATCGAAGCTCAGACGCTTGCCAACCTGTACCTGGCCATGGAGAACGATCTGACGATCATTCCCGTGCTCAACAAGATCGACCTGCCGGCCGCACAGCCGGAGAAGTACGCGGAAGAGCTCGCCAACCTCATCGGCTGCGAACCTGAGGACTGCCTGCTCGTGTCCGGCAAGACCGGCGAAGGCGTCGAGGAGGTCCTCGACCGCATCATCACCGATATCCCCGCGCCCGTCGGCGATGCCGAGGCCCCGGCCCGCGCGATGATCTTCGACTCCGTCTACGACACCTACCGCGGCGTGGTCACCTATGTCCGTGTCATCGACGGCTCTCTGTCCCCGCGCGAGAAGATCGAGATGATGTCGACCGGCACCACCCATGAGCTGCTGGAGATCGGCGCTTCCATGCCCGAGCCCAAGGCGACGAAGGGACTGGGCGTCGGCGAGGTCGGCTACCTCATCACCGGTGTCAAGGATGTGCGCCTGTCGAAGGTCGGCGACACCGTCACCGCCGCTGCGGGACCCGCGACGGAGGCCCTCGGCGGCTACCGCGAGCCCAAACCGATGGTGTTCTCCGGACTCTTCCCGATCGACGGGTCCGACTACCCGGTGCTGCGCGATGCGCTGGACAAACTCAAACTCAACGACGCCTCTCTCGCCTACGAACCCGAGACCTCGACGGCTCTGGGCTTCGGCTTCCGCTGCGGATTCCTCGGTCTCCTCCATCTCGAAGTGCTGCGCGACCGCCTGGAACGGGAGTTCGATCTCGACCTCATCTCCACCGCCCCGTCCGTGATCTACGACGTGACCATGGAAGACGGTTCGGAGACCGTGGTGACGAACCCGAGCGAATACCCGACGGGCAAGATCAAGGAAGTCCGGGAACCGATGGTGCAGGCGACCATCCTCACCCCCAGCGACTACATCGGCGCGGTCATGGAACTGTGCCAGGATCGCCGAGGCAAACTCCAGGGCATGGACTACCTGTCCTCGGATCGTGTGGAGATCCGCTACCGTCTGCCGTTGGCGGAGATCGTCTTCGACTTCTTCGACCAGCTGAAGTCCCGGACCAAGGGCTACGCCTCCCTCGACTATTCCGACGACGGGCAGGACGCCTCCGACCTCGTCAAAGTCGACATCCTGCTGCACGGCGACCAGGTCGACGCATTCTCCGCGATCGTCCACCGCGACAACGCCTACTCCTACGGTGTGGCGATGGCCGGGAAGCTGCGCAAGCTCATCCCGCGTCAGCAGTTCGAGGTGCCCATCCAGGCGGCCATCGGCTCACGCATCATCGCCCGCGAGACGATCCGCGCCATCCGCAAGGACGTGCTTTCGAAGTGCTACGGCGGCGACATCAGCCGTAAGCGCAAACTGCTCGAGAAGCAGAAGGAAGGCAAGAAGCGGATGAAGATGGTCGGCACCGTCGAGGTTCCGCAGGAGGCGTTCATCGCGGCCCTGTCCTCCGACGAGCCGGAGACGAAGGACAGCAAGAAGTAAGTGCCCGCACAACCGACCGGTGAGGTCCCTCCGCGCGACGGTTCGCTGCCGACATCGGTGGGGATCGGGGCTGCCGAGCGGGGGCTGAGCCTCTACATCCACGTCCCGTACTGCCGGGTCCGCTGCGGCTACTGCGATTTCAACACCTATACCGCCGACGACCTCGGCCCGGGCGCGTCCCGGGAGGACTACCGCAGCAATCTCGCCCGTGAGCTCGATCTGTCCGTGTCCACCCTCGCCGAGGCAGGGGCCGGCGATCGTGAGATCTCGACGATCTTCTTCGGCGGAGGCACCCCGACCTTGCTCGCAGCGGATGTGCTCGCCGGGGTGATGGACGATGTCCGCGCCCGCTTCCGCCTGGCCGAGAATGTCGAAGTCACCACCGAAGCCAACCCCGACACCTTGGATCCCGCCTACATCGCGACCCTTGCCGGAGCCGGTTTCAACCGCATCTCCATGGGCATGCAGTCGGCCGTGCCGCACGTGCTCGCGACCTTGGACCGCACCCACGATCCGGAGAAGATCCCCGAGGTGGCCCGCTGGGTCAAGGACGCCGGTCTCGAACTCAGCCTCGACCTCATCTACGGCACTCCGGGGGAGTCGATCGACGATTGGCGTCGCTCTCTCGACGTGGCCCTGTCCAACGAGGTCGATCATATCTCGGCATATTCCCTCATCGTCGAACCGGGAACGAAGATGGGCGTGATGGTCCGCCGCGGCGAACTGCCGATGCCCGATGAGGACGACTTGGCCGACAAATACGAGATCGCCGATGCCGCGATCTCCGCCGCCGGTCTGCACTGGTACGAAGTGAGCAACTGGTCGGCCGGTCCCGAGACCCGCTGTGAGCACAATATGGCCTATTGGCGCAATGCCGACTGGTGGGGGTTCGGGCCCGGAGCTCACTCACATGTCGGAGGCGTGCGGTTCTGGAATGCCAAACACCCCCGGGCCTGGGCCGATCGGCTGTTGGCGGGGGAGTCCCCGTCGATCGGTCGTGAGGTCCTCGACGTTCAGACCCGGGAGATCGAACGGATCATGCTGGCGGCCAGGATCGACCGTGAGCTGCGCCTGGATTCTCTGGCTCCAGGCAGCGAACAGGCGATCAGCACCTTCGTCCGGCAGGGGCTTCTCGACGCCGATGGCGCCGCAGCCGGCTGGTTCCAGCCGACTCTGCAGGGACGTCTCATGGCCGACTATATGGTGCGCATCCTCACCGAATACGTGTGAGCCGACGTCCGTTCGAGTCTTTCGTACTAGGCAATACACCGGTAGTGTCAAGGTAAGTGGTGTTGCCTGTGCGGATGCGGAGGAGGAGTTCGTCGATGAATTCTCCTGGCCGAAATGAGATCGGAAGGCCCCGGCAGCCATCCCCACCACATCACGCTCCATTGGGAAATCGCGCAGCGAATGAACAGAGATTCGCAGCTGCGGCAGCGGCGCGCGAAGCTATGAAAGCCGGGAGGATACCGGTGGTTCCCGCCGCCGAGCCTGCGATCGTGCGTCGCCCGTGGGAGGTCGTCGTCGCGGCTGTTCTCGGGGCAGTGGCTCCGATCTTCGTTCTTCTCGCGCTGATTGTTGCGGCATTCACCGGTGGTCGGGTTCTACGGGTGCTCGGGTGGGTCCTGCACGGGGTCGGTGATTCGACCGAAGTATCAGGCGTCTCGGTCGCCGGTGACGTCTCTGATTTCCTTGCTCAGGTCATCCTCGTCGTCGGAGCGGTGGCCGGCTTGGTCGTGATGGTCGGCTTCGCCGTCTACGCCTGGAGGATGTTCGTCGGAACGGGGCCAGCACGGTGGGTGGCGCTCGTGTGTCTGGCCATTGGGTTCTTCGTCATCACTCCGTTGAGTCCGCTGCTCATCAGCGGGTTCCTTCTTCTGGGCGCGTTGAGTGTGGTATTCGCATTCCTTCCGCGGTCTTCGGCGTGGTTTGCCGGGCGGAGACGGAACCGGGCCGTTCCCGAATTGTCGGGAACGGCCCGGAGGCGCTGACTGGTGATGAGGTGTTGACGTCGACTGCAGTCGAGATCATACCCACCGAATCACTTGATGAACTGGATGCTCATCGGAACCTTATAGACCTCGCCCTTGTTGGCGGCGACAGCGGCCAGGATCATGAATACCAGAGCAACGACCCAGATGACCAAGAAGAGGATCCCGCCGATGCCGAAGGTGATGACGGCGAGGATGTCGGCGATGATATAGGCGATGATGAGGGTCAGTTGGAAGTTCAGCGACTGACGGGCCTGTTCGCGGATGAAGGGCGACTCATCTTTCTTCACGAGGAAGACGATGAGCGGAACGATCCAGGCGGTGAAGATTGCGCCGACCTGTGTCCACATGGATGTGGAGCGTTCTGACGGGCTCGGCTGCCAGAGTCCCGCCGAACCCGGCCCGTAAGCCTGGGGCGGCAGCGCCTGAGAATTGAACGAGCCGGGATTCCCCGCCGAATTCATTCCGTATCCCTGTGGGCCACCGTAGGGCTGTTGGCTTCCGTGTCCGGGCTGACTGCCGCACGCCTGCTGCGAACCGTAGCCCGGCTGGGAACCATACTGCTGCTGAGGATTCTGCTGCTGAGATCCGTAGGCCGGATTCTGCTGCTGGGAGCCGTACCCGGGCTGGGGCTGCGAGCCATAGCCCGGCTGTGATCCCTGCTGAGGATTCTGCGGCTGAGAGCCGTGGGCCTGACCACTCTGCTGCGGCTGCGAACCCTGCTGTGGCTGCGAACCCTGCTGTGGCTGCTGGGTATACGGCTGTTGCGAGCCCGACTGCGGGGAATAGTTCGGAGGCATCGGCTGTGACTGTCCGTTGTTCGGCTGCTGCGGGTTGTCCGACATGAGAGTCCCTTCAGAGTGTGCGATCACTCCACACTAACCCAGTGAGTGTGGGCTGTCCCAGTGCAAGTGAGGTGACGGGGATGGTCACTTCACGAAGTTGATGGTGAGCGGGAACTTATAGCCCTCGCCCTTGTTCGCTGCGACGGCCGCGATGATGTAGAAGACGCAGTAGACGAACGGGACGATGAACGCCGCATACATGATGATCATGCCGATCCCGAATGTCACCAGTGCCAGCATGAAACCGAGGAACATGAAGATCATGAAGGCACCGAAGGTGACGATCGTGTTCGTGATCATCGCATTGAGGCCCTGACGCGAATGCTCCCGGACGAACGGCGATTCGTCCTTCTTCACGAGGAACATGATGAGCGGCATGAAGCCGAAGATGAGCGAGCCGAGGTGGGTCCACATTGCCGTGGTCCGGTCGGGTTCGTGGGCCATCCAGAACTGCTCGGAGCCGGGTCCGTAGGCCTGCTCAGGCAGGGAGCGGGAGTCGAACATCGCCGGGTTGTGCATCTGCGGCATGCCGTAACCAGGCTGAGCTCCGTATCCAGGCTGTGCGCCGTAACCCGGCTGGCCCCCGGGGTTCGGCTGCGCCCCATATCCCGGCTGAGCGCCGTACGCTCGCTGCGAACCATACCCCGACTGCCCACCGGAACCCGGCTGACCGCTGTGCGTCTGCGGCTGCGAATACTGCTGGCCCTGCGGCGCGTAGGGCTGCTGCGAACCGGAGGCCTGAGAGTAGTTCGGCGGCATCGGCCGGCTGCCCGGCTGCTCGGGGTGATACGACATGGGGATCCTTTCGAAGAGTGCTTGCCATTCACCCTAACGGAGCGACGTGTCCCGAGGATGTCGGGAAAGCCTCACTCCTGTGACAGATTCGGCACACATCCCCCGCGCCGCACCACCGCCGACTCTCAGCCAACGGTGACGAAGTCGATGAGCTCCTCGACGCGCCCCGACAGAGTCGGTTCGACATCAGCAATGGTGCTCACCTTCCCGAGGATGCACACCCACCCGCGGGCAACGTCCCGATGGTCGGCGTGCGGCCATCCGATGCGACGCAGTATTCCCGTCTTCCAATCCTCACCGCGGGGGACGACCGGCCACTCGCGGATGCCGACGACATGGGGCTTCACCGCCTGCCAGATATCGACGTACGGGTGACCGATGATGTGGACGACATCGCGGTACCGCGGATCGGACCGGACCGCCTCGGCGATCTTCGATTCCTTCGTCCCGCTCACCAGATGGTCGGCGAGGACACCGACTCGATGGTCCCGATCCGGGCCGAAGGCCTCGAGCTTGTCCGCGACATCATCGAGACCGCCCAGGGGCTCGACGACGACGCCTTCGATGCGCAGGTCATCGCCCCAGATCTTCTCGACGAGTTCGGCGTCGTGCTTGCCCTCGACCCAGATCCGCGACCCACGTGCCACTCGAGCCTTCGCTCCGACCACGGCGCGAGACCCCGAGGCCGTCCGTCCGGGCTGCTGCGCCTTCTTCTTCGGCAGCTGCACATCGACGGGCTGCCCCTCGAGGAGGAAACCCGGTCCCAGGGGGAAGGCCCGAACCTTGCCGGCGCGATCCTCGAGCTTGACGACGACACCGGCCGTGGTCTTCTCCGCGCCGACGACAGCGCCGACATAGCCGCTCATCGCATCCTCGAGAACCATGCCCAGGCCGAGTTCGACCTGGCGGGACTTCTTCGGACGGTGCGACGACGGGGAGGAACCGGAGAGCACATCGGGGCCATAGCGATCAAAAGCATTCACGGGCACCCACCATAATCAAGGACGGTCCCGCAGGCGTGCAGACCCGCAGGCCACCCCAGAAATGAATTCCGGGAACGAGAGGCGTAGAATTGGCACTCAGACTCAGTGAGTGCCAAGAGCAGGCATGGGACCGCGATCGACCGGCGAGACGGAGAGGAGACCCGCGATGAACGACAGCAGACGAGCACAGGTGCTGCGCGCCATCGTCGAGGACTTCGTCGCCACCAACGAACCCGTGGGATCGAAGGCGATCGTCCAGCGCCACACCCTCGGAGTCTCTCCGGCCACGATCCGCAACGATATGGCCGCGCTCGAACAAGAGGGCTATATCGCCCAGCCCCACACCTCTGCCGGACGGATCCCCACCGACCTCGGCTACCGGATGTTCGTCGACCGGATCGATGAATTCAAACCGCTGACCACCGCCGAGCGGCGCGCAATCTTCCAACTCATCGACGGCGATGTCGACCTCGACGAGATGCTCGACCGCACCGTCCGCGTCCTCTCCGGCCTCACCCGACAGGTCGCGCTCATCCAGTACCCGACGGTGTCGCGGGCGCGCATCAAGCACATCGAGATCGTCGGACTCGGACCCGGGCGGATCCTCGTCGTCCTCATCACCGACGCCGGCCAGGTCGAGCAGAAGACCGTGATCACCCCGAGCCCGCTCGACGAAGACGCCGTCCGCGGACTGCGCGACCAGATCAACGCCGAATTCGCCGGACGCACACTCGCGCAGGTCTTCGGATCGGCCCACGCCGCCGAGGCGACCGCCACCGAATCGAGTGAGCCGGCCGCTCGTGACGACTCCGGACTCACACAGGTCAGGGCCGCCGTCGTCGACCTCGTCGCCGCGACGCGTGAAGAGCGCATCATCATGGCCGGCACCGCGAACCTCGCCCGCTCCGGAAGCGAATTCGGAGAGAAGATGGCTCCGATCCTCGAAGCCTTCGAAGAACAGGTGGTCCTGCTCAAGCTGCTCACCTCGATGGCCGAAGACCACGAGGAGATCAGTGTGCGCATCGGGCGTGAGAATACTCACGAATCATTCAGCTCGACTTCCGTCGTCGCCGCCGAATATGGTCATGACGCGGGTTCCTCGGCCAGACTGGCAGTGCTCGGCCCGACCCGAATGGACTATCCGACGACGATCTCGGCAGTCCGTGCCGTCGCCAAATACGTGTCCTCGATCCTCGATCGAGGGTAGGTCCCTTGATATCGACGAGGGACACCCGCAGACGGGCAGCGCAGAACCGGTGAGCACCGCGCAAGGGCGCAGCCACCACCACGAACAGAGAAGACCACTACGTCAGGGAGAGAGAAGTTTCTGTGGCCGATCACTATGAAACACTCGGAGTGTCCAAAGACGCTTCCGCGGCTGAGATCAAGTCGTCGTACCGGAAGCTGGCACGCAAGTACCACCCGGACGTCAATCCCGGTCACGAAGACGAATTCAAAGCCATCTCACTGGCCTACGACGTGCTCTCCGACCCGGAGAAGCGCCGCAACTACGATATGGGCGGCGGCGAGAACGGTCAGGGCTTCCCGGCCGGCGGCGGATTCGGCGGATTCGGCGACATCTTCGAGACCTTCTTCGGCGGTGGCGGCGGTCAGGCCGGAGGACCGATCCCGCGCACCCAGCGAGGCAAGGATGCCCTCGTCGGAGTCAATATCGACCTGAAGACCGCGGCCTTCGGCGGCACCGTCGACCTCGACGTCACCACTGCAGTCGTCTGCGACACCTGTTCGGGCGCGGGCACGCAGGAAGGCACGAAGATCGAGACCTGCTCGCTGTGCCACGGAGCCGGCAGCGTCCAGCGCATGACCCGGACCCTGCTGGGTCAGATGGTCACGAACCAGACCTGCAACTCCTGCCACGGCTTCGGCACCGTCATCCCGAACCCCTGCCTCAACTGCCAGGGCGACGGACGCGTGCGCAAACAGCGGACCATGAAGATCCGCATCCCCGCCGGTGTCTCCGACGGCACCCGGATCCAGCTTTCCAGCCAGGGCGAGGTCGGGCCCGGCGGCGGACCCGCCGGTGACCTCTTCGTCGAGGTCATGGTCACCCGCCACGAGGTCTTCCAGCGCGACGGCGACAATCTCCGGGCCGCCGTCTCCGTGCCGATGACCGCGGCGACCCTGGGCGCCACCATCCCGTTCGAGACCTTCGACGGCACTCAGGACCTCACCATCGCCGCCGGCACCCAGTCCGGCACCATCGTCAAACTCCCCGGACTCGGCGCCACCCGCCTGCGTTCGGAGACCCGTGGCGACCTGCTCATCACCGTCGACGTCCTCACCCCGGACAAGCTCGACGACGAACAGCGCGAACTGCTCGAGAAACTCGCCGAACTGCGCGGAGAAGAGACACCGCGCGCCCAGATCTCGACCGAGAACCGCGGAATGTTCTCCCGCATGCGTGAGAGGTTCGCCGGTCGGTGAGTCTTCCCGTCTTCCGCTCCGCCACCGCCGCCGAGGCGGTCGTCGGGTCCGCCCTCACCCTCGGTGAGGACGTGGCCGGGCATGCGGTGCGGGTGCGTCGGATCGGTCCCGGCGAGGATATCGACATCGTCGACGGGGAAGGCAGACGTGCGCGCGGAACCGTCACGGCCGCCTCGGCGAACCAGCTGACGATCGACGTCACCGAGGTGACGGTCGAGGAGCGCACGGGCCCGCGCCTCGTCCTCGTCCAAGCCCTGGCCAAGGGCGACCGGGACCTGCAGGCCATCGAAACGGCCACGGAGATCGGCGTCGACGACGTCATGCCCTGGGCCGCCGAGCGCTCGATCGCCGACTGGCCGGCCAAGAAGCGGGAGAAGATGGCCGCGAAATGGGAGAACCTCCTCGGAGCGGCCTCCCTGCAGGCCAGACGAGCACGATTTCCCATCCTCCACGACCTCGTCCGCGGAGCCGCCCTGGCCAAGGCCCTCGACGACGCTGATGCGGTCTTCGTCCTCCACGAGACCGCTCAGCGCAGGCTCTCCGAAGCGCTGGATGGCCTGATCGCGAACGACTCGGCGCAGCTGCCGGAGCGCATCGTCTTCGTCGTCGGCCCCGAGGGCGGCATCAGCGACGGCGAACTCGCCGCCCTGACCGACCGTGGAGCAACCGCGGTGCTGCTGGGACCGACGATCCTGCGCTCGTCATCGGCGGGACCCGCCGGTCTCGTCCTGGCCCAGAATTCATTGGGCCGTTGGTGAGGCATCGGACTAGGATGGAAGCACACTCAGGCGCTGCCGGTGACGGTGCGCTCACTTGCAAAGGAACATTCTGGACATCACCCCACCGAACCCGAACTCCATGAACCCCACCGACTCGGACACCGCCGCGACCGGCGACGGTGCCGCCGGCGTTGATGCCGTGCCGGACACCCAAGGTGCCGATCGCGACACCGTGCGACTGGTCATCCCCGACTCCATCGACCTCGTCGCCTTCTTCGGTCCCGGAGAATCGAACCTGCGCGCCCTGGAGAAGACCTTCGCCGACCTCGACATTCACGTCCGGGCCAACCAGGTCCAGGTCACCGGCGACTCGAAGCGCGTGGAAGCCTTCGTCAGCGTCATCGGGGAACTCAAGAAACTTCACGCGGCCGGCCATCGCATCAACGAAGAGACGATCGAGAGGGTCACGACGTTCTCCTCCGAGGGAGCGGCCGCCTCGGCGGTGCTGGGCACGAACATCCTCTCCACCAGGGGAAAGTCGATCCGTCCGAAGACGATGGGCCAGCACGACTACGTCAGGGCCATCCGCAACCACACGATCACCTTCGGCATCGGTCCGGCCGGAACCGGCAAGACGTACCTGGCGATGGCCATGGCCGTGAACGCCCTCCAGCACAAAGAGGTCTCACGGATCATCCTCACCCGTCCGGCTGTCGAAGCAGGGGAGTCCCTGGGCTACCTGCCGGGCACGCTCAACGACAAGATCGACCCGTATGTGCGTCCGCTCTATGACGCCCTGCACGACATGGTCGATCCCGAATCGATCCCGCTGCTCATCGAGACCGGAACGATCGAGGTCGCGCCCCTGGCCTATATGCGCGGGCGCACCCTCAACGACGCGTTCATCATCCTCGACGAAGCGCAGAACACGACGGCCGAGCAGATGAAGATGTTCCTCACCCGCCTCGGCTTCGGCTCACGCATGGTCGTCACCGGTGACATCTCCCAGATCGACCTGCCGGGCAAGACCCGCAGCGGACTCAAGGTCGTCCGCGACATCCTCGACGGAATCGAGGACCTGCAGTTCTGCGAACTGGGCAGCAAGGACGTCGTCCGGCATTCGCTGGTGACGAAGATCGTCGAAGCCTACGACCTGTGGGGGAATGCCGAATGAACACCGAGATCCTCAACGAGACCGACGCCGAGGTGGACCTCGACGAAGTCGTGGCCCTGACCGAGTACTTGGGCGAAGCCCTGCACATGCACCCCGGTGCGGAGCTGGCCGTGACCATGGTCGACGGGGCGGCCATGTCCGAACTCCACGTCACCTGGATGGACCTCGAAGGACCGACCGACGTGATGTCCTTTCCCATGGATCAGCTCCACCAGGGCGAGCCGGAGAAGCCGACCGAAGGTCAGATGGGCGACATCATCATCTGCCCCGAGGTCGCCGAGGCTCAGGCTCGGGCGGCCGGTCATTCGACGATGGACGAGGTCCTGCTGCTGACCGTCCACGGATTCCTCCACCTGCTCGGCTACGACCACGGTGAGCCCGAAGCGCGGGAAGAGATGTTCGCCCTCCAGCGGCATCTGCTGCTGACCTTCTTCGCGGCCCGCTACGACGGTCGCACCGACATTCCCACCCCCACCGAGGTCTGATCGTGTTCATGTTCTTCCTCGGGGCGGCACTGTGCCTCATCATCGCAGCCACCCTCTCCGCCGTGGATGCCGCGCTGCTCAACGTCTCCCACCATGCGGTCGAAGAGGCGAAGGAGGACGGCAAACGCTCAGCGGTGCGTGTCGAGCGGATCCTCGCGGACCTGCCGACGAACATCAACGTCATCATCTTCGTCCGCAACTTCCTCGAAGCACTCGCCACGGTGTTCATCGCCCTGGCCTACGACTCCTACTACTCCGTGGGACCGCTCATGGTCTTCCTCACGGTGATCACCGCCTCGGTGGCGGTCTTCATCATCGCCGGAGTCTCTCCACGCACGATCGGCAAGCGCCGATCGCTGGCTGTCAGCCTCAACCTCAGCTGGGTCGTGCGCATCGTCCTCGTCGCGCTCAAACCGCTGACCCGCATCCTCGTCGTGCTCGGCAATCTGCTCACACCCGACAAGGTGTACAAGGACGGTCCGTTCGTGACCTCCGAACAGCTGCGCGACCTCGTCGAACGTGCCAGCGAATCCGACGTCATCGAAGACGGCGAACGCGAGATGATCCAGTCGGTGTTCAACCTCTCTGACACCTCGGCGAACGAGGTCATGGTGCCGCGCACCGACCTCATCACCGTCGATGCGGACGTGAGCCTGCAGAAGGCGATGAACCTGTTCTTCCGCTCCGGCTTCTCCCGCATCCCCGTCTGCGGGGAGGACCTCGATGACGTCCGCGGAGTCGCCTACCTCAAGGACGTCGCCCGCCGCCTCCACCTCCACCCCGAGGAGGCCGACCGTCCCGTGGGCAACCTGGCCCGCTCCGTCCTGTTCGTCCCGGAGACGAAGCCGGCCGATGACCTGTTGCGGCAGATGCAGCTGGATTCGACGCATCTGGCGATCCTCATCGACGAATACGGTGGCACCGCAGGGCTGGTGACCATCGAGGACATCGTCGAAGAGATCGTCGGCGAGATCGAAGACGAATACGACAACGGCGATGACGAACTCGTCGCCGCCGAAGACGGATCGTTCATCATCAGCACCCGCATGTCGATCTCCGACTTCGCCGAGTACTTCGACGTGCGCATCGACGAAGACGATGTCAACAGCGTCGGCGGACTGCTCTCGAAGCTCATCGACCGAGTGCCCATCGACGGCTCGCATGCGTCGATCGAGGGCCTCGAGATCGAAGCCATGGAGGGCCAGGGGCGACGCCACCGAATCACCCACGTGCGGGTCACCCGCACCCACGAGAACAGCAGACACGCACAGCGGACCGCCGCAGCCGAAGGTTCGGGGACGAAGGAAGAGGACTGAGATGGAATTTCGCACGGACTACCCCGATGACTATCGGGCCGGCTTCGCCTGCTTCGTGGGTCGCCCGAATACGGGAAAGTCGACGCTGACGAACGCCCTGGTGGGGGAGAAGGTCGCGATCACCTCGGCCAAACCTCAGACGACCCGGCATACGATCCGCGGAATCGTCCACAAGGACGACCACCAGCTCATCCTCATCGACACCCCCGGACTGCACAAACCGCGTACCCTGCTCGGGTCCCGACTCAACGATCTCGTGGCCTCCACGCTGGGCGAAGTCGACGTCATCGGCTTCTGCCTGCCCGCCGATGAGCCGATCGGTCCCGGCGACCGCTATATCGCCTCCCAGCTGGCGCTGCTGGACGGACGGACCCCGATCGTGGCGCTGGTGACGAAGGTCGACCGGGTGCCCAAGGACAGAATCGCCGAGGCGCTGCTGGCCGTCGGCGAGCTCGCCGACTTCGCCGATGTCGTCCCCGTCTCCGCTGTCGAGGACTTCCAGGTCGACACCGTCGATTCGGTGCTCGCGGCACATCTGCCGAAATCTCCTCCGCTCTACCCCGACGGTGACCTCACGGATGAGCCGGAAGAGAAGATGATCGCCGAGCTCGTGCGCGAAGCAGCCCTCGAAGGAGTGCGTGATGAACTGCCCCATTCCCTGGCCGTGCAGGTCGAGGAGATGTACCCGCGGGAAGGACGCAGCGAGGACAATCCGCTGTGGAACGTCCACGTCAATCTCTATGTCGAACGTCCGAGCCAGAAAGCCATCATCATCGGCAAAGGCGGCAGTCGGCTCAAGACCATCGGGTCGGAGTCCCGGCAGGGCATCGAGCGGCTCCTCGGCACAAAGGTCTACCTCGACCTGCACGTCAAGGTGGCCAAGGACTGGCAGCGCGATCCCAAACAGCTCGGCCGCCTCGGCTTCGACTTCAACAGCTGATCTGCCCGGTCGGTCGCCGCTGGTGATGCGAACAGCACGCTGACGGACGGGGGAAGGCGGACTGCGGAAGCGGCGCGGATCCGCGGCTGGTGACGGGCATCACCCTCCGGGGCCCGAGTTGAACCGGGCACTCGAGCCTGCCTTAGACTAGGCCGAGTGAATGCCGAGCAGACTCTGGTCGCACTGAGCGACCGATCCCCACAGGTTGCCCCCGAAGAGCTCATCGCAGGTCTCGTGCCGCCGCCTCAGTTCGAGGACGTGTCCTTCGACAGCTACCGCACCGACCCAGCGGAGCCCTCGCAGGAAGAGGCACGGAACAAGCTGCGGGACTTCACTCAGCGCTCGACCGACAAGGGATTCTTCGGCAAGCTGTTCGCGAAGGGCAGCTCCGGCGCTAAGGGCGTCTACCTCGACGGCGGCTACGGAGTGGGCAAGACTCACCTGTTGGCTTCGGCCTGGCATGCCAACGAGAAGCCGGCGACTTTCGGCACCTTCGTCGAATATACGAACCTCGTCGGAGCCCTGGGCTTCGCTCGGGCTCGCGACGACCTGTCGAAGATGAAACTCGTCTGCGTCGACGAATTCGAACTCGACGATCCCGGCGACACCGTGCTCATGTCCCGGTTGATGCGTGAACTCACCGATGCCGGGGTGAAGATCATCGCGACATCGAACACCCTGCCCGGGTCTCTGGGGGAGGGGCGCTTCGCCGCTCAGGACTTCCTGCGCGAGATTCAGGCGCTGGCGGAACAGTTCGAGGTCTACCGCATCGACGGCAAGGACTACCGTGCCCGTGAGCTCACCTCGCCGGCGGACCCGCTGCCGGAATCCGAACTCGATTCGGCCGCGAGTCGGCTTGACGGAGTCGTGGCTCGCGATGACTTCTCGGAGCTGCTCAGCCACCTGTCCACCGTCCACCCCTCACGCTACGGGCGGATGGTCGACGGAATCGACGCGGCTGTGTGGGAGAACGTGCGCACGATCGACAACGAGAGCGTGGCTCTGCGCTTCGTGGCGCTCGTCGACCGGCTCTACGATCGCAACGTGCACATCATCAACTCCGGTGCCGCTCTCGACAAGGTCTTCACCGAGGAGTCGCTGGCAGGCGGGTACAAGAAGAAGTACATGCGCTGCCTCTCGCGACTGACCGCTCTGTCGTCCTGAGCCGAGAGACCAGTGACGCCCGTCGCACCTCTGATGAAGGTGCGACGGGCGTCAGTCGTTTCAGCTGAGGCCGATCACATCGAAGAGACGCAGGTCCGGCACCCAGTCGGGCAGACCGGTGAGTTTCAGGGTGAACCACACGATGACAGCCACGAAGGCCGCCGTGACTGCGCCGATGGTCCACCGCACCCACAGCCGCTGAGCCATGATCCAGTGTGTCCAGCGTTCGACGTTCACGCGTACGAAGTGCAGAAGTCGCTGAGCCCAGTGGAACTCGCTGGAGATGATGAACAGGCCGATGATGACGATGAGCCAGCCGGGGCCGGGCAGCGGGACGAGCACGAGTCCGATGAGCACGATGAGTGTGCCGAGGCCGCCGACGATGGTGCGATAGAGGCGTGCAGTGTGCGGGTTGGCCAACACTGTGCGCCGCCAGCGGAGGAACCCCAGACGCAGTTTCCGCCACGGTCGGGGACCTTGCCGGTGGTGGCGTGACAACCAGCCCTTGGGGCGGGTCTGCGGGCTCTCTGCATTCACCCAACCACTATAAGATGGTGACCCTGAAAGCTTGATCGATACGTGTGACCACGATCACCCGATTCTGATTTTGCGTAAGCCGCCACCTGCGTATAGAGTTATATCTCGTTGCCAGGGAAACCGGGCAGCGAGAAATGCGGATGTGGCTCAGTTGGTAGAGCATCACCTTGCCAAGGTGAGGGTCGCGGGTTCGAGTCCCGTCATCCGCTCGGAGGCGTCATGGCACTGCCTTGGCGGTGGCGTGGCCGAGAGGCGAGGCAGCGGCCTGCAAAGCCGTATACACGGGTTCGAATCCCGTCGCCACCTCGTATGACCGGCAGAAATGTCGGTTGACCAGCGCGATTGGCGCAGCGGTAGCGCGCTTCCTTCACACGGAAGAGGTCACTGGTTCGATCCCAGTATCGCGCACAGGGACCTTCGGGTTCCGGTGCAACAAATGAATAGAGCGCGATTGGCGCAGCGGTAGCGCGCTTCCCTGACACGGAAGAGGTCACTGGTTCGATCCCAGTATCGCGCACAGAAGAAGCCCCGAGTGATCCACTCGGGGCTTCGTGCGTTCACGCTCGAGCAGACTTTCTGAGCATTGACCCTTTTCCCCAGTGACCCTCAATCACCCTCTTCGCCTAAGCTCGCGGGTGAGATTTGCCCCGTTACGCCGGTGAGATTCGCCCGGTCGCGCCGGTGAGCACTGTTTCGGCTCAGTTTTCTCTGGATTCATCACATTCCTCGGTGTGCAATTCAAAGAAGGGTGTACAAATCAGCCTGGTCTCGGCCGCAAAGCGTCGCTGCTGTGACCGAGCCTCTGGGGGTGAGCAGTCACGTTCGGTGAAGCCGGGAAGATGGCGCTCGAGGCACTGAACGCACGAATCGGAATTGTGTATGTTTAGTTCACCGTGTTCCAGGACTGAAACGCGGTCAGCATGCGGTATCAAAGGGGTTTGCTAGTACGCTAGGTGTTGTACTAAACGACGATGACTCGGAGCACCTATGTCTACTCCTCAGAACCCGTACGGTTCGGGTGACGGTTCGCCCAACAACCCCAACGGGCAGAACCCGAACAACCAGCCGCCGAATGCCCCCAACTACGGCAACGATCAGAACGCCGGTCAGCAGCCCGGTCAGTACGGTTCGGGGCAGCCCGGTCAGCAGTACGGATCGTCGGGCGACCAGCCCAATGGTTCGCAGCCGAACTACGGTCAGGGCGGCAACGACGGCTCGCAGCAGTACGGACAGCAGGCTCCCCAGTACGGCTCCCAGCCGAACTACGGTGCGTCGAACGATCAGAATCAGTATGGCCAGAACCAGTACGGCCAGGACCCGAACAATCAGAACCAGTACGGTCAGGGTCAGCCTGACCAGAATCAGTACGGGGACAACCAGTACGGACAGAACCCCTACGACACCAACGCGCAGGGATACGACGCCAACCAGTACGGCCAGCAGCCGGCCTACGCCGGTGCCGACGGATCCTCCGATCAGTTCATCCCGGCGAACCCCAACTCCGGCTACGGCCAGTATCCCTCGGGCACCGGCGGCAACACCTCGAAGAACATCTGGGGCATCCTCGCCCTCATCGGCGGCATCGTCGGCGTCCTCGGATCGTTCTTCTTCGGTATCGGCGCGATCTTCGGCATCGCAGCGATCATCTTCGGCTTCGTCGGGCTCTCCGCGGTCAAGAAGAACTTGGCCAGCAACAAGGGCCTCAACATCACCGGTATCATCCTCGGTTTTCTCTCGGTAGTCATCGCGATCATCTCGATCGTCGCAACCGTCATGTTCGGTGCCTTCATCTTCAACGCAGCCGAAGAGGCCGCCAGCTCCTCCGCCCCCGCCGATCCGAGCCAGGGAGCCGGCCAGGACCCGAGCCAGGGCTCCGGCGGCTCCGACGGCGGAGCCGGCGCACCTGCTCAGGCCGGCGAGGTCGAGATCGGCACCGACGTCACTGCACAGATCAACGTCCGCGAGGGCACCGCATCGTCGTCGGCCTCCGGCGCCGAATCGACCAATGGTGAGATCGCCATCGTGACGATGACCGTGAAGAACAACTCGAGCTCCGACATCGAGATGACTCTCACGAATCTGTCCGCCAACAACGGCGGCAGCACGGAATACGACGACGTCTTCGACGGCGGAAACTACAAGGGCTCTCTGGCCTTCACCGATCCGGTTCCTGCCGGCGGCGAAACGACCTATGAATTCGCTTACGCCGTCCCCAAGGCCGAAATCGACGGTATGCACCTCAAGCTCGAACTCGTCGACGACCTCGGCAAGGGCACGGACTTCGAGTTCTACAAGCAGTGACACCCTGTTCCCCGAGGTGACAAGGTCCTTTCGGCCCTGACGCCCCGGGCACAGGCTTCGACAGACTCAGTGTGGGTGGCAGTCATTCGACTGCCACCCAACTGATTTGTCACAAGCGAATTGGTACTAGAATCTGAGGGTGACCAGCCCACCGGAAGGGCTGGTCGAATGAACACGTGACGAACGGAGAAATCAGTGGCAGACAGCATCGACTGCGCGGGCGAAAGCATTCCCTGGAAAGAGGGTCTGACCGGAACGGAGATCTTCTCCACCGACCGCACAGTCGTCGCCATGTGGCTGAACGGCGAACCCGCCGACCTCAGCCGCGAGTTGCAGTCAGGAGATCGGATCGCTCCGATCACCATCGACTCCGACGCCGGACTCGACATTCTGCGCCACTCCACCGGTCACGTCACCGCTCAGGCCGTCCAGGAGCTCTTCCCCGGAACCAAGCTCGGCATCGGGCCCTACATCACCGACGGCTACTACTTCGATTTCGACGCCGCCGAACCCTTCACGCCTGAGGACCTCAAGGCGATTCAGAAGAAGGCCGCCCAGATCGTCAAGTCCGGCCAGACCTTCAATCGCGTCGTCGTCACCGAAGAAGAAGCCCGCGAGCGGATGGCCGACGAGCCGTACAAGCTCGAACTCATCAACGACAAGGGCAATGGCGGCGACGAGGAGACCTCCGTGGAGGTCGGCGGCGGTGAACTCACCGTCTACGAGAACGTCGACCGCAAGGGCGAGGTCGTCTGGCAGGACCTCTGCCGCGGCCCCCACCTGCCCAACACCAAGCTCATCGGAAACGGCTTCGCCATCACCCGATCCTCGGCGGCCTACTGGCGCGGCGACCAGGCGAATGCGAGCCTGCAGCGGGTCTACGGAACCGCCTGGGCATCGAAAGACGACCTCAAGGCCTACCAGGATCGCATCGCCGAGGCCGAGCGTCGCGACCACCGCAAGCTCGGTGCCGAGATGGACCTGTTCTCCTTCCCCGAGGAGCTCGGCTCCGGCCTGCCCGTCTTCCACCCCAAGGGCGGTGTCATCAAGCGGGAGATGGAGGACTACGTCCGCGCCCGTCACATCGACGAGGGCTTCGAATACGTCGGGACCCCGCACATCTCGAAAGAGACGCTGTACTACACCTCCGGACACCTGCCCTACTACGGGGAGAACATGTTCCCGGCGATGTCCGTCGACGAGGTCCGCGACGAGTCCGGCGAGATCGTCAAGGAGGGCACCCCGTACCGGCTCAAGGCCATGAATTGCCCCATGCACAACCTCATCTACCGGTCCCGGGGCCGGTCCTACCGCGACCTGCCGCTGCGGCTGTTCGAGTTCGGCACCGTCTACCGTGACGAGGCATCCGGAGTCATCCACGGCCTCACGCGCGTCCGCGCCCTGACCCAGGACGACTCGCACTCCTATGTGGCTCAGGAAGACGCGGGCAAGGAGATCCGCCACCTGCTGAACTTCGTGCTCAGCCTGCTGCGCGACTTCGGCCTCGACGACTTCTACCTCGAACTGTCCACCCGCGACGAGGACGGAAAGAAGGCCGACAAGTTCATCGGCTCCGACGAACAGTGGGCCGAAGCCACCAGCGTGCTCGAGGAGGTCGCTCAGGAGACCGGACTCGAACTCGTCCCCGACCCGGGCGGCGCGGCGTTCTACGGCCCGAAGATCTCCGTCCAGGCCCGCGACGCCATCGGCCGCACCTGGCAGATGTCGACTGTCCAGCTCGACTTCAACCAGCCCGAGCGCTTCGGACTCGAATACGTCGCCGCCGACGGCTCCCGCAAACAGCCGGTGATGATCCACTCCGCGAAGTTCGGCTCCATCGAACGCTTCCTCGGCGTGCTCACCGAGCACTACGCCGGTGCCTTCCCCGTGTGGCTGGCGCCCGTGCAGGTGACCTGCATCCCCGTGGCCGACGAGTTCAACGACTACCTCGCCGAGGTGGCCGACCAGCTGCGCAAGTCCGGGGTCCGCGTCGAGATCGACGACAGCGACGACCGGTTCCCGAAGAAGATCCGCAATGCCTCGAAATCGAAGGTGCCCTTCACCCTCATTGCCGGGGGAGAGGACCGTGACGCCGGTGCCGTGTCCTTCCGCTTCCGCAGCGGTGAGCAGGAGAACGGCGTCCCCGTCGCCGAGGCGGTGCGACGGATCCTCGACTCGATCGAAACCAAGGCTCAGGTATGAGCGGAGGCGACGACGACCGATCCGCTCAGGAGAACCCGGGCGGCCGCCTCGGCGAAGGGACTCCCTACCCCGAGGCGGCCGCCGGGTTCCCCGGGGAACCCGACGGATTCCAGCGCCTGTGGACTCCGCACCGGATGGTCTACATCGACGGTCAGGACAAACCGAAGGACGACCGCGCCGAGGAGTGCCCGTTCTGCACGGCTCCGTCGAAGACCGATGAGGACGGGCTCATCGTCGCCCGCGGTCAGCACGTCTACGCGGTGCTCAACCTCTACCCCTACAACCCGGGCCACCTGCTCATCTGCCCCTATCGTCACGTGGCCGACTACACGGATCTGACTCAGGAGGAGACCGTCGAACTCGCCGAGTTCACACAGAAGGCGATGCGCGTCATCCGGGCCGTATCCGGACCTCACGGATTCAACCTGGGAATGAACCAGGGACCCGTGGCCGGCGCAGGAATCGCCGCCCACCTGCACCAGCACGTCGTCCCGCGCTGGGGCGGAGACGCGAACTTTCTGCCCGTGATCGCCCAGACCAAGGCCCTGCCGCAAGTGCACGCCGATGTGCAGGCGCGGCTCAAAAAGGAATGGAACAGATGAATCCTGAAGACCTCGGCACTCTTGCCGAGTACTCCTCACCCGTGCTGCGCGGCGACGAAGCCGTCATCACGATCCGACGACCCGACCTCGAGACCAACAGCTACCTCTCCCAGCTGTTCTCCTTGAGCGACGCCAGCTCCAGACGGCTGACCCACTCATGGTCTGACTCGAACCCGCAGTGCGGCCCGAACTGGTCCGGGTACCTGAGCGCGGAGAGGAAGGCCGCCCCGCAGCTCTTCGTCGGCGACAGCCTGGAGACGGCACACCAGATCACGGACAACCATCTCGGCGTGTCCGAATTCGCCCTCGACGACACCCGTTCCAGGGCCCTCTACGTCGCCCGAGTCGCCGAACCCGGACGCTACGGGCTCGATGATGACATTCCGGCGGCCGAGGAAGCCCCACGCCGGATCACCACGGCCTCGTACCTGGCCAACGGCCTCGGCTATACGAACGACCGTCCGGCGCGGGCCTTCCTCGTCGACCTCGCCGAACCCGGTCTCGGCACCGTGGGTCTGCGCGGGTCATCCGAAGTTCCGCTGTCGACTCTGCTGACGACCCCGGACAGCGACGTCCACGATCCGCAGTTCTCCCCGGACGGACACTGGGCAAGCGTGATCGCAGCGGTCGAACCCGATCGCGGGCGGCCCGACTTGCGCAGCACCGTGTGGCTGCTCGGCCGCGAGGAGTCGCGCCCGCTTGACCTGCCGCCGATGAGTGTGAGTCTGCACGTGTGGATCGACGCTGATCGGGTGCTGCTGCTCGGCAATGCGCTGACCCGTGACGAACTCGACTTCGTCGGACAAATGCCCGGGCTCTTCATCCACACGGTGTCGACCGGCTCCACGAGGCGGCTGACCGACCCGGAGACCGTGGCGCTGACACCGATCCCGCCGCAGATCCGCGGGGGAGCGGTCGTCGCCGCTGTCGACACGGACGGGGCCACCCGGATCGTTCGCATCGGCCTCGACGCCGCAGAGGTCGGCATCGACGACCTCGAGTTCCTCACCGACGACACCACCGTCGTCAACGGCTTCGATGCCGACGACGAGACGCTCGTCTTCACCGGATCGACCCCGCACTCTCCGGCCGTGCTCGGCTGCATCGCTCTCGGCGGGCCCACGGCGTCCGGGGCCGCCTCGGCGATGGGGTCCTCTGTCATCGTCAAGGAGCATCCGGCACCGGCGAACTCCGTCCTGCCTCAGGTCCTGCGGGTGCCAGGCGATTCCGGGACGATCACCGGCTGGCTGGCCAAACCGCACGGGGAGGGACCCTTTCCCGTCATCCTCAACATCCACGGCGGGCCCTTCGCCCAGTACACGCATTCGTGGTTCGACGAGACCCAGGTGCTCACGTCCGCAGGCTACGCCGTCGTGTTCTCGAACCCGCGCGGATCCGGGGGCCGCACCCGCAGCTGGGGGACCGCCGTCCAAGGAGACATGGCGGCACCGGCGATGGCCGATGTGCTCGCCGTCCTCGACCATGCCCTCGACCTCGATCCCTCCCTCGACCGCAGCCGTCTGGGCATCCAGGGCGGATCGTATGGGGGATATCTCACAGCCATGACGATCGCCGCGGACCATCGCTTCCGCGCCGCCATCGTCGAACGCGGCTACCTCGACCCGGACAGCTTCGTCGGGACCTCCGACATCGGCCGCTTCTTCACCGAGGAGTACACGAGCCGCAGCCGTGAGGCGATCGCGGCGCAATCACCTCTGGCCCACGCTCCACAGGTCGGCACACCGACCCTGGTGATGCACTCGGAACTCGATCTGCGCTGCCCGCTGGAGCAGGCACAGAAGTACTATGCGGCCCTGCAGAGAGCCGGGGTCGACACCGAGATGCTCATCTTCCCCGGGGAGAACCACGAGCTCTCCCGGGCCGGGCAGCCCCGCCACCGCAGGCAGCGCTTCGAAGCGATCCTCGACTGGTGGGATCGCCGTCTGAGCGGCGAAGATCGGGGGCAGTCGCAGGACGGACGACATCGTCCTGAAACGGCTGATCCCGCTGTGGCCGCAGCGGCCGACTCCGCGTCATGAGCGCCGAGTTGGCCGGGACCGCGCAGAGCCGATATCGTTCTCTGGACCGCTGTCGCGCTCTTGCCGAAATCCCCCAGCGTCATTATTCTGCAAACACTTGCCTCCCTTCGTCGCCGACCACTGGAGAAACATGAAACCTCGTAAAGCCTCACGGGTCGTATTACTCAATGAGCGCGACGAGGTTCTCCTGATCCGTGCCCAGGATCTGCTGACCCCCAGTCACCAATGGTGGATGACCTGCGGAGGCGGTTCCGAACTCGGGGAGTCGGCAGCGCAGACGGCGGCCCGGGAACTCGCGGAGGAGACCGGGATCGAATGCGAACCTCACGAACTCATCGGTCCCTTGGCCACGCGCGACGAGGTCTTCGAATTCACGGAGAAGTCGCTGCGCCAGGTCGAAACCTACTTCGCGTTCCGCACCAGCGAGGACATCGAACTCGAAGACGCGGTCTGGACGGACATCGAGAAGCGCAGCCTGCTCGAATTCCGCTGGTGGACCCGGGAGGAACTCCTGGCCACGACGGAGACGATCTATCCGAAGAACCTCCTCGGCCTCATCGACCTGGCCACCGCCGGGTCCGTTCCCGACGTGCCGCTGGTCATCGACTGAGCGCACGAGCGCGCTCCGGAACAGGTCCGCGATGAGGTCCGGTGCGAGCCCGGACGGAATCGCGAACGGGAAGTCTGCACGAGTCGGCGCGGTCAGCGTATAGACTTGAGAGGCTGTAACTACAGGAAGGAACACCAGTGTCAGGTCATTCCAAATGGGCAACGACTAAACACAAGAAGGCTGCCATCGATGCCAAGCGCGGCAAGCTCTTTGCCAAGCTGATCAAGAACATCGAGGTGGCCGCACGCAACGGTGGACCCGATCCCGACGGCAACCCGACGCTGTTCGATGCGATCCAGAAGGCGAAGAAGAACTCGGTCCCCGCGGACAACATCACCCGTGCGGTCAAGCGCGGCGGCGGTCTCGACGGCTCCGGAGTCAACTACGAGACGATCATGTACGAAGGCTACGCCGCCGGCGGTGTGGCCCTGCTCATCGAATGTCTCACCGACAACCGCAACCGCGCCGCCTCCGAGGTGCGCGTGGCCGTAACCCGCAACGGCGGTTCGATGGCCGATCCCGGTTCGGTGACGTACAACTTCAACCGCAAGGGCGTTATCACCGTGGGCGCCGAGGAGACCGACGAAGAGGCCATTCTGCTGGCGACCATGGACGCCGGAGCCGAAGAGGTCAAGGAAGTCGGCGAGAAGTTCGAGATCATCTGCGAGGCCACCGACCTCGTGGCCGTGCGTACGGCCCTCGTCGACGCAGGCATCGACTACGACTCGGCCGAGGCCTCCTTCGTGCCCGAACTCGAGGTCAGCCTCGATGCAGAGACCGCGAGCAAGGTCTTCTCCCTCATCGATGCGCTCGAAGACAGCGACGAGGTGCAGAACGTCTACTCGAACGCCGATGTCAGCGATGAGGTCCTCGCCGAACTCGATGCCTGATGCGCATCCTCGGTGTTGATCCCGGACTGACCCGGTGCGGGCTCGGTGTCATCGACACCCTGCCCGCCCGGAAGGCGAAGATGATCGCCGTCGACGTCCTGCGGACTCCTTCGGCCGATTCCGTCGACCTCCGTCTCGGTGCGATCGCCGAGGCGTTCGACAGCTGGCTGGACACGTACCGTCCCGATGTCGTGGCCATCGAACGCGTCTTCGCCCGCAACGATGTGTCCACGATCATGGGCACCGCCCAGGCATCGGGACTGACCATGGGACTGGCCGCCCGCCGCGGACTGCCGGTGGCCATGCACACCCCATCCGAGGTCAAGGCCGCGATCACCGGTTCGGGCCGTGCGGACAAGAAGCAGGTCACCTCGATGGTGACGCGGATCCTCGGTCTCGACGCACCGCCGAAGCCCGCCGACGCCGCCGACGCCCTGGCGATCGCGATCTGCCATTCCTGGCGCGGCGCGCTGTCGGCCCAATCGACGCCGGGGATCAATAAGGATCTGACCGAACGCAAGGCCGGCGGGAGGCAGGGCAGCGGACTGACGAAGGCCCAGCAGCAGTGGGCCGAGGCCATGCGGCGCGCCAAGTGAGCATGGGGGAGCGGGCGCCTGCTAACCTGGATTCGTACACGTGTTCCCCTTAAGAAAGGCTGTCCGTGATCAGTTTCCTCAGCGGTACGGTGCATCGGATCGCAGCTGACCACCTCGTCGTTCTCACCTACGGTGTCGGTCGGAAGGTCCACGTCACCCCCGATACTTTGGCTGGGACTCGGCACGGCGCCGAGATCGAACTGGTCACCAGCCTCGTGGTGCGCGAAGACTCGATGACGCTCTACGGCTTCGGCACCGAAGACGAGAACCACACCTTCGAGGTGCTGCTGTCGATCTCCGGAATCGGTCCGCGTCTGGCGATGGCGATCCTCTCGGTGATGGGACCTGACGAACTTGCCGCCGCGATCACGAATCAGGACGCCAACGCGCTCACCCGTGTCCCCGGAATCGGGAAGAAGGGCGCCTCGCGCATCATCCTCGAGTTGGAGAACAAACTGCCGAAGCTCACCGCTGCCTCTCCCGGACCCACTCTGTCCTTCGGCGGCGGCAACCAGCAGGTCGTCGACGCCCTTGTGGGACTCGGGTGGAAGGAAGCGCAGGCCGAGGACGTCGTCGCCGACGTCGTCAAGGAGACCGGTGCTGATGCCGGCACCTCCGTGGTCCTCAAGGCCGCTCTGAAGGTCCTGGGTGCGAAGAGATGACGGGCTCGTTCGACTCCGACTCCTACGAGGTGGACTTCGGTGACCAGGACCTGACCGGAGCCGAACAGGAGAGGCTCGTCTCCGGCCGTGCCGAGACGGCCGAACGCGATGCCGAGGCGGCACTGCGTCCGAAGGGGCTGGCCGACTTCATCGGCCAGCCGCAGGTGCGTGAGCAGCTCTCACTCGTCCTCGACGCGGCGAAGGCCAGACAGAAGGCTCCCGACCATGTGCTGCTCTCCGGTCCTCCCGGGCTCGGTAAGACCACACTGGCGATGATCATCGCCCACGAGATGAACTCGAGCCTGCGGGTGACGTCCGGCCCGGCCGTCCAGCATGCCGGTGACCTCGCTGCCATCCTGTCCTCCCTCGAGGAAGGCGAAGTCCTCTTCATCGACGAGATCCACCGCATGGCCCGGGCCGCCGAGGAGATGCTGTACGTGGCGATGGAGGACTTCCGAGTCGACGTCATCGTCGGCAAAGGGCCCGGTGCCACCGCCATCCCGCTCGACCTCCCGCAATTCACCCTCGTCGGGGCGACCACCCGGTCCGGTCTGCTGCCCGCGCCGCTGCGTGACCGCTTCGGCTTCACCGCCCTGCTCGACTTCTATTCGAGCGCCGATCTGCTCACAGTTCTGCAGCGTTCGGCTCGGATGCTCGGCATCGAATCCGAACTCGCCGGGCTCGAAGAGATCTCCACGCGGTCACGGGGAACCCCGCGAATCGCAAACCGACTGCTGCGCCGCGTCCGCGACTGGGCACAGGTGCGGGGGAGCGGAATCATCGACGAGGAGGCCGCCACCAATGCCCTGCGCGTCTATGAGGTCGACGAGCTCGGTCTGGACCGCCTCGACCGGTCGGTTCTGCAGGTGCTGTGCAAGCGCTTCGGCGGGGGCCCGGTGGGATTGGGCACCCTCGCCGTCTCCGTCGGCGAAGAAGCCGATACGGTCGAAACCGTGTCCGAGCCCTACCTCGTCCGAGAGGGCCTGATCAGCCGCACCCCACGTGGACGAGTGGCCACCACAGCGGCCTGGAAGCACCTGAAAATGCAGATCCCAGCAAACTATGAGTTCTGACCCTGCCTTTGAGTTCGCTATGAGAGGTGAGGACGAACTAAGCTGGTTCACTGATTCATTCATATGAAAGGCTGATATCTGTGGATTTGCTGATCCCTCTTGCGCTTGCCGCGCTGCTGATCTTTTTCCTGTTCAATTCTCGGCGTAAGCAGAAAGCGCGTGCGGAGCAGATCAAATCGGGTCTCGTGCCCGGCGCGACCGTGATGACGACCTTCGGTGTCTTCGGCACCGTGCTCTCCATCGACGAAGAGAACAACCAGGTGACCATCGAGTCGGGTCCCGGCACGGTACTGCGCGTCCACCGCCAGGCCATCGGTCAGATCGAGAACAACCAGGCCGCGGCGCCCGTCGACGCTCCCGATGCCGCCGCCCCCGCCCCCGCCGCCGATGCCGATGTCGACGCAGACGAGAAGCCGGCCATCACCGACGCCGAGCTCGACGCCATGAACGAACGCAAACGCGCCGAGAAGGACACCCCGGACGAGGACGCATCCGATGACGTCATCGCCGATGAGTCCGCTGCGAAGACCGAGGACGCCGAAGCAGTCGCTGAGACCGAGGACGTCGACACCGAGGCCGCCTCTGAGACCGAGGCCGACTCCGCCGCTGCGGAGTCCACGGACCCGACTGATTCGGATTCCGACAAGAAGAACTGATCCGTTCTCGCACTCTTCTCCCGACTGAAAGCTGAAACGTGTCCGATATCGAAGAAAAACCACGCCCTGGTTTGCGCTTCCTGTGGCTGACCATCATCACTCTGGTGCTGGCCGCAATCATCGCCGGCGGTGTCATCTGGTCGAATGCCACGACGACTCCGAAGCTCGCGCTCGACCTCGAGGGCGGAACGTCGATCATTCTGGAACCACAGGTGTCCAAGGGCACGGACATCAGCAAGGAGCAGCTCGATCAGGCCGTGGCGATCATCCGCCAGCGCGTCGACTCGACCGGTGTCTCCGAAGCCGAGATCACGACGCAGGGCGACCGCAACATCGTCGTGAATCTGCCGGGCAACCCCGACGAGGAGACCCGAAACCTCGTCCGCTCGTCTGCTCAGCTGGTCTTCCGTCGTGTGGCGCTGGTCGGTGACCCGCGTTCACAGGAGCAGATCCAGAAGGAACAGGAGAAGAGCGGCGAGGAATCGGGCGGCGATGACGGGCTGAGCGACGAAGAGCGCAAACGCCTCGAGGACCTCACCGGCGCCGACTCGCAGGGCGACGGACAGAGCGAGGACCAGGCTCCGTCCGGCGGCGGCGATGTCGTCAATGCCGGCGGCGAGACGAAGAAGACGGCCGAGTCCTCCGAGAAGACGAAGTCCTCGGAGTCGGAGAGCAAGGACGCGGAGAGGTCCGGAGAAGGCAGCGGATCGAGCGACAGTACGAAGGTCACCGACTCGACGCCTCGGCCGCTCTTCGATCCGGAGAAGGACGCCTCCGAATGGCAGTCCGACAAGATCATCAAGGAGTACACCGAGCTCGACTGCACGAACAAGAAGAACCGGACGGGCGGGCAACAGCGACCCTCGGACGAACCGGTCGTCTCGTGCTCCGAAGACGGACAGGCGAAGTACATCCTCGGCCCCGTCGAACTCTCCGGCGATCACCTCGCCGATGCCAGTGCCGGCTACGCCGCAGGAGCCAACGGCGTGCAGACCAACAACCCTGCCGTCAACCTCTCCTTCGACTCCACCGGCCGTGAGATCTTCAAGCAGATCACCTCGGACATCACCGGCAAACAGCAGCCCTACAACCAGTTCGCGATCGAACTCGACGGTCTCGTGCTGTCGGCTCCGTCTTCGAACGCGGTGATCAACGACGGCAACGCCCAGATCACCGGTGACTTCTCCCTCGACGAGGCACAGACTCTGGCCAACCAGCTCAAGAACGGTTCGCTGCCGCTGAGCTTCCAGGTCCAGAGCGAGGACCAGATCTCACCGACCCTGGGATCGAACTACCTCAAGATCGGTCTGCTCACCGGCCTGGTCGGACTCCTCCTCGTCGTCGTGTACTCGCTGCTGCAGTACCGGGTGCTCGGCCTCGTCACCGTCTCGAGCCTCGTCGTCGCCGGTGTGCTCACCTACCTGCTGCTGCTGTTGGCATCGTGGAGATACGGCTACCGACTGTCCCTGGCCGGTGTCGCCGGTATCATCATCGGCATCGGCATGGCGGCGGACTCGTTCATCGTCTACTTCGAACGTGTCCGAGACGAACTGCGCAGCGGCCGCAATCTGCTCTCCGCTGTCGAGGTCGGCTGGGACCGTGCCAAGCGCACGATCTACGCCTCGAAGGCAGTGAATATGCTCGCCGCGGTCATCCTCTACATCCTGGCCGTCGGCTCGGTGCGAGGCTTCGCCTTCACCCTGGGTCTGACCGTGATCATCGACGTGCTCATCGTCTTCCTGTTCACCCACCCGATGCTGCAGTTCCTGGCCCGCACGAAGTTCTTCGGCGAAGGCCACCCGATGTCCGGAATGGATCCGCGTCTGCTCGGCGTCAAACCCGCCGCCTACCGCGGAGCGCTCAACCTGTCCATCGACGACAAGGACAAGTCGCCCGAGGCCAAGCGGCGCGAGAAGGCACGGATGCGCAAGGCCGGAATGAGCGCAGACGACTCCTCCGATGCGACAGCCGCGGCGGCAGCTGCGTCCGAGCCGGAGGAGACCACGACGACGTCCACGGCAGACGATTCCACGACCGGCACGGCCACGACCACAAAGTCGAAGACCACGAAGTCGAAGAGCAAGAAGGCGGCGAAGTCCGCGGCTGCGACGGGCGGAATGACCATCGCCGAGCGGAAGGCCGCGGCCCGACGGGCCGAGGAAGACGATGCCGTCGAAGACTCGACGGCTGACGACGGCAAGGAGGCTGACAAGTGAAACGGTTCTTTGCCTGGGGCAACCGCCTGCACAGCGGCGAATCATCGATCCCTTTCGTCGGCAAGGCGAAGCTGTGGCTGGCCATCTCGGGCGTCCTCGTCCTCCTGTCCCTGCTCGTCCCGCTCATCTTCGGCTTCAACTTCGGCATCGCCTTCAAGGGCGGTTCGCAGTTCCAGGTCGACCATGTCAGCGACACCTCGGCCGCCAAGGGCGAAGGCATCATCACCGATGTCGTCTCCGGGTCCGAGCCGCGCCTGACTCCGACCAGTGACACGGCCGTCCAGATCGAGACTAACCAGCTCACCGACCCGCAGATGCAGGAAGTCCGTGACGCCCTCGTCGCCGGCTACGACGTGAAGGTCGAAGACGTCACCTCGACGTTCGTCGGACCCGAATGGGGCCAGGACGTGACGTCGAAGATGATCCGCGCACTCGTCATCTTCGTGGCCATCGCCCTCGTCGTCATGGCCCTGTACTTCCGCACGTGGAAGATGTCGCTCGCGGCGATCGTCGGCCTCTTCGTCGTGATGATCGTGACCATGGGCATCTACTCGGCCACCGGCTTCGAAGTCACGCCGGAGGCCATCATCGGCTTCCTCACCGTGCTCAGCTTCTCGCTCTATGACACGGTGGTGGTCTTCGACAAGATCCGAGAGAACACGACGAGATTCGAGGAGAAGCGGAATCTCAAGTTCTCCGAACTCGTCAACCTCGGTGTGAATCAGACGACCGTGCGTTCGATCAACACCTCAGTGGTGTCGGTGCTGCCGATCGCCTCGATCCTCTTCATCGGCGTGTTCCTGCTGGGCGCTGGAACACTGGTCGATATCTCACTGTCCCTGTTCATCGGTACTATAGTGGCAGCCGCTTCGACGCTGTTCGTCGCGAGCCCCCTCTACGCCCTCCTCCGGGCAAACGAACCGGCGGTCAAGGCACAGGAGGAGGCCGTGCGTGAACTACGCTTGAAGGATGGGGGAGCAGACGTCCCACCGGTGACTCACGCCGAAGTCTGATTCCCGAGAGAGGAGATGGTGTGGCTTCGTCCGCTGATTCGCGCCGTCCGCGAGGCATCTCCCGCTTAGCCTGGTGGGCGGCCAGGGCACAGAACAACCCTGGCTACCCGCGAGTGCTCGGCCCGATGATCCGGGCCCTGCAGTCGAACCATCCGAAGGCGGACACCGACCTCGTCGTCAGGGCCTACAAGGTCGCCGAGGAGGCCCACCGCGGGCAGACCCGCAAGTCCGGTGATGCCTATATCACCCACCCTATCGCGGTGGCGACGATCCTCGCGGAGATCGGCATGCTGCCGGTCACGCTCGCCGCCGCATTGCTGCACGACACCGTCGAAGACACCTCGTATTCGCTCGACGAACTCACCGAGGAATTCGGCTCCGAAGTCGCGGCCATGGTCGACGGGGTGACGAAGCTTGACAAGCTCACCTACGGGCAGGCCGCGCAGTCCGAGACCGTGCGCAAGATGATCGTGGCGATGGCCAAGGACATCCGCGTCCTCGTCATCAAGCTCGCCGACCGTCTGCACAATGCGCGCACCTGGCGATTCGTGCCCGCCTCGTCAAGCACGAAGAAGGCTCGCGAGACCCTCGACATCTTCGCCCCACTGGCCCACCGGCTGGGCATGAACACGATCAAATGGGAACTCGAAGACCTGTCCTTCCAGGTCCTCCATCCCAAGGTCTACGACGAAGTGGTCCGGCTCGTCGCGGATCGTGCTCCCGAGCGTGAGAAGTATCTGGCCACGGTCTCCGAGGAGCTCCAGGGCGAACTCAAGGATTCCGGAATCGACGCCTCCATCACGGGGCGCCCCAAGCACTACTACTCGATCTATCAGAAGATGGTCGTGCGCGGACACGAGTTCGCCGACATCTACGATCTCGTCGGAGTCCGCGTCCTCGTCGAATCCGTACGCGAATGCTATGCCACGCTCGGCATCGTCCACGCCCGCTGGAATCCTGTTCCCGGACGGTTCAAGGACTATATCGCGATGCCGAAGTACAACATGTACCAGAGCCTGCACACCACGGTGATCGGGCCGGCCGGCAAGCCCGTCGAGATCCAGATCCGGACCCACGAGATGGATCGACGTGCAGAATTCGGCGTCGCCGCTCACTGGAAGTACAAGGATCTGAACAAGTCCTCGAAGGCCGTGACCTCGAACACCGCGCGTTCGGTGAAGGTCTCCGACGCCGGTGAGGTCGACGACGCCGCCTGGCTGCGACAGCTGCTGGACTGGCAGCGAGAGGTCTCCGACCCCGACGAATTCCTCGACAGCCTCCGCTACGAGGTCAACTCGAAGGAAGTCTACGTCTTCACGCCCAAGGGCGAGGTGATGAGCCTGCCGTCGGGTGCGACCCCCATCGACTTCGCCTACGCGGTGCACACCGAGGTCGGACACAAGACCATGGGCGCCCGGGTCAACGGTCGCCTCGTCGCCTTGGACACGGAGCTGAAGAACGGGGACTCCGTCGAGGTCTTCACCTCGAAGGACGAGAACGCCGGACCCAGCCGCGACTGGCTCGGCTTCGTCAAGAGCCCGCGTGCCCGCAGCAAGATCCGTCAGTGGTTCTCGAAGGAGCGCCGCGAAGAGGCGATCGAGAACGGTCGCGAACAGCTCGCCCGGGCGATGCGCCGTCACACGATCTCCGCTGCTTCGCTGATGAGCCAGGAAGCTCTTCAGGTCGTCGCCACGGAGATGCGTCTGCCCGACGTCAGCGCACTCTATGCCGCGATCGGCAACGGTGTGTCCTCGGCTCAGCACGTCGTCGACCTGCTGGCCAAGGAAGTCGGGGAGGACGACGAGTCCGTCGTGCTGCCGCCGGAGCCGCGCAACCGCACCGGCCAGTCCTCGGGGCATCATTCCTCGTCCGAAGGCGTCATCGTCAAAGGCGTCGACGATGTGCTCGTCAAACTGGCTCGCTGCTGCACCCCGGTGCCGGGAGACGAGATCCTCGGCTTCGTCACCCGCGGTTCGGGAGTCTCCGTGCATCGCGTCGACTGCCCGAATATCACCTCGCTCAAACGCGAACCCGAACGTATGGTCGAGGTCTCGTGGGGTGAGAAGACGAGCGGAATCTACCTCGTGCAGATCCAGGTCGAGGCCCTCGATCGTGCAGGTCTGCTTTCCGATATCACCAAGGTGCTCTCCGAGACCCATGTGAACATCCTGTCGGCATCGGTCGGAACGTCTCGGGCGCGCGTGGCGCAATCGAAGTTCGTCTTCGAGATGAGCGATGCAAGCCATCTCGACACTGTCCTCTCGGCCGTGCGCAAGGTCGAAGGCGTCTTCGACGTCTACCGCATCTCCGGCGGCTGATCCTCTCCGTCCAGCGCCGCGCGCATCTGGGCGACGAACGGCCGACGGGCCACCACGGTGAGGTAGTCCCGGAGACGCTGACGCAGACCGCTGGGGATCTCCGCAATGATGCCCTTGAGCGCACGCGGCGAGTCCGCGGACTGGTTCCGGAAATGCGGGAAGAGGAGATCGTAGAGCGTGCGTTCCTCCGTCGTGATCGGCAGCTCGTCGATGAGGCACCAATCATTCTGCGCCAGATTCGTCTCGTGGACATCGAAACCGTCATCGGCGATCCACCGGCGCCTGGGCAGCGTGATGAAGCTCAGCGGAGCGGGGGCCCTGCCGAGTCCGCGGTGCACCCACCAGGCGCTGTCGTGGGAGAGCGCGAGTCCGGGCGGGATGAGCGAATGCAGGGCCGCCATCCGCTCAGCGGGGGAGAGGATCGCACCCTTGCGCACCCAGGTCGATTCGGTCAGTCTGATGAGCAGGCCGTCGAGGGTGAGCTCGGTGAGCTGCTCGTACCCGAAGTCCCGCAGATGAAACAACGCCTCCATACCCGAACTATCGTCGGATGTGGAGGCGGTGACAAGACTTCGGTGAGCGCCTGTGGACAGGTGCTGACTCGAACGTCAGAAGCTGTGGACGAGCGCCTCAGCCTCAGCCGAGCACTGCGGTCTCAGTCGAGTTCTGCGGCGGTCTGGGCGAGCTGATCCCGCCAGGCGCGGCGAGCGTCGAGAGCTTCCTGCGCTTCGGCGACGGATTTCTCATCTCCGCCGACCTTCGCGGCCTCGAGCTTCTTCTCGAGGTCGACGATCGACTCGTCGAGCTGACTCAGCGCACCCGAGGTGCGGGCCTTCGTCTCAGGGTTGCTGCGCTGCCACGCGGCTTCCTCGGCATCGGCGAGCGCGCGTTCGACATCGCGCAGACCGTTCTCCATCCGCGGGACATCGGCGCGAGGGACCTTCCCGGCGTCCTCCCACTGGTCTTGGATGGTGCGCAGCTCGCGCTTGGCCGCCACCGGGTCGGTGATCGGCAGCAGCGCCTGAGCCTTCTTCAGCAGCTCTTCCTTGACGACGAGGTTGCCCTTGAACTCCTCGTCCAGAGCGGCATTCTCGGCATCGCGGGCGGAGAAGAACACGTCCTGTGCTGCACGGAATCGTGCCCACAGCGCATCATCGTCCTTCCGCGAGGCACGCGGGGCGCGCTTCCACTGGCTCATCAGGTCCTTGTACTTCTGCGACACGGTGCGGAAATCGGTCGAGGCCGACAGCGACTCCGCCTCGGCGACGATCTTCTCCTTGATACGCTTGCCCTCGGCATTGAGCTTGTCGAGTTCGGCGAAGAACTCCTTGCGCTTGTGTTCGAAGGTGTTCCGAGCCTGTGAAAACCTGCCCCAGAGTTCCTGATCGACGGCACGCGGCAGGCGGGGTCCGCTGCGCTGCATGTCCTTCCACTGGGCGAAGAGCTCGCGCAGGCGAGCGCCCGACTGCTTCCACTGGATCTTCGACGGGTCCTGCTTGGCCAGGGTCTCGGCCTCGACGACGAGAGCCTCACGATCCTCGGCGGCGGCGAGTTTCGCGGCCTGCGCCCGGGCCGCCTGACGGGACTCCGTGGCCTCGGCATCGGAGATGAGTGTGTCGAGAGTGGCGCTCAACCCCTTGAGATCGCCGACGACGTTGGCTTCCGGCAGTGTTTCCTGCAGCGTCTTCGCCGCAGACACGACCTCACGGCCGGGAGCGCCGGCGGAGAGACGATTGCGCAGCAGGACCGCGCTCTCGGCGAGTTCGACGTACTTCTTCGCGAAGTACTCGAGAGCCTCCTCAGGAGTGGCGTCCGGGTATTGACCGACGGCACGTTCGCCCTCCGGTGTGGTGACGAACACATTGCCGTCCGCATCGGCACGACCATGTGTCACCGCGCGAGCCACCTCGGCGTCGTGGTCGATATGGCTGGCATTGACCACCTGTGCCGCCTGCGGACGCGGCAGCGACGACGGACGGGGGGTCGGCTTCGGTGTCGGGGTCGACATGGTTCTCACCTTGTTTCCATCGGTCGAACCGGCAGGTCATTCCACCCGCCGATCACTCGATTGTGGGATAGACGTTATCCCAGCATAACCATCGGCGGGCGTGTAGATAGACTTTGCACATGGATGTGTTCTCGACCAACGCCGAATTCCTCGACGTCAACTGCTATGCCGTGCGCGCAGACGGCTCCAGCGACTGCATTCTTATCGACTCCGGATACGACTGCGCCCCCGGCCTCGAGAAGCTGCTGAGCGAAGAGGGACTCGAACCTCGGGCGATCTTCCTCACCCACGGCCACCCCGACCATATCCTGGGCCTGACCAACGTGCTCGCCCGCTGGAACGTGCCCGTCCACCTCGGCGCCGCCGACCGGTACCGCCTGGAAACGCCCGCCACAACGCTCAACCCGCAGTTCGCGGCAATGCTGGCCCCGCTCGTCGCAGACTGGAACGCCCCGGCAGCCATTGACATCATTGATGGTGAGAGCTTCGAGATCGCCGGACTCACCATCACCGCAGTCTCCGCACCAGGGCATACGGAAGGTTCCATGCTGCTGCGAGTGAAGGACGGGGACGAGGAAGTCATCTTCACCGGTGACGTCGTCTTCGCCGGAGCCATCGGCCGCGTCGACCTGCCCGGGGGAGACCCTCAGGCGATGGCCGAATCGCTGCGGGCCTTCGCGACACTGCCGGACGTGCAGATCTATCCTGGACACGGCCCTGGCTCACGCGTGAGCACGGAACTCGCGACGAATCCGTTCTTCTGAAACCTCCCACCACTTCACAGCACTCAAACCGCACCGAAAGCAAGGAGCACCATGGCGAAGTCAGCCCGTCTGTCCGGATTCCCGGAACGACTCCCGGCCGAACGCGTGATCGAGAAGACCATCATCGACACCCTCGAACACACCTTCGCCCTGCACGGGTTCTCCGCCCTCAACCACCGCGCCGTCGAACCGATCAGCCAGCTGGCCAAGGACGGCGAGATCGACAAGGAGATCTTCGCCGTCTCCCGCCTCCACTCCGAGGGCGCCGAACGCAACCCTCTGGGACTTCACTTCGACCTCACGGTGCCCCTGGCCCGCTACATCGCCGACAATGCGAACGAACTGAGCTTCCCGTTCAAGGCCGCCCGCGTCCAGCCCGTCTGGCGGGGCGAACGGCCGCAGGCCGGTCGCTACCGTGAGTTCATCCAGGCCGATATCGACGTCATCGCCGATGGGGAGCTGCCCGGACACTTCGAGGTCGAGATCCCCCTGGCCGTGGCCGATGCGTTCTCCCGCCTCGCCCCGCTCGGCGTGCCCGGAATCAAGATCGTCGTCAACGACCGCAGGCTGCTCGAGGGCTTCGCCCGCGGAATCGGGCTGACGAACATCCAAGCCGTGCTGCGCTGCCTCGACAAATACGACAAGATCGGTCCCGACGAAGTGGCGAAGCTGCTGGCCGCCGAAGCCGGCGCCGATGAGGAGCAGCAGCGCCTGTGCCTGGAGTTGGCCGCCATCGAATCCGACTCCCCGGACTTCGCCGACGAGGTGCGCGCCTTGGGCGTCGACCACCCCCTGCTCGAAGCCGGACTCGAATCGCTGACGACGCTGCTGCGAGCCGCCGCCGTTCGCGCCCCCGGAGTCGTCGTCGCCCAGCTCAAGATCGCCCGCGGCCTCGACTACTACACGGGCGCGGTCTACGAGACCCAGCTGATCGGCCACGAGGAGCTCGGCTCCGTATCCTCCGGCGGGCGCTACGACTCGCTGGTGACCGTGGGGAAGAAGAACTACCCCGGGGTGGGCATGTCCATCGGCGTCTCCCGCCTCATGGCGTTCATCCTCGGCGAGACCTCGGAGATCCGCGCCACCCGCGGTACCCCCTCGGCCGTCGTCATCGCAGTCACCGAGGAAGCCCGACGGGCCGACGCTGACGCCGTAGCCGCGACGCTGAGGTCCCGGGACATCCCGTGCGAAGTCTCGCCGAACGCTGCGAAGTTCGGCAAACAGATCCGCTACGCGGAACGCCGCGACATCCCGTTCGTCTGGTTCACCGACGGTGAGTCCGGCCACGAGGTCAAGGACATCCGCTCGGGAGAGCAGACCACGGCCGACCCGGACACGTGGACACCCGCGGAAGACGACCTCTGGCCCCGCGTGTATCGGAGCTGAGCGCGGGGCGACTATCATTGTTCAGGCGCTAGACCACAACATCACAAAGGAGCCCTAGGTGCTGCGAAGCCACGAAGCCGGAAGCCTGCGAGCCGCGAACGCAGGAGAAACCGTCACCCTCACCGGGTGGGTCGATCGTCGTCGCGATCACGGAGGTGTGGCCTTCATCGATCTGCGCGACGCTTCGGGGATCGTGCAGGTCGTCGTCCGTGAGGACGATGCCCACCAGCTGCGCAACGAAACCGTCGTCAAGGCCACCGGCACCGTCTCGGTGCGCCCCGATGGCAACACGAACCCGAACCTGCCCACCGGCGAGATCGAGATCATCGACACCACCGTCGAGGTGCTCTCCGAAGCAGCGGCCCTGCCGTTCCAGGTCTCCGACCATGCCGAGGACTCGGGCGCCGTGGGCGAGGAGACGCGTCTGCGCTACCGCTACCTCGACCTGCGCCGTTCGGGCCCGGCCAAGACGATCCGTCTGCGCTCCGATGTCAACAAGGCCGCACGTTCGGTGCTCGACGCCCACAGCTTCGTCGAGGTCGAGACGCCGACGCTGACGAAGTCGACTCCGGAAGGTGCCCGCGACTTCCTCGTCCCGGCCCGCCTCAAGCCCGGCTCCTGGTACGCCCTGCCGCAGTCGCCGCAGCTGTTCAAGCAGCTGCTTCAGGTCGCCGGTATGGAACGCTACTACCAGATCGCCCGCTGCTACCGCGACGAGGACTTCCGCGCCGACCGCCAGCCGGAGTTCACGCAGCTCGACATCGAAGCCTCCTTCGTCGAGCAGGAGGACATCATCGCTCTGGCCGAAGAGATCCTCACCGCGCTGTGGAAGCTCATCGGCTACGACATCACCACCCCGATCCCGCACATCACCTACCACGAGGCGATGGAGCGCTACGGTTCGGACAAGCCGGACCTGCGCTTCGGCCTCGAGCTGCACAACCTCACCGAATTCTTCGCCGACACCCCGTTCCGCGTCTTCCAGTCGCCCTATGTCGGCTCCGTCGTCTACCCCGGCGGCGGCTCGCTGCCCAGGCGTCAGCTCGACGGCTGGCAGGACTGGGCCAAGCAGCGCGGGGCGAAGGGCCTGGCCTATGTGCTCGTGGCCGAAGACGGCACCCTGTCCGGTCCGGTGGCCAAGAACATCTCCGATGAGGAGAAGGCGGGACTCGTCGAGGCGGCCGGTGCGCAGCCGGGCGACGCCATCTTCTTCGCCGCCGGTGAGGCGAACTCCTCCCGTGCCCTCCTCGGTGCCGCCCGCAACGAGATCGCCGAGCGCACGGGTCTCATCCAGGACGGAGACTGGGCCTTCGTATGGGTCGTCGACGCGCCTCTGTTCGAATCGGCCGCCGAGGCGCAGGCGGCCGGAGACGTCGCCGTCGGCGGCGGACAGTGGACGGCCGTCCACCACGCCTTCACCGCTCCGAAGCCCGAATTCCTCGACCGCCTCGAAGACGATCCGGGCGCGGCACTGGCCTATGCCTACGACATCGTCTGCAACGGCAATGAGATCGGCGGCGGCTCGATCCGCATCCACCGCAAGGACGTCCAAGAACGCGTCTTCAAGATCATGGGCATCTCCGCCGAAGAGGCCGAGGAGAAGTTCGGCTTCCTCCTCGAAGCCTTCAAGTTCGGAGCACCCCCGCACGGCGGCATCGCCTTCGGCTGGGATCGCATCGTGTCCCTGCTGGCCGGCGTCGACTCGATCCGTGAGGTCATCGCCTTCCCGAAGTCCGGCGGCGGATTCGATCCGCTGACCCAGGCACCGGCACCGATCACCGGCGCCCAGCGCGCCGAGGCCGGCGTCGACTTCGAACCGGAAGACGACGACGCCGAGGCCTGATGAGCCAAGAACCCAATCTGTTCTCCGACGGCCCGGACCAGGAAACACCGGGTCCGGGCTTCGCCGGTTCCTCCGCGACCTCCTCGGGCAGGGCCCTGGATCCGCTTGCGGTGCGGATGCGTCCGCGGTCCCTGGACGAGGTCGTCGGCCAGGAGCACCTGACCTTCCCGGGGTCCCCGCTTAACCAACTCGTCGAAGCCAGCGGGGGAGACCGGGCGGGAGCCTCCTCGGTGATCCTGTGGGGTCCGCCCGGAGTCGGGAAGACCACGCTGGCCCATGTCATCTCCCATGCCCCGGGCCGCACTTTCGTCGAGCTCTCCGCCATCACCGCGGGCGTCAAGGACGTGCGCCAGGTGATCGAGAGCGCCCGCCGCGAACGGGAGATGTACGGACGGACCACCGTCCTCTTCCTCGACGAGATCCACCGGTTCTCGAAGGCCCAGCAGGATGCCCTGCTGCCGGCGGTGGAGAACCGGCTCGTCGTGCTCGTGGCCGCGACCACGGAGAATCCGTCGTTCTCCGTCATCTCGCCCCTGCTGTCGCGGTCGCTCATGCTCACGCTGCGTCCGCTCGACGACGAGGCGGTCGGCAATCTGCTCGACCGTGCCGTCGAATCAGATCGCGGTCTGGCCGGACAGTTCACCCTCACCGAGGAGGCCAGGAACTTCATCGTCCGCATCGCCGGAGCCGACGCCCGACGGTCGCTGACAATCCTCGAAGCCGCCGCCGGAATCGCCGCCGCACAGACGGAGGAGGCGAGCGACGAACCGATCGCGATCACCGAGTCCGCCTGCGCCGAGGCGAGCAGCGAGACCGTCCTGCGCTACGACAAGAACGGCGACCAGCACTACGACGTCGTCTCCGCCTTCATCAAATCCATCCGCGGTTCCGATGTCGACGCGGCCCTGCACTTTCTCGCGCGGATGATCGTCGCCGGTGAGGACCCGCGCTTCATCGCCCGTCGCGTCGTCATCTCCGCAGCCGAGGACATCGGCATGGCCGATCCGCAGGCGCTGCCGATCGCCGTGGCCGCCTCGACCGCAGTCCAGAACATCGGCATGCCCGAAGGACGGATCCCCCTCGCCGAGGCGGTCACCTACCTCGCGCTGGCCCCGAAGTCGAATGCGAGCTACCGCGCCCTGGACGCCGCGATCGCCGATGTGAAGAACGGACTCGCCGGTCAGGTGCCGATGCATCTGCGCGACGCCCACTATCCGGGGGCGAAAGAGCTCGGCCACGGCGAAGGCTACAAATACTCCCACGACTATCCGCACGGGGTCGCCGATCAGGAGTACCTGCCGGAGACGCTGCGGGGGAAGCGCTACTACTCTCCGACGGGCAACGGAATGGAACGCAGCATGGCTGAGAGGCTCGAGAACCTCAGGCGGCTGCTGCGACCCTGATAGCTTTGGAACAGTCGCGGCACCGTCGCGGGCAGCGCCGATCGAGGAGGACGGCATGGCAGACATCGTCATCACGATCGCCGCCGCGTTGGCGCTGGGACTCATCGCCCATGAGCTGCGCGTCCCGCCGCTCGTCGGTTTCCTCGCGGCCGGATTCCTCCTGCACGTCTTCGGCTTCACCGCCTTCGCGGGACTGCAGCAGGTATCGGACATCGGAGTCGTCCTGCTGCTGTTCACGATCGGACTGAAATTCGATCTGCGCTCCCTGCTCCAACCCGAAGCCCACGGCACCGCTGCGCTGCACATGATCACGGTGGTCCTCCTCGGCGCCGGGACGATCGGAGCTGCCGCCGCCATCGGAATCGTCAGCGTCGGCGGGGGACTGGGCACCTTGGCGCTGCTCGGCTTCGCCCTCTCCTTCTCCTCCACGGTGCTCGTCGTCAAAGTGCTCGAAGACCGCTCCGACGACGGGTCCTACTACGGGCAGATCGCCATTGCGATCCTCGTCCTCCAGGACCTCGCTGCGGTCGCCTTCATCACGATCGCAGGCGAAGAGCCGCCGAGCCCCTGGGCGTTCGCGCTCGTCCTGATCTTTCCCGTGGTCTGGGTGCTGCGACGGATCCTCGATCGCGTCGGACGCGGTGAGCTGCTCGTCCTCTTCGGCGTCGTCATGGCCTTGGGCCCCGGCTATGTCGCCTTCGAATCAGTCGGCATCCACGGCGACCTCGGAGCCCTGGTGCTCGGACTTCTCTTCTCCACCCACCCGCGAGCCGTGGAGATGTCGAAGTCGCTGTTCAGCGTCAAAGAGCTCTTCCTCGTCGGGTTCTTCGTCGTCATCGGGCTCCAAGCGGTCCCCACCTGGTCGGATCTGCTCATGGCGCTGGCCCTGTGCGTCGTGCTGCTGCCGTTCAACTTCGCGAGCTTCTACCTCATGGGTCGCCTCTTCGGCCTGCGCAACCGCACCAGCGTGCGCACCAGCCTGGCCCTGAGCAACTTCTCCGAATTCGCACTCATCGTCGTCGCCGTCGGAGTCGACAACGGACTCTTCGAGGACAACTGGCTGACCATCACCGCCCTCGCCGTGGCATTGGGGATGATCGGCTCCTCCCTGGCGAACGCCTACAGCCTCCGGATCGTCGCGAAGCTCGACGCGATCCTGCCGGATGAGAACGAGAGCCGGCTGCGGGCCAGTGATCGGCCGCTCGACACCGGAGATGCGGAAGTCGTCGTCCTCGGCATGGGCCGCATCGGTCGCGGAGCCTACGAGCGCTTCGTCGAACGCGGCGACCGCAGCGTCATCGGCATCGACAACGACCACACAGTCATCGAAGCCCTGCACGCCGATGAGTTCACAGTGCTCGAAGGCGACGCCACCGACCACGAATTCTGGCACCGCCTCGTCGTCGGCGGCAGCGCTCACACCGTCGTCCTCGCCATGGCGCTGCACGATTCGAACACCTTCGCCCTCGAACAGCTGCGCATCGCCGGCTTCCCCGGGACCATCGCCGCCGTCGTTCAACGCCCCGATCAGGCCGAGCACTTCGCCCGTGCCGGGGTCCACGCAGTGATCAACATCTACAGCGGGTCAGGAGCGGCCGTGGCCGATGCCGCCATCGACAGCCACGAAGACGGCCGCCGCCGGTGACAGCGGTGAGCGCGGACCAGGCGGTCGGCTGGAGCTGTCGGTGCGCAGCAGTCGGGAAGATCACAGCGGCGAGGCCGCCGATCCGCTTTGCGACACTCCGCCTGCACCCGCTAAGATAGACAGCTGTTGTGCCTGCACCCTAAAGGCGGTCGGTGCGAGCGGATCTCGACGCTCAATCCCTCTTTCCCATCCGGGGAAACAACAGTCGCGTTCGGGGCGAGAACCGCAAAGGCCCACCGCGGCAGAACACATTGATGAAAGGTAATACAGTGCCAGCACCAGCACGTAATCGCCGCATGACGCGCCTCTCGCGCGCCCTCGGCATTGCTCTGACACCCAAGGCCGAGAAGTACTTCGAGCGTCGCCCGTACCCTCCAGGTGAGCACGGTCGCGCCCGTCGTCGCAACGACAGCGACTACTCGGTCCGCCTCAAGGAGAAGCAGCGTCTGCGCGCGCAGTACGGCATCCGCGAGGCCCAGATGCTCAAGACCTACAAGGAAGCCAACCGTCTGCCCGGTCTGACCGGTGAGACCATGGTCGAGCTCCTCGAGTCGCGTCTCGACGCCCTCGTCCTGCGTTCGGGCTTCGCCCGCACCATGGCCCAGGCCCGTCAGTTCGTCGTCCACCGTCACATCACGGTCGACGGACAGCGCGTGGACCGTCCCTCCTTCCGCGTGAAGGAAGGCCAGACCATCCAGGTGCACGAGCGTTCGGCTTCGATGGATCCGTTCCAGGTCGCCGCCGCCGGTGGTCACAAGGACGTTCTGCCCGCAACGCCGGGATACCTCAACGTGAACCTCGAGGGCCTGCAGGCAACTCTGCTGCGCACCCCGAAGCGCGAAGAGGTGCCGATCACCTGTGACGTTCAGCTCGTCGTCGAGTTCTACTCGCGCTGATCTGCCGAACACAGCGCATCGCGCCACCGCGACTGCCCGGGACCGCACGGTTCCGGGCAGTCGTGCATTCACGGCACGCCGCGCCACATCGCATATTGCGACGGAGCCATTAAACTAGTCCCTGTTAAGTGCGGGTATGCACGAGTAAGTGTCGCGTCGGGCTCATTCGCCCGGCGGCGCACAGGCAATATCTGAAAGGCCTTGGATTGAAGACGGCAGAGATCAAACAACGCTGGTTGGACTACTTCGAAGCGAACGGGCACACCGTGGTCCCCTCGGCGTCGGTGATCAGCTCCGATCCGTCCATCCTGTTCAACATCGCGGGAATGGTCCAGTTCATTCCCTACCTCACCGGCCGTGAGCCGGCCCCGTTCAACCGTGCCACCAGCGTCCAGAAATGCGTGCGCACCGGAGACATCGAAGAGGTCGGCAAGACGACCCGCCACGGCACCTTCTTCCAGATGAACGGCAACTTCTCCTTCGGCGACTACTTCAAACGCGATGCCATCAAGTTCGCCTGGGGACTGCTGACGACCCCCGTCGCCGAGGGCGGACTCGGCTTCGACCCGGAGCTGCTGTGGGCGACGGTGCACGAGGACGACCTCGAGACCATCGACATGTGGCTCGAGGAGACCTCCGTTCCCCGTGAGCGCATCCAGCTGCGCGACAACGAGGACAACTACTGGCACACCGGCCAGCCCGGCCCTGGCGGCTACTGCTCGGAGATCTACTTCGACCGCGGCCCCGCCTACGGCGTCGACGGCGGCCCCGTGGCCGATGAAGACCGCTACATCGAGATCTGGAACCTCGTGTTCATGGAGTTCGAACTCTCCGAGGTTCGCTCGAAGGTCGACTTCGACGTGGCCGGCGAGCTGCCGGCGAAGAACATCGATACCGGCATGGGCCTCGAACGTGTCGCCTTCCTGCTCCAGGGCGTGGAGAACATGTACGAGATCGACGAGGTGTTCCCCGTCATCGAGGCCGCCAGCCGTCTGGCCGATCGGACCTACGGCGAGGACGAGCACGCCGATGTGCAGCTGCGCGTCGTCGCCGACCATGTCCGTTCGGCACTGATCATCATCGGCGACGGAGTGCGCCCCGGAAACGAAGGCCGCGGCTACATCCTCCGCCGCCTGCTCCGCCGTGCCGTGCGCGCCATGCGTCTGCTCGGAGTCAAGAAGGAAGTCCTGCCCGAGCTGCTGCCCGTCTCCATGCAGGCGATGAAGCTGTCCTACCCGGAGCTCGAAACCGACTTCGACCGCATCTCCCGGGTCGCCTACGCCGAGGAGAAGGCGTTCCTGCGCACCCTCGAATCCGGCACTCAGCTGTTCGCCAATGCCGCGAAGTCACTCGATGGCGCGGACAAGACCATCAGCGGAGACATCGCCTTCGCCCTCCACGACACCCACGGATTCCCCATCGACCTCACCCTCGAGATGGCCTCCGAAGCCGGACTGAGCGTCGATGAGGCCGGGTTCCGTGAGCTGATGAGCGAACAGCGCACCCGCGCCAAAGCCGATGCCAAGGCGAAGAAGGGCGGCGGCCACACCGACCTGTCCGCCTATTCGGCGCTGCTCGACGAAGGCAAGAGCGAATTCGTCGGCTATGACCGACTCGAATCCGACTCACGCGTGCGCGGAATCGTCGTCGACGGTGTGGCCGCCGAGGTGCTCACCGCCGGCCAGAGCGGCGACGTCGTCCTCGACCTGACCCCTTTCTACGCCGAATCCGGCGGTCAGCGCGCCGACGTCGGCCTCATCTCCGGCCACGGCTTCACCGCCCGGGTCAGCGACGTGCAGAACCCGGTCAAGGGTCTGCCCGCCCACCGGGTCGAGGTCATCGACGGAGAGCTGCGCGTCGGCGACGAGGTGCTCGCCGCCGTCGACCACGACCACCGGTTCCAAGGCGCACAGGCCCACACCGCCACCCACCTCGTCCACGCTGCGCTGCGCGAGATCCTCGGCAGCCACGCCGTGCAGGCCGGTTCGCTCAACCAGCCCGGATACATGCGCTTCGACTACTCGTTCCCCGAAGCCCCGAGCGCCCAGATGCGGGCCGAGATCGAAGAGGTCGCGAACCTCGCAGTGCGCTCGAACTACGAAGTCGGCACCGAATACATGTCCTTCGACGACGCCAAGAAGTCTGGTGCCATGGCGCTCTTCGGCGAGAAATACCCGAACGTCGTGCGCGTCGTCGACATCGGCGGACCCTTCTCCCGCGAACTCTGCGGCGGCACCCACGTCGGTGCCTCGGCAGAAGTCGGCCCGATCTCCGTGCTCTCCGAAGCCTCCGTCGGCTCCGGAGTCCGACGCATCGAAGCCGCTGTCGGCATGGATGCCTTCCGGTCCCTGGCCGCCGAGCGGACCATCGTGTCCTCGCTCTCGGAGATGCTCAAGGTCCCCGGCACCGATGTCACATCACGCGTGTCCGACCTGATGAGCCGGCTCAAGGACGCTGAGAAGGAGATCGCTCGCCTCAACGCCCAGCAGCTGCTGGCCTCTTCGGGCAAGTTCCTCGATGAGGCACAGACCGTGGGCCAGACGCTGTTCGTGCAGGCCGAACTCGGCGATATCGCCAATGCCGGAGACATCCGCACACTGGTCACCGACCTGCGCAACCGGGTCGCCGACCGTCAGGCGGTGATCTTCGGCATCGGAGTCAGCAGCGGAAAGCCCGTCGTCGTCATCGCCACCACCGAGGCGGCCCGTGCCGCCGGTCTGCAGGCCGGAAAGCTCGTGTCGCTGGCCTGCGGCGAACTCGGCGGCGGAGGCGGCGGCAAGCCCGACCTCGCCCAGGGCGGGGGCAGCAACCCCGCGGCGATCCCGTCAGCCATCGCGGCCGTCAAAGCAGCCATCCAGTGAGTTTCCGCCGAGGTCGCCGGTTGGGTCTCGACATCGGTTCCGTGCGGATCGGTGTCGCCTCCAGCGACCCCGACGGGATTCTGGCCACTCCGCTCACCGTCGTTCGGCGAGGGGATGAACCGGCGGCGCTGCGGCAGCTGCGCGATATCGTCGACGAATACGAACCCATCGAACTCCTGGTGGGGGACCCGAAGTCCCTCGACGGCGCCGCCCGGGCCGCAGCCACCTCGGCGTTGGAATTCGCCCGCCGGATCGCCGCGGCCATTGGCACATCCGTCCGTCTCGTCGACGAACGATTCACCACAGTCGAGGCCCACCAGGCTCTCGCTGCAGCCGGGAAATCGTCACGCCAGCGACGCGAGATCGTCGATGCCCAAGCTGCCGTGATCATCCTCCAGAACGCCCTCGAGTACGAACACAACACCGGTGTCCCCGCCGGCCGTGAGATGCCCGACGAGGAGAACGACGTATGAGCCCGATCACCGGAGAGTTCTCGACAGACGAAGGACTGTCCCGCGCAGAGATCCGCGCGAAGAAGCGGCGCAGAATGATGCGCCGGCGACGCACGACGACGATCGTGATCATCTGCATCCTCGTCTTCGGCATCGGGGGATTCTTCGGTGTGCGCGCGGCCGGGGGAGTCTTCGATGACCTGTTCGGACCGAAAGGCGACTACGAGGGGCAGGGCACGAACGAGGTCTCGATCGAGATCGCTCCCGGATCCTCGGCCCGCACCGTGGCCAACCAGCTCGTCGAAGCCGGAGTGATCATGAACTCCGAACCCTTCCTCGACGAGATCGAACGCCGTGAGGCGACCATCCAGGCCGGAACCTGGACGATGCGGGAGAAGATGAGCTCGAAGGCCGCGGTCGAAGCGCTCATCAACCCCATCGCCCCGCCGAAGATCACGGTCGCCGAAGGCAAACAGGTCGAAGAGATCAAGGCGATCATGATCGAATCGGGGATGAACGCCGATGAGGTCGACAAAGCCATCGACGACAAGACCCCGAAGGACTACGGACTCGAGATCGACGCACCGAGCCTCGAGGGGTATCTGTACCCGGCGACCTACGACCTCAACAAGCAGAAGACCGCCGAGGACATCGTCCAGGAGATGGTCGACAAGACCGAGACCGAACTCGACGAACTGGGAATCGAGAGCAAGGACGCCAACCGCATCCTCACTCTGGCCAGCCTCGTGGAGAAGGAATCCCCGGGTGACCCCGAAGTGCGCTCGAAGGTCGCCAGGTCCTTCCTCAACCGCATCTCCGACGAATCGCAGACCGGAGGACTCCTCCAATCGGATGCGACCGTGGCCTATATCCACGGTGCCCGCTCCGACCTGACGACGACGAAGAAGGAACGCCAGTCGGACTCGCCGTACAACACGTACAAGAAGAAGGGTCTGCCTCCCGGTCCCATCAACTCGCCGAGCAAGGGCGCCGTCGAAGCTGCGCTCGAACCCGCCGACGGTGACTGGCAGTTCTTCGTCGCGACCAACCCGGACACGGGGGAGACCAAGTTCGCCGACAACTACGAGGACCACAAGAAGAACGTCGAGATCTACCGCAAGTGGCTGCGCGAGCACAGCAAGGACGACGGATAGCCGGTGAAGATCGTTGCCGCGGTGCTCGGTTCGCCGATCGCACACTCGAAATCCCCGCTGCTCCACCGAGCCGCCTTCGCAGCGCTGAACCTGGCATCCAGCGAGTATTCCCGGTACGAAATCGGAGCCGACGAGCTCGAGGGATTCCTCGACTCCCACCCCGATCACACCGGTTTCTCACTGACGATGCCGTTGAAGGACCGACTCGTCACGCTCGCTGCCGAACGCGGGTGGACCGTCGACGAAACGGCAGCACTGACGGCGGCCGGCAACACCCTTGTCCGCCGCAGCGGAGAAGTGCAGGTGGCGAACACCGACGTCGAGGGCATCGTGCGTGCCATCGCCTCGCACAGGGAATCGGGTCCGTCCGCGGCCGGTGGCGCGGGAGCCGGTCGGACGACGATCCTCGGCGCCGGAGCCACGGCCGCCTCGGCGCTCGTGGCCTGCCGCGATCTCGGGATCGCACACGTGGACTTCCGCGTCCGCAACCCGGACCGTGCCCGCCGGGTTCTCGAGCTGGCCGAACGGATCGGGCTGACCGCCTCGGTGGGCGACCTGACCCGGATCGGTCCATCGTCGATCGTCATCTCCACGCTGCCCGCCGAGGCGGCGCCCGACCCGATCTGGGAAGATTCCTTCGCCCCCGGAGCGATCGCCCTCGACGTCGCCTACGCCGCCGATTCGACCTTCCTCGCCGCGGCCGCCGCACACGGTCTGCGCCCCGTCGCCGGAACCGCCATGCTCGTCGAACAGGCCGTCGCCCAGTTCGAGATGTTCCTCGCCGCAGCCAGGGCCGACGACCCAACCGAGACGGAGACCCAGCCGACCTCGAACACCCCGCCGGCGGCAGACGACCTGACCGCGCGGATCACGGCGGCCATGTACGCAGCACTCGAGGGCCCACCCGCCCGCGCTCAGGACTGAACCGGCGATCGCGATGAACACCGGGGTGCTGCACGGGATGACCATCGGAGTCACGGTTCTGGCCGCTCTGGCCTGCGGTCTCATCCTCGCCGTGACCCCACGGACCTGGCTCAACGACTCCGCGCACCTGCAGCGGTGGCAGTCATCCAGATGGGCACGCGGTCCGGGACCGATGCTGCTCGGCCCCATCATCGCCGCGGCAGTCGCCGTCGTCTTCACCCTCTTCGTGCTCGCACCACTGGAGACAGGGTGGAGCGCCTATGCGCCGCTGGACGGAGCGACGTTCGCCCCAGACCAGCCGAACTCCGCCGATCGCATCCTCTCCGCCCTGCTGCTGGGACTCGTCTCCGGAGCCACACCATTCCTCATCTCCGCAGATCTGAGCGTCCGCAGACTGCCTGATCGGATCGTCATCCCCCTGTCTCTGGTCGCCGTGGGACTCCTGATCACGGGCTCCGTGCTCGGAGAACTGCCGATGTGGTTCTGGTCATTCTTTGCCGGAATCCTCGGACTCGTCGCCTTCGCCGCGCTGCACCTCGTGGGTCGACTGCTGGGAGTGCGGACGATGGGGCTCGGGGACGTCAAGCTCGCGTTCATCGTCTTCGCCGTGCCCGGTCTCTTCGACCCGTGGGCACCTGCCCTCGTGCTTGTCGCCATGATGCTCATCAGCGGCGTCTGGGCGCTCATCGGCGCGATCCGTGCCGGTCGGGTGCGCGGGGTGACCATCGCCTTCGGACCGGCCATGCTTTCCGGCATGTGGCTCGGGTGCCTGTTCGCCCCAATACTTTTGTAGAATCGGTGGAATGTTGAGATGGCTGACTGCAGGCGAATCCCACGGCGAAGCGCTGACCGGGATCATTGAGGGGCTTCCCGCCCATGTACCGATCACCAGGGACGATATTCGTGCGAGCCTGGCTCGCCGCCGACTCGGCTATGGCCGCGGCGCACGGATGAAGTTCGAAGCCGACGAGGTGCGTCTCCTCGGCGGTGTCCGCCACGGGCAGACCTTGGGCTCACCGGTGGCGATCGAGGTCGGCAACACCGAATGGCCGAAATGGGAATCCGTGATGAGCCCGGATCCCGTCGACGCGTCCGAACTCGAAGGACTGGCGCGCAACGCCCCGTTGACCCGGCCGCGTCCGGGCCATGCCGATATCGTCGGCATGCAGAAGTACGGCTTCGACGAAGCCCGCCCCGTGCTGGAGCGCGCTTCGGCGCGTGAGACCGCAATGCGCGTGGCACTGGGCACGGTGGCCGCGAAGTTCCTCGGCGAACTGGGCATCACCCTCGTCTCCCACACCGTAGCCATCGGCGGTGCAGAACATGCCGACGATGCGCTGCCCGCGCTGCCGACCGCAGCCGATGTCGAGGCCCTCGACGCCGATCCGGTCCGCTGCTTCGACGCCGACCTCTCGGCGGCGATGGTCACCGAGATCGACGCGGCGAAGAAGGCCGGGGACACCCTCGGCGGAGTCGTCGAAGTGCTCGCTTACAACCTGCCTCCGGGCCTGGGCTCCCACGTGCATTGGGACCGTCGTCTCGACTCCCGCCTGGCCGGTGCCCTCATGGGCATCCAGGCGATCAAGGGCGTCGAGGTCGGAGACGGCTTCCTCACCACGAAGCGTCCCGGCTCACAGGCCCATGACGAACTGGAAGTCGGACCCGACGGATTCCGCCGCACGAGCAATCGTGCCGGCGGCACGGAAGGCGGAATGTCCACGGGCGGCCCGCTGCGTGTGCGGGCGGGAATGAAGCCGATCGCCACGGTGCCGCGTGCCCTGGCGACGGTCGACGTCGAAACCGGTGAGGCCGCGAAGGCGAACCATCAGCGTTCCGACGTGTGCGCAGTTCCCGCCTCGGGAGTCGTCGCCGAAGCCATGGTGGCACTCGTGCTCGCCGAAGCCGTCGTCGAGAAGTTCGGCGGAGACTCCGTTGCCGAGACGAAGCGGAACCTGGACGCCTATGTCGCGGCCATTCCGGAGAACCTCCGCATCGGACAATGAACCACACCCCGCTGCCCAAACCGGTTCCGCCCTTGGAACCGGTCCCCGCCGCGCTCTCGCGCATCGTGCTCTCCGGTCCGCCGGCGGCAGGGAAATCGACGATCGGTCGGCTGCTCGCCGACCGGCTCGGCCTGCCGCTGACGGACACGGACGCGAACATCGTCGACAAGTACGGGGTCATCTCGGAGATCTTCGTCGAACGCGGCGAAGATCACTTCCGACGCATCGAACGGGAGGTCGTGCGCAGAGCGCTGCGTCGTCTGCTCGATCGTCCTGGCATCGTGTCCCTGGGCGGAGGAGCGATCCTCAACCCCGGCACCCGAGCCCAGCTTCGACACCCGGCGATCAAGGTCGTGCACATCGATATCGATGTCGACACCGTGTCCCAGCGGCTGACCGCCCCGCACCGACCGCTGCTGCGCGGTGCCGGCAGCCCGGTGGAGAACTGGCTGGCCCTGGTCAGCGAACGCGAACCGCTGTACGAACAGGTCGCGACCTTCCGGGTCCAGGCCTCGAACTCCCCACCGTCGACGGTGGTCAACCGAGTCGTCGACGTCCTCACCGGTCTGCAGCGAGCCGAGGAGTACGCGAAGTACGCCGATCCCGACGACGACGGATCCGGTCAGCAGCGCTGAGCACAGCCCCGGCGGTGAGACGCCTGCGACCACATCGGTCACCCGTTTCGCCGCCGGGAGCCTGTGAGGGCTAGGCTGGATCCGGCCCACGGAACAGGTGGCTCGACTCCGAGCACTCACCGGGCGGCCGAGCCTTGAGAGAAGACGATGAACGATCAGGAAGACGGACGAATGAGCCTCACACGCATCAATGTGGACGCCGGCGGGAACTACCCCGTCCTCGTCGGCCAGGGACTGCTCGGCGAACTGCCCGAGCTGCTCGGAAACCGTGTCGAGAAGGTCCTCGTCATCCACCCCCGCGCCCTGCGCACCACCGGTGAGACCGTTCGCGACGACCTCGCCGCCGCCGGTCTCGAGGCCGTGGCCGCGGAGATCCCCGACGCCGAAGAGGCCAAACACGTCCAGGTCGCTGCATTCTGCTGGCAGGTCCTCGGCCAATCCGACTTCACCCGCACCGACGCGATCATCACCGTCGGCGGGGGAGCGGTGAGCGACCTCGGCGGATTCGTCGCCGCCACCTGGCTGCGCGGAATCAAGGTCATCCACATCCCCACCACCGTGCTCGGTATGGTCGATGCCTCCGTCGGCGGCAAGACCGGGATCAACACCGCCGAAGGCAAGAACCTCGTCGGCTCCTTCCACGCACCCGCCGGTGTCCTCGTCGACCTCGACACGCTCGGGACCCTGCCGGAGAACGAACTGTTCACCGGCCTCGCCGAGGTGGTCAAGACCGGATTCATCGCCGACCCCGCGATCCTCGATCTCGTGTCGAACCATTCGAAGGACGAAATCGCCGATGTGCACGGCCCCGTGCTGCGCGAACTCATCGAACGCTCCATCCGGGTCAAGGCCGATGTCGTCTCCGGAGACTTCAAGGAGTCCGGACGCCGGGAGATACTGAACTACGGCCACACCCTCGGCCACGCGATCGAGCACAAGGAGCGTTACCAGTGGCGCCACGGTGCCGCCGTATCGGTGGGCATGGTCTTCGCCGCCGAGGTGGCGTCGATGATCAAGAGCCTGCCCTACGAAGTCGTCGACCTCCACCGTGAACTGCTCGGCAAGCTCGGACTGCCGGTGGGCTACCGTTCCGACGTGTGGCCGCAGCTGCTGGACACGATGAAGAGAGACAAGAAGGCCCGCGGAGCGATGCTGCGGATGGTGCTGCTCAGCGACATCGGCGAACCGAGCACCGTCGAGATCCCCGATGCCTCCATTCTCTTCACCGCCTACCAGGAGATCGGCGAGGATTCGCCGACGGTTCCCCTCGGGATCGGCCTCGGCCTCAACTGACCCCGCCCGGATGGAAGCGTCCCGCTGGGCTTGCTAGACTTGCCCAGTGGCGCGTTCGTCGACCCCGCACCTCGGGGTTCTCCGGCGCGTCGTGCCGACTGCGATCACCATTCGGTGATCAGGACTGAACCGAAGAAGGACGAATTAGTGGCGACAACGAACGACCTGAAGAACGGCCTTGTGCTCAACCTCGACAACCAGCTGTGGCAGGTGCTCGAATTCCAGCACGTCAAGCCCGGAAAAGGACCGGCCTTCGTCCGCACCAAGCTGAAGCATGTCATCTCCGGCAAGATCATCGACAAGACCTTCAACGCCGGCACCAAGGTCGAGACCGCGAACGTCGACCGCCGCGATATGCAGTACCTCTACCATGACGGCACCGACTACGTGTTCATGGATGCCAAGGACTACGACCAGGTCAACATCTCCGCAGAGCTCGTCGGCGACGCCGCGAACTACATGCTCGAGAACCAGGATCTGCAGATCTCCTTCCACGAGGGCACCCCGCTCTCCGTGGAGCTGCCGCCCTCGGTGGAACTGACCATCACCCACACGGAACCCGGACTTCAGGGCGACCGTTCGACCGGCGGTTCGAAGCCCGCGACCCTCGAGACCGGGTACGAGATCCAGGTGCCCCTGTTCCTCGAAGAAGGCGTGAAGGTCAAGGTCGACACCCGCAGCGGCGACTACCTCGGTCGCGTCAAGTAAGTGGCGTCCGCACGTACCCGAGCCCGTCGCCGGGCTCTCGAGCTGCTCTTCGAAGCCGGGCAGCGTCGACTGGCCATGGACGAACTCGTCACCATGCGGTCGAACGATCCCGACTACCCGATGAAGGAATACGCGGTCGAGATCGTCAAGGGCATCACCGAGAAGCAGGCGGAGATCGACGAGATCATCTCCACCTACTCAGAAGGCTGGACCCTGGATCGGATGCCGGCTGTCGACCGATCGCTGCTGGAGATCGGAACCTGGGAGATGCTGTTCAACGACGAGGTTCCCGACAAAGTGGCCATCGACGAAGCAGTGTCTCTGGCCAGACAGTTCTCCACAGATGACTCTCCCGGCTTCGTCTCGGGGCTGCTCTCCCGCATCCTCGACGTCAAACCGACACTCATCTGAGGCGGCGGGTCCGCACTCCGGACCCGCCCGCCGGTGGGCACCCCACCGGGTCTACAATCGAATCGAACCACTCCTTTAACCACCGTCCAGAGAGGCGGAGAAGGGGAAATATGACACAGCGAACAGTGCTGGACGCCCCCGATATCTCGCGGGCGATCACCCGCATCGCGCACGAGATCATCGAATCCAACAAGGGCGGCGACGACCTCGTCCTCTTGGGCATTCCGCGCCGCGGAGTCCCGCTCGCCCACCGACTCGCCGAGGCGATCGCCTCCATCTCCGGTCGGCCCGAGGCCGCAGGCGAACTCGCCGGCAGCCTCGACATCACGATGTACCGTGACGATCTGCGCGGCGGCTCATACCGGGCACCCGAACCCACCACCATTCCGAGTGCGGGAATCGATGCGAAGACCGTTGTCCTCGTCGACGATGTGCTCTTCTCCGGACGCACCATCCGCGCCGCCCTCGACGCCCTCGCCGATGTCGGTCGGCCCGCCAAGGTCCGCCTCGCCGTCCTCGTCGACCGCGGCCACCGGGACCTGCCGATCCGTGCCGACCATGTCGGCAAGAACCTGCCGACCTCGAGCAGCGAACGCGTCAACGTCTCCCTGACCGAAATCGACGGTGACGACTCCGTCAGCATCTCGGGAGGCCGCGAATGAAGCATCTGCTCGACACCGCATCGCTGAGCCGGGACGACGCCATCGGCATCCTCGACATCGCCGAGGAGATGACTCTCGTCTCCGAACGCGAGGTCAAGAAGCTGCCCGTGCTGCGCGGACGCACAGTCGTCAACCTGTTCTTCGAGGATTCCACACGCACCCGACTGTCCTTCGAAGCCGCAGCCAAACGCCTTTCGGCCGATGTGCTCAACTTCTCCGCCAAGGGCTCCTCCGTTTCGAAGGGCGAGAGCCTCCAGGACACGATCCAGACGATCTCGGCGATGGGCGCCGATGCCATCGTCGTCCGCCACTCCGGGGCAGGCACCGCCCACCGCCTCGCCCATACCGGGTGGATCGACGTCCCCGTCGTCAACGCCGGCGACGGCACTCACGAACACCCCACCCAGGCGCTCCTCGACGCGTTCACTCTGCGTCGGGCACTCGCCGGAGTCCCCGCCTCGGGGCCGGTGAAAGGGGGACCGCGCGGTCAGGGACTCGACGGAGCGAAGGTCGCCATCGTCGGAGACATCCTGCACTCCCGAGTGGCACGGTCGAACGTCCACCTGCTCGCCCGCCTCGGCGCGGACGTCCACCTCATCGCTCCGCCCACGCTGCTGCCCTGGGGAGTGGAGAGCTGGCCGGTGACCGTCCACTACGACTTCGATTCGGCGCTGAGCGGCGAGGATTTCGCGGCCGTGATGATGCTGCGGGTCCAGCACGAGCGGATGCACGAATCCTTCTTCCCCAACGAACGCGAATACGCCCGCCTGTGGGGTCTGAGCGCGGCCCGTCTGGCCAAACTGCCGGAGACGAGCTTCATCATGCACCCAGGGCCCATGAACCGCGGCTTCGAAATCTCCGCTGCCGCAGCGGACTCACCCCGCGCCCTCGTCCTCGACCAAGTCGAGAACGGAGTGAGCGTGCGCATGGCGGTCCTCTACCGTCTGCTGACCGGTCAGGAGGAGACCAATGACTGATTACCTCATCCGCGGTGCCGATGTGCTCGGACGCGGAGCCGCCGATATCGCGATCCAGGACGGTCGCATCGTCGATCCCGAGCTGCTGAGCTCAAGCGACTATGAGACCGTCGACGCCGCAGGACTCGTGGCCCTGCCGGGACTCGTCGACATGCACACTCATCTGCGTGAGCCGGGCAAGGAAGACGCCGAGACCGTGCTCACCGGATCACGTTCAGCCGCCTCGGGCGGGTTCACCTGCGTCCACGCCATGGCGAACACCGCGCCCGCAGCCGACACCGCCGGAGTCGTCGAACAGGTTCACCGCCTCGGCCGCTCCGCCGGTTTCACCGAAGTCGTACCCGTCGGCGCCGTGACCACCGGGCTCGAGGGCAAGCAGCTCGCCGAGCTGGGAGCCATGGCGCGCTCCGGAGCCCGCGTGAGGATGTTCTCCGACGACGGAATCTGCGTCTCCGATCCGCTGCTCATGCGCCGCGCCCTCGAATACGTCAAGACCTTCGACGGCATCATCGCCCAGCATGCACAGGAGCCGCGCCTGACCGAAGGCGCACAGATGAATGAGGGAACGGTCTCGGCCGAACTCGGACTGCCCGGCTGGCCCGCCGTGGCCGAGGAGTCGATCATCGCCCGCGATGTGCTCCTGGCCGAACACGTCGGATCCCGGCTGCACATCTGCCACGTCTCCACGGCCGGCAGCGTCGACCTCATCCGCTGGGCCAAGGCCCGGGGGATCGCCGTGACCGCCGAGGTGACACCGCACCATCTCATGCTCACCGACGAACTCGTGCGCACGTTCGACCCCGTCTACAAGGTCAACCCGCCGCTGCGCACCGACCGCGATGTGCAGGCGCTGCGTGAAGCGCTGGCAGACGGCACGATCGACGTCGTCGGCACCGACCACGCCCCGCACACGGCCGAACACAAATGCAGCGAATGGACCGCAGCGGCCATGGGCATGGTCGGCATGGAATCCGCCCTGTCGATCGTCGTCGCCGCCATGGCCGACCACGACTTCGACTTCGGCGATGTGGCCCGCGTGATGTCCTCGGCTCCGGCTCGGATCACCGGGGCCTCCGGGCACGGCAGCCTCGAGATCGGGGCGAGTGCGAACATCGTCCTCGTCGACCCGGCCGCACCGCACCGCATCGAACCCGCCGACCACGCCACGAAGGGACGCAACAACCCCTTCGCCGGCGTCGAAGTCACGGCGCGGGTCACCGACACCTTCTTCTACGGCCACCGGGTCTTGGCCGCAGGGGCACTCACCACACCCCACCCGGCAGGAGCAACATGGACACAACAGTAGGCACACTCATCGTCGCCGCCGTCATCCTCCTCGTGATCGTCGCGATCGCCTGGGGATGGAGCCGACGCAAACAGGCCCAGTCAGAGGTCGTCACCCCGCCGAAGCCCCATATGGGAATCAAGGCAGTGGGCGATCCCGTCGAAGGCTCCTATGTGTCGACGACGAAGGCCGGCCATCCGCTCGAACGCGTCGCCGTCCACGGTCTGGGCATCCGCACCACCGGGGAACTCGTCGTCACCGACGGGGGAGTGATCATGGACCTGGCCGGACGCGAGGACTTCCTCATCCCGCGCCGCGACATCGTCTCCGTGGACACCACGAACGGGATGATCGGGAAATTCGTCGAACGCGGAGGCATCATCCGCATCACCTGGCACCTGGGCGACACCCTCGTCGACACGGGCTTCCGCGCCCGCTACGCCGCATCCACCACTCCCACCGTCGACCGCATCCGCGAAATGATCGAAGAGGCACAATGAGCTTTTCCACCACCCCCGCCGTCCTCGTCCTCGAAGACGGCCGGACCTTCCACGGATCCGCCTACGGACACATCGGCGAAACCACCGGTGAGGCCGTGTTCGTCACCGCCATGTCCGGCTACCAGGAGACGCTGACAGATCCGTCCTATCACCGACAGATCATCATTCAGGCCGCTCCGCACATCGGTAACACCGGAGTCAACCGCAACGATGACGAATCCGCCCAGATCTGGGCCGCCGGCTACGTCGTCCGCGATGCCTCCCGCATCTCGTCGAACTGGCGCTCCGAAGGCGACCTGGCCGACTGGCTGACCGAGTCCGGGATCGTCGGCATCTCCGACGTCGACACCCGAGCCCTGACCCGCCACCTGCGCGACAAGGGAGCCATGCGTGTGGGCATCTTCTCCGGACCCGCCGCCGAGGCGCCCGAATCCGAACTCCTCGCCCGTGTCCAGGCGTCCCCGCAGATGGCCGGAGCCAACCTCGTCGACGAAGTCTCGATCACCGAACCCACCCTCATCCCCGCCCGCGGGGAGAAGCGCTTCAGCGTCGCCGCCGTCGACCTCGGCATCAAATCGATGACCCCCGAACGACTGAGCGAACGCGGAATCGACGTGCACCTGCTGCCGTCGACGATCAGCTTCGAAGAGATCCGGGCCCTGGGCGTCGACGGAGTCTTCTTCTCCAACGGCCCCGGCGACCCCGCGACCGCAGACGACCAGGTCGAACTGCTGCGCGCCGTGCTCGACGCCGGAATCCCGTTCTTCGGCATCTGCTTCGGCAACCAGCTGCTCGGTCGGGCCCTGGGCTTCGGCACTTATAAGCTGCCCTTCGGCCACCGTGGAATCAACGTGCCCGTAATGGACCGGACCACGGAGAAGGTCGAGATCACCTCGCAGAACCACGGCTTCGCCGTCGACGCTCCGCTGACAGGGGAGACCACCGCTCCGCACAAGGCCGACTACGGCCGGGTGACCGTCTCCCACGTGTGCCTCAACGACGACGTCGTGGAGGGACTCGCCTGCCTCGACATCCCCGCCTTCTCCGTCCAATTCCACCCCGAGGCTGCGGCCGGCCCGCACGATTCGAGCTACCTGTTCGATCGCTTCGTCGACCTCATGTCCGTTTCCCAGGCCGATTCGGCTGCCCAGGCCTAAGGAGAACACCCCATGCCACTGAGACACGACCTCACATCCGTCCTCGTCATCGGCTCCGGCCCCATCGTCATCGGCCAGGCCTGCGAATTCGACTATTCGGGCACTCAGGCGTGCCGCGTGCTGCGCTCTGAGGGCCTGCGCGTCATCCTCATCAATTCGAACCCGGCGACGATCATGACAGACCCGGACATCGCCGACGCCACCTACGTCGAGCCCATCGATCCGGACGTCATCGAGACGATCATCGAGAAGGAACGCCCCGACGCGCTCCTGCCCACCCTAGGCGGACAGACCGCACTCAACGCGGCCATCGCCCTCCACGACGCCGGAGTGCTCGAGAAGTACGGCGTCGAACTCATCGGTGCCGACGTCGACGCCATCCAGCGCGGCGAGGACCGTCAGAAGTTCAAAGACATCGCAGAGGCCTGCGGTGCCGAAGTGGCCAGATCCGCCATCTGCCACACCCTCGACGAAGCCCTGGCCGCCGCCGAGGAGCTCAACTACCCGGTCGTCGTCCGCCCCTCGTTCACCATGGGCGGCCTCGGCTCGGGCATGGCCTATGACGAAGCCGATCTGCGCCGCATCGCCGGCGCCGGCCTGTCCGATTCCATCACCCACGAGGTGCTGCTCGAGGAATCGATCCTCGGGTGGAAGGAATACGAACTCGAGCTCATGCGCGACAACAAGGACAATGTCGTGGTCGTGTGCTCGATCGAGAACGTCGACCCGGTCGGCGTGCACACCGGCGACTCGATCACAGTGGCGCCGGCACTGACGCTGACCGACCGGGAATACCAATCGATGCGCGATATCGGCATCGCCATCATCCGTGCCGTCGGCGTGGACACCGGCGGCTGCAACATCCAGTTCGCCGTCGATCCCAGGACCGGCCGCATCATCACCATCGAGATGAACCCACGCGTCTCCCGGTCCTCGGCGCTGGCGTCGAAGGCCACCGGCTTCCCGATCGCCAAGATGGCCGCGAAGCTCGCCGTCGGCTACTCGCTCGACGAGATCCCCAACGACATCACGAAGGTCACCCCGGCCAGCTTCGAACCGACCCTGGACTATGTGGTCGTGAAGATCCCGCGCTTCACCTTCGAGAAGTTCCCGGCCGCGGATCCGACCCTGACGACGACGATGAAATCCGTCGGTGAGGTGATGGCCCTCGGCCGCAACTTCACCACCGCGCTGCAGAAGGCGATGCGCTCACTCGAGCAGAAGCACTCCGCGTTCAGCTGGGCCGACCTGCCCGACGTCTCCGACGACGACGTCCGCGAATCTGTGCTCGAAGCGATCTCGCACGCCACTGCCGACCGCATCCACTCGGTCCAGCGCGGACTCGCCGCCGGGCTGAGCGCGGCCGAGGTCTTCGACGCCTGCGAGATCGACCCCTGGTACCTCGACCAGATCCAGCTCATCAACGAGGTGGCCGCCTATGTCCGCGACGCCGACGAACTCGACGAGCAGGTCCTGCGGGTCGCGAAGAACCACGGTTTCTCCGACGAGCAGATCGGAGGACTGCGCAGCCTCGACACGAGCGTCGTCACCGGCATCCGCCACGCACTGCGCGTGCGCCCGGTGTTCAAGACGGTCGACACCTGCGCGGGAGAATTCGAAGCGAAGACTCCCTACCACTACTCGAGCTACGACTCCGAGACCGAGGTCATGCCGCGCGAGCGCCCGGCCGTGATCATCCTCGGCTCGGGCCCGAACCGCATCGGCCAGGGCATCGAGTTCGACTACTCGTGCGTGCACGCGACCATGGCGATCGGGTCCGCCGACTACGAGACGATCATGGTCAACTGCAATCCGGAGACCGTGTCGACCGACTACGACACCGCCGATCGTCTGTACTTCGAACCCCTGACGTTCGAAGACGTCATGGAGGTCTACCACGCCGAACTCGCCGCCGGCGAGGTCCTCGGCGTCGTGTGCACTCTCGGCGGACAGACACCGCTGGGTCTGGCCGACAAGCTCAAGGCCGCGGGTGTGCCGGTGCTCGGCACCCAGCCCGAGGCCATCGACCTGGCCGAGGACCGCGGTGAGTTCGGAGCCGTGCTGGAGAGGGCCGGACTCACCGCGCCCAAGCACGGCACCGCGGTGACCGCCGCGGAGGCCGCAGCGATCGCGGAGAACATCGGCTACCCGGTGCTCGTGCGGCCCTCCTACGTCCTCGGCGGACGCGGAATGCAGATCGTCTACGATCGCACGCAGCTGCTCGACTACATGGCCAGCGCCACGGAGATCTCGACCGATCGTCCGGTCCTCGTTGACCGGTTCCTCGAAGACGCCATCGAGATCGACGTCGACGCCCTCTACGACGGCAACGAGGTCTACATCGGCGGAATCATGGAGCACATCGAGGAAGCCGGAATCCACTCCGGTGACTCCGCCTGCGTACTGCCCTCGCTGACTCTGGGTGAGGACGTGCTCGAGCGCGTCCGCCAGGGCACGAAGGCCATCGCCGAAGGTGTGGGCGTGCGCGGACTGCTCAACATCCAGTTCGCCATCGCCGCGGATGTTCTCCACGTCATCGAAGCCAACCCGCGGGCTTCGCGGACCGTGCCCTTCGTCTCGAAGGCGACCTCGACCCAGCTGGCCAAGGCCGCGGCGCTCATCGCCGTGGGCCGCACGATCGAGGATCTGCGCGGTGACCTTCTGGCCGCAGAGGGCGACGGTTCGACCCTGCCGCTCGACCATCCGATCGCCGTCAAGGAGGCGGTCCTGCCGTTCCGACGGTTCACCACCGTCGAAGGCAAGATCGTCGACTCGATCCTCGGTCCCGAGATGCGCTCGACCGGTGAGGTCATGGGCATCGACCACAACTTCCCGACCGCCTTCGCGAAGGGACTGCTCGGGGCATCCGTGAAGCTGCCGACCTCGGGCACCGTCTTCGTGTCGGTAGCCGATCGGGACAAGCGTGCCATGGTGCTGCCGGTCAAGGAGCTCGTCGACATGGGCTTCGACGTCGTCGCGACCACCGGCACTGCGGCCGTGCTCTCCCGCTACGGGATCAAGACCACCCAGGTGCACAAGCACTTCGAGGCCGATGCCGAAGACCGCACGGTCATCGACTACCTCACCGCGGGCACCATTGACATGGTCATCAACGTGCCGTCGGGTCGGCAGGAACGCGCCGACGGCTATGAGATCCGAGCCGCGGCGACCGCGAACTCCGTGCCGCTGATCACCACGCTGGCCGAATTCGCCGCCGCCGTGACCTCCCTCGAGGTCATCCGCGACTCGAAGTTCGATGTGCGCAGCCTGCAGGACTGGAGCGCCTGATGTTCGGCACCCGACTGGCAGCCGCCATGGACGAGCACGGACCGTTGTGTGTGGGCATCGACCCGCACGAGCATCTCCTCGCCTCCTGGGGGCTGCCTGCCAGCGCCGCAGGCGTCCGGGAGTTCGCCCTCCGCACGGTCTCCGAGCTCAAGGGCTCGGTGGCCGCCGTCAAACCGCAGTCCGCGTTCTTCGAACAGTACGGCTCCGCCGGAGTCGCTGCTCTCGAAGACACGCTGGCCGCGTCCCGGGACGCCGGACTGCTCTCCGTCCTCGATATCAAACGCGGTGACATCGGGTCGACCATGGGTGCCTACGCGAAGGCCTATCTCGATCCCGCCTCGGCGCTGGCCGCGGACTCGATCACGGTCTCGCCCTACCTCGGATTCGGCGCCCTGGAACCGGCCTTCGAACTCGCTGCCGCTCACGGCAAGGGCGTGTTCGTCCTGGCACTGACTTCGAACCCGGAAGGGGCAGAGGTCCAGCATGCCGAGAGAGACCGCGAATCCGTGGCCGGATCGATCGTGTCCCGAGTGCGGCAGCGCAATGCTCAGGCACTGGGGTCACCCGGCGAGCTCGGTCCCTTCGGACTCGTCGTCGGCGCGACCATCGGCACCGCCGCGCGCGATCTGGGATTCGATCCCCGTGACTGCGGGGGACCGATCCTCGCCCCGGGCGTCGGCGCACAGGGCGCGGGCCTGACCGAGCTGCGTGCCGTCTTCGGCGACCGGGCGCTGAAATCGGGACAGGTGCTCGCCACCGCCTCCCGGGCGGTGCTCGGCGCCGGACCCGACGGTCTGGCCGAAACCGCCGCCGCTCTCAATCGTGCGCTGACGATCACCGACTGAACACCGGCGTTCGGATCGCGGGGCGGTCCGAACACCGGATTCGGTGCTCCGTCGACGGGCGGATTCCGGCTCGCCACACCACAAATTTCTGCTCATATCGCCTCTCGGCAGGGATTTTGTCTTAGACTGAGACAACTTCCCTACCTGCCCGTTCATGGTGACAGAGGAGACAAAGTGGCACTCGAACCGTTGACCCCGCAACAGCGTTCCGCTGCGTTGGACAAAGCGTTCAAGGCACGTCAGGCACGAGCCGAAGTGAAGTCGGCGCTGAAGACCGGCGATACCGATCTCGCGGCCGTGCTCAAGAAGGCAGCAGACGACGAAGCACTGGCGAAGATGCGTGTGCTCGATCTGCTCAGAGCTCTGCCCGGAGTCGGCGACCGGCGCGCCGAAGCCGCCATGGAAGAGGTCGGCATCGCCACCTCCCGTCGGATCAAAGGTCTGGGCGTCCACCAGAAGTCCGCCCTGTTGGAGAAATATTCCTGAGTGTGACAACCTCAGATCTGTGAATAATCGACTCACCGTTCTCGCGGGTCCGACCGCCGTCGGAAAAGGCACCATCAGCACCTATATTCGGCAGAACCATCCCGAGGTCTGGTTCTCCGTTTCGGCCACGACCCGCCCCAGGCGACCCGGTGAGATCGATGGTGTCCATTATCACTTCCTCACCGACGACGCCTTCGACACCCTCATCGCCGAGGATCGGCTGCTCGAATACGCCGTCGTCCACGGACGCCACCGCTACGGCACGCCTTCGGCTCCGGTGGAGGAGAAGCTCGACCAGGGGATTCCCGCGCTGCTGGAGATCGATCTGCAGGGAGCCCGCCAGGTCAAAGAGAAGATGCCCGATGCCCGCTTCGTCTTCCTCGCCCCGCCCAGCTGGGAGGAACTCGTCTCCCGACTGACCGGTCGAGGCACCGAAACGGAGGAGGAGCAGGAGCGACGACTGGCCACCGCGAAACGCGAATTGGCCGCCGAATCGGAGTTCGATGTGACCATTGTGAACGACCACGTTCGCACTGCGGCCGAAGAACTCCTATCATTGATGGGTATATCCACTTCCGATTAGATGGGAATCTCCTTGCCCGCACAGCCTGAAGGCATCACCAACCCTCCGATCGACGATCTGCTCAACGTCACCGGTTCGAAGTACGAACTGGTCTCGATCGCGGCAAAGCGCGCCCGTCAGATCAACTCGTACTACGCCCAGCTGCAGGAGGGACTGCTCGAGAACGTCGGTCCGCTCGTCACTCCGGGCACCAACGAGAAGCCTCTGTCGATCGCTCTGCGTGAGGTCAACGAGTCGAAGATCGTCGCCCGCGAGGTCTCCGAAGCCGACTTCATCCAGGCCGCACCCGAGGCCGAAGCCACCGCTCCTGTGAGCAACGACGGCGCGATCGACTTCAGCGACCAGTGAGAATCGTACTCGGCGTCGCCGGTGGGATCGCCGCCTACAAAGCGGCACACATCATCCGGCGACTCCGGGAGCTCGACCACAGCGTCAAGGTCGTTCCGACGGCCAACGCACTGAAATTCATCGGTGCCCCCACTCTTGAGGCCCTGTCCGGCCAGACCGTGACCACCGATGTCTTCGACGAGATCGACACCGTCAATCATGTGCGCATCGGACAGGAAGCCGAACTCGTCATCATCGCCCCGGCGACCGCCGATCTGATCGCGAAGATCGCAGCCGGGCGAGCCGATGACCTGCTCACCGCCTCCGTGCTCACCACCACCGCCGAGGTGGTCGTGGCCCCGGCCATGCACACCGAGATGTGGCTCAACCCCGCCACAGTCGCCAACATCGCGACCCTGCGCTCCCGCGGCGTCCATGTCCTCGACCCTGCTGTCGGACGCCTCACCGGCCCCGATTCCGGTCCCGGACGTCTGCCCGAACCCGAAGAGATCGTCGACTTCGCGCTCTCGATCAAGGACGGCACAGCCGGCGGCTCGGCAGACGCACCCGCTGACCCCAGCGGTGGTCTGTCCGGTCGCCGCATCGTCATCAGCGCCGGCGGCACCAGGGAAGCACTCGACCCCGTGCGCTTCCTCGGCAACCGCTCCTCGGGCAAGCAGGGCATTGCGCTGGCCAAGGCCGCGCATGCCGCGGGCGCAGCAGTCGAGCTCGTCGCCGCGAACATCGACACCGGACTGCTGACGGGACTGCCTGCGGGCGTCACGATCACTTCGGTCGAATCCACTCTGGAGCTGCAGTCGGCGATGCATGGCGCCCAGACGCGCGCAGATGCCATCATCATGGCCGCCGCCGTCGCAGACTACCGACCGGCCGAGACGACGGACTCGAAGATGAAGAAGTCCGGAGACGACGGTCTGACTCTGCGTCTCGTGCAGAACCCGGACATCCTCCGCGGACTCGTCGACGAGCGCAGCCGGCAGACCAGACTGCGCCATCAGATCATCGTCGGATTCGCCGCCGAGACCGGGGACGCCGCCACCGCCGCCCTCGACTACGCTCGAGCCAAGTTCCAGCGCAAAGGCGTCGACCTGCTCGTATTCAACGACGTCTCTGACGACCGCGCCTTCGGCCACGATGACACCATGGTCCAGATCATCTCCTCCGACCGCGGCGAGATCGTCGTCGGCGAGGAATTCCACGGGTCGAAGGACCATGTTTCACAAAAGGTCATTGCGGCCGTCTCCGACCAATTCACCCACGTAGAATCGACAACGTGACACACACAAATCTGCGTTTCTTCTCATCCGAGTCCGTCACCGAGGGACATCCCGACAAGATCTGCGACCAGATCAGCGATGCGGTGCTCGACGACCTGCTCCGGCAGGACCCCAACGCCAAAGTGGCCGTGGAGACCATGGTCACCACCGGCCTCGTCCATGTCGCCGGTGAGGTGAATACGGCCGCCTACGCCGACGTGGCCGGAATCGTGCGCAGCCTCATCACGGGCATCGGCTACGACTCCTCGGACACCGGCTTCGACGGTCACTCCTGCGGAGTCTCCGTGTCCATCGGCAGCCAGTCCACGGACATCCACTCCGGCGTGACGAATCCGCTGGACTTCCGCGAAGCCGTCGAATCCTCAGACCACGGCACCAGCCTCGGCGCCGGAGATCAGGGACTCATGTTCGGCTATGCCGACAACTCCACCGATGTGCTCATGCCGCTGCCCATCCACCTGGCCTCCCGGATGGCCGAACAGCTCTCCGAGGTGCGCAAGTCCGGTCGACTCGACTACCTGCGTCCCGATGGCAAGACGCAGCTGACGTTGGGCTACGACGGCGACGAGGCAGTCTCGATCGAGAATGTCGTCGTCTCCACCCAGCATTCGGCGGACACCAGCCAGTCCCAGCTGCACACGGAGATCAAGGAACTCGTCATCGATCCGGTGATCGCCGACTCCGGTCTCGACACCTCGGGAGCGAACATCCACATCAACCCGGCCGGTCCCTTCGTCACGGGCGGACCGATGGGCGATGCCGGTCTGACCGGTCGGAAGATCATCGTCGACACCTACGGCGGGTTCTCCCGCCACGGCGGCGGTGCGTTTTCCGGCAAGGACCCGTCGAAGGTCGACCGTTCGGCGGCCTACGCGATGCGCTGGGTGGCGAAGAACGTCGTCGCCGCCGGTCTCGCGGAACGCGCCGAGGTGCAGGTGTCCTATGCGATCGGCCGAGTCGATCCGATGGGGCTCTACGTCGAGACCTTCGGAACGGAGAAGGCGGACCCGGCAGCCATCTCGGCCGCCATCCGAGAGGTCTTCGACCTCCGCCCCGCGATGATCATCCAGGAACTCGACCTGCTGCGCCCGATCTACTCGCAGACCTCGACCTACGGCCACTTCGGCCGTGAACTGCCCGATTTCACCTGGGAGGTCACGGACCGCGCCGAGGACCTGCTGCGCGCCGTGTCCTCCAACTAGTCTGCCGTCGGCGTGGACGAACCCCTCCCGATCGACACCGGCACCTCGGCCGAGGGCCAGGTTCCCCTGGCCCCGACCGAACCGGTCGCCCGAGTGCTCATCGACCATCCCGTCCCGCACTTGGCGCGGACGTTCGACTATGCGGTGCCGGAGAAGCTCGCCGAGGCTGCCCTGCCCGGTGTGCGGGTGCGGGTGAAGTTCGCCGGGAAGCTGCGTGACGGCTATCTGCTCGAACGCGTCGAGACATCGGACCACGTCGGTCCTCTCGCGACGATCCAACGCATCAGCGGCCCCATTCAGGTGCTGAATGACGATCTGCTCGCCCTGAGCGAAGCCGTCGCCCGTCGCTACGGCGGCACCCTCGCCGATGTGCTGCGCCTGGCCATCCCACCGCGCCATGCCCGCGGCGAGAAAACCGTGCTCAAGGCGGAGAAGGCGGGAGACCCGGCCGCGCAGACCGATGCGGACGCCGCGGACCCAGTGACCTCGCTGAACGACGGGCCGGCGGATGATCCGCAGCTGCTGAACCGCCTCGGCGAATGGGTTCTTGCTGCGGGGGACCAGCCCACGGCCGACGATGCTTCGGCGTTGCCTCGGCGCAGGGCCGTGGCGTGCACACCCGGGCCGACGCCGGGGCTGAGCTGGATCCGTGCCGGACTCGATGCCGCACGGGCGAGTCTCGAGGCCGGCCGGTCCGTGCTCTGGCTCGTGCCCGATCATCGCGAACTCGCCGTGCTCCAGTCGACCCTCACCCGAGCGGGGATCGCGGAGGTCTCGGTGCTCAGCGCCGACCAGTCACCGGAGCTGCGGTGGCAGGCCTGGCTGCGCGGACTGCTCGGACACACGCGGATCACGATCGGCACGCGTGCGGCGGCTTTCGCCCCCGTCGCGGACCTCGGTCTCATCATCTGCACCGATGACGCGAACCTCAACTATCTCGATCAGCACGCCCCGTACCCGCACGCCCGGGAGGTCTGCCTGCTGCGGTCGACGATCGAGGACACCGAGCTGCTCTTCGTCTCCACCGACCGCAGCGCCGAAGTGCAGCGTCTCGTCGAGATCGGCTGGCTGGCCGACGTCACACCGGTCGGTCCGGCCAGGCGGCATGCCGCGCCGGTCGTCTTCGTCCCCGATGAGGACCGGGACCCCTTCGCCTGGCAGCGCATTCCCAGCCGCGCCTGGCAGATCATGCGCACGGCGCTGCGTCCGCGTCCCCGGGACGGCGGAGTGCCCGGTCCGGTGCTCGTGCAGGTGCCGCGCTCCGGCTACTATCCCGTCTTCGCCTGTGCCCGCTGCCAGGAAGTCGCCCGCTGCCCGCAATGTCAGGCGACGCTGACCACTCAGTCCGAGGTCGGTCCCTTCGCCTGCCGGTCCTGCGGCTACCACTCGGAGGCGTTCAGCTGCCTGCGCTGCCGTTCGAACCGTGTGCGATCGATCGTGCGCGGCCGGGCCCGCACCGTCGAAGAGTTCGCCCGGGCGCTGCCCGACATCGAGATCGTCGAATCCGGAGGCGACCACATCTCCACTGCCCTCGACGAGACCCCGCGGCTCGTGGTCGCCACCACGGGAGCCGAACCCTATGTGCTCGGCGGCTATGCCGCGGCGATCCTTCTGGATTCGCTGTGGCCGGGACCCTGGATGCGCTCGATCGACGAAAGTGTGGCACGTCGACTGCGTGCCGCCTCACTCGTGCGCTCTCGCGATGACGGAGGAGCCGTCTACCTCAGAGACGAGGACGAACTCATCCGGCAGACCCTGACCGCCTTCGACCCCACGACATTCATGTCACGCCAGCTGAGCGACCGGAAGGCCCTCGGGTTCCCGCCCTACCGACGGATCCTCGAACTCACGGGAGCGGGCGCCGACATCGACGAGGTGCTGGAACAGATCGGCGAGGTCGAGGAACTCCTGCGCGAAGACGCCGAGGACGGCCAGCGCAGCGTGAGCGCCTACCCGTTCTCCGCCGGAGACCGTGTCGGGACGAGAGCGGCCGAGATCATCGCCTCCCGGTCCGCCAAGAAGCAACGACAGGTGCGCGTGCGCATCGATGATCCCCGGTCGCTGTGACGGCGCGGCGAACCAGTAGACTTCCCCACGTGGATATCGTCTTCGCCGGCACCCCTGATGTCGCAGTTCCCGCCCTCGAGGCCTTGGCCGAATCGAGCCACCGCATCCGTGCGGTGCTCACCCGACCCGATGCGCCCGTCGGAAGGAAGAGAGTCCTCACCCCGTCACCGGTGAAGACTCGCGCTCTCGAACTCGGACTGCCCGTCATCGAAGCCGGTCGTCTGCGCGGCGAGGTCATCTCCCAGCTGCAGGCACTCGATGTCGACGCCGTCGCCGTCGTCGCCTTCGGCGCCATCGCGGGACCCGCCGCACTGGCCACCGCCCGACTCGGCTGGTTCAACCTCCACTTCTCACTGCTGCCGGCCTATCGCGGAGCCGCCCCTGTCCAACGCGCACTCATCGACGGCGAGATCACCAGCGGAGTCAGCGTGTTCCGCATCGACGAAGGCATGGACACCGGCCCCGTGCTGCGCCGACTCGAACTGCCGCTCGATCATCCCGACGTCGGTTCTGCACTCGAGGAATATGCGCGCAGAGGCGCTCCCGAACTCGTCGCCGCCTTCGACGATCTGGCCGCCGGCACCGCTGTGGAGACTCCGCAGTCCGGTGAGTCCAGCCACGCGGAGAAGATCACCGTCAACGATGCCCACCTCGACCTGTCGGCACCCGCAGCCCAGGTCATCAACCGGGCCCGCGGAACCAGTCCCGCACCGGGGCCATGGGTGGAACTCGACGGCAAGAGGACGAAGCTCTTCGGGCTCATACCCGCACCCGAAGTGACGACCCCCGGCGCTGTCGGGCAACTGACCACCTGGCAGCATCAGCCGGTGCTGCGCTGCGGTGACGGCTGGGTCCGAGTTGAGCAGATCCAGCCCTTCGGCAAGGCCCGGATGGCCACTGCCGACTTCCTGCGCGGCCGCGGAGACGTGACCTTCGACCCCTATACCGAGAGGCAAGCATAAGAGCCATGGCTGAGTCAGCAGGCAGAGACCGCCGAGGCGGCAGCCGCGGCAACGACGGCAATCGCGGGCAGCGCCGAGGCGGCCCCCGAGACACCGACCGACGCGGCGGCCACGGCCGCGACCGCCCACGTCAGGACCGCCGAGCACCGCAGGCCGAACGAGCGGGTAAGAACCTGCCGCGGCGCATCGCCTGGGAAGTCCTCCTCGACGTGGCGACGAAAGACGCCTACGCGAACCTGCTGCTGCCGGCCAAACTCGCCCGCACACATATGGGCGCTCAGGACGCTGCCTTCACCACCGAACTCACATACGGAACCCTGCGTCGGCAGAAGTTCTACGACGCGGTCATCGAAATCGCCTCGTCCCGAGCCGTCGACAGAATCGATCCCGAACCCCTGGCCGCGATGCGCCTCGGCGCCCACCAGCTGCTGTCGATGCGGGTGCCCAACCATGCTGCACTGTCCGAAACAGTGGCCGTGGTCAAACGATCGGCGGCGAAGACCGCCGGATTCGTCAATGCCGTGCTCCGCCGCATCTCGGAAGCCGAACCCGTCGAGTGGCTCGACCGCGTCACCGCCGAGGCCGACGAGACCACCCGACTGGCAATCGAACACTCCCATCCCGAATGGGTCGTCCGTGCACTGAACCAGGCGCTCAAGGGACACGGCCGCGATGCCGCCGAGCTCGAAGCCCTCCTCGAAGCCGACAACGCTCCGGCAAAGGTCGGCGTGACCGCCCTGCCCGGACTCATCGACCGCACCGAACTGCCGGGGGAACCCACCCCGCTGTCGCCGATCGGCGTCACCCTGGAGACCGCAGTGCCTCGAGACGTGGCAGCCGTGGCCGACGGACGCGCCCGCGTCCAGGACGAAGGATCCGCGCTCGTCGCCCTCGCTTTGGCCGATGTCGACGCACCCGCCGGAACCTGGGCCGATCTGTGCGCCGGACCCGGAGGCAAGGCAGCCGTCCTCGGTGCCGCGGCCGCGGGCGAATCGACGACATTGGAGGCCTTCGACTCCAGCGAGCACCGTGTCGACCTCGTCCGCGACTCCACCAAGGCGCTGACCAATGTCACCGCCGCCGTCCGCGATGGCCGCGACGCTCGCGGACCCTACTCGAAGATCCTCGTCGACGTGCCCTGCTCCGGACTCGGCGCCCTGCGCCGCCGCCCCGAAGCCCGCTACCGCAGGTCACCCGAAGACATCACGGCACTGACCGGACTCCAGCGCGAACTGCTCTCTGCGGCCCTCGAGGCCTGCGCACCAGGGGGAGTGGTCGCCTACTCGACGTGCTCACCGCACTACGCCGAGACCGTGCTCATCGTCGACGAGGTTCTGCGCCTGCGAGCCAAGTCCGTGAGCGCTGACGTGGAGATCCTCGACACCCCGGCCGTGCTGTCGGCGATCACCGGCAGCGAGGCGGAGTCGTTCGCCTCGGTGACCCGTGAAGACGGGCGATACGCCCAGCTCTGGCCCCATGTCCACAACAGCGACGGAATGTTCCTGGCTCTCCTGCGAAAGGCGAAATGACCCATGTCGATCGACATCAACCCCTCCATCCTGTCCTCGGACTTCTCCGATCTGCGCGGTGAGCTTACGAAGATCAGCACCGCCGATATGGCCCATATCGACGTCATGGACAACCATTTCGTGCCGAACCTCACCTTCGGCCCGCCCGTCGTCGAACGCATCCAGGCGATCTCACCGATCCCGCTCGACGCCCACCTCATGATCGCCGATGCCGACCGCAATGCTCCCGTGTACGCGGAGATCGGCTGCGCCTCGGTGACCTTCCACGCCGAGGCGGCCGCCGCCCCCGTCCGTCTCGCTCGGGAACTGCGCCGCCTCGGGGCCAAGGCCAGCCTCGCGCTCAAACCGGCCACCCCGATCGAACCCTTCATCGACCTCCTCGGCGAATTCGATCAGATCCTCATCATGACCGTCGAACCCGGATTCGGCGGTCAGAAGTTCCTCGACGTGTGCCTGCCGAAGATCACGCGGACCCGCGAAGCGATCTCTGCCTCCGGACTCGAGATCAAGCTGCAGGTCGACGGGGGAGTCTCCGCGGCGACGATCGACCGTGTCGTCGATGCCGGCGCCGACGTCCTCGTCGCCGGCTCCGCCGTCTACGGTGCCGACGATGTCGCAGCCGCGATCAGCGAACTGCGCACGCTCGCCGCCGCACACACCCACTGACCGAACCGGGCCGGACCATACTCACGGCCCACACCTGAAGAGAGCCTGCGATGGACCTGTTCGACTGGTTGAACACCCCGGCATTCGAACTGCTGGGCAAGCCTGTGCCGTACTCCGACCTGTTCGGCAACATCTGTGCGCTGGCCACGGTCGTCCTGGCGCTGCGCCGGAACATCCTGTCCTGGCCGGTGCAGATCCTCGGCTCCATCCTGCTCTTCTCGGCCAGCCTCTCCGCCGGTCTCGGCGGCAATGCCTCTCGGCAGGTCGTCATCATCGTCGCCGCGGTCTGGGGATGGACGCAATGGAAGAAGTCCAAGGCCGCCGCCGGTGAAGTCCTCGTCCGCTGGGCGAGCTGGAAGGAACGGGCGATCCTGCTCGCGGCTCTCGTCATCGGCACCGGAGTCTTCGGCTGGGTCCTCGCCGCGGGCGGATGGTCCTGGAACCCCTACCCCGACGCCTATATCTTCATCGGTTCGATCGTGGCCATGTACGCCCAGGGCCGGGCCATCGTCGAATTCTGGTTCGTCTGGCTCGCCGTCGACCTCGTCGGCATCCCGCTGGCGATCTCCGGCGGACTCGTCTTCTCCGGTGCCGTGTACCTGTTCTTCCTCGTCATGGTCATCCTCGGACTCATCGACTGGTCGAAGCGGTCACGCCAGACGATCTCTGCGCCTCACCGTCCGGCCACCGACATCGGCCGCGACCCCGAGGACTGAGGTCAGCCGCCGGCAGCACCGGTGAGACCCGGGTCCGCCGCGTTTTAGAACATGAGACCCCGAATGCTGCGGCCGATGCGGATGCATTAGGCTGGAGAAGTGAAGACCTTTGAGACTCTCTACGCCGAACTCCAGCAGAAATCCCTCGATCGCCCCACCGGTTCGAAGACCGTGGCCGAACTCGACGCCGGAGTCCATGCGATCGGCAAGAAGGTCGTGGAAGAGGCCGCCGAAGTGTGGATGGCCGCCGAATACGAAACCAAGGAAGATCTCGCCGAGGAGATCTCGCAGCTGCTCTACCACGTGCAGGTGATGATGATCGCCAAGGGACTGACCCTCGACGACGTCAACACCCACCTGTAAGACCCTCCCACGAACCTGACCGACCCGACCCCATCGAACTCCAAAGGGACCCTATGCTGCGTGTAGCCGTGCCCAACAAGGGCGCACTGTCCGAAGCCGCCTCCGACATGCTCAGCGAGGCCGGATACTCCACTCGACGCGGAACCAAGACCCTGGTCCATCAGGACGAGGTCAACGGAGTCGAATTCTTCTACCTGCGTCCCCGCGACATCGCCATCTACGTCGGCTCGGGCATCCTCGACGCCGGAATCACCGGCCGTGATCTGCTGCTCGAGTCACAGGCCGAAGCCGATGAGGTGCTCGGACTCGGATTCGGCGCCTCGCGGTTCTTCTACGCCGGCACCGTCGGCTCCTTCACTTCGGCCGACCAGCTGGCCGGTGCCCGCATCGCCACGAGCTTCCCGAACCTCGTGGAAGCAGACCTGCAGCGACGCGGAATCGATGCGACGACTGTGCAGCTCGACGGAGCGATCGAGGTCTCCATCCAGCTCGGAGTCGCCGACGCCATCGCCGATGTCGTCGAGACCGGCTCCACGCTGCGCGCCGCGGGACTCGAAACCTTCGGCGAGCCGCTGCTCGAATCAGAAGGTGTGCTCATCCAGCGCGACGGAGCCGAATCCCGCATCGACGTGCTCAAACGACGCCTCGAATCGGTCATGGTCGCCCGCCAGTACGTTCTCGTCGACTACAACATCGAACAGCGCCTGGTTCCCGAGGCGATCTCGCTGACTCCGGGACTCGAATCCCCGACCGTGTCCCCGCTGCAGGAGACCGGGTGGGTCGCCGTGCGCGTCATGGTCGAAGCGAAGGAAGTCAACAACGTCATGGACCGTCTCTACGGAGTCGGGGCGCGTGCGATTCTGGTGACGAACATTGGCGCCTGCCGAATCTGATCTGGCCGTGTTCCGGCCCCGACAGGTGCGCGTCGTCAGCATCGTCGGTGCCGTTGCCGTGACCGCTGGGTTCGCGGTCCTGTCCGTGGCGCTGTTCGTCGTGGACTGGGAACCGTGGACAGTCCTCGACATGATATGGATGAACCTGCTGGGCATTCTCTTCGGAGCCGCCCTGCTGCGCATCTCCGATATCCAGGCCCGCCCGACCGAGGAGGGCCTGGTGGTCAAGAACATGGTGCGCACCCGTCGGCTCGACTGGGGACAGATCCTCGGTGTGACGTTCTCACCCGAGGGCGATGACCCGTGGCCCCTGTTGGACCTCACGGACGGCACCACCTGCGCGGTGATGGCGATCCAGCATGCAGACGGTCGCCGCGCCCATGCGGAGGTCGCACGATTGCGTATGCTCATCAAGAGACGCACCCACTTCAAGGAGGATTAGGAATGGCGAACGAGACACCCGAGGCTGGACCCCTGACCGGATATACCGTCGTCGATCTCTCTCGTGCCCTGGCCGGCCCTCATGCAGGAATGATGTTCGGCGATCTCGGTGCGCGGGTGATCAAGGTCGAGAACCCCGGCAAGGGCGATGACTCCCGGTCCTGGGGACCTCCCTTCGTCGGCCCCGAGGACAACCCTCAGGCCACCTACTTCTTCTCGTGCAACCGCAACAAGGAATCCATCGCCCTCGACCTCAAATCCGACACGGGCAAGGACACCCTGACCGGACTCATCGCACGCGCCGATGTGCTCATCGAGAACTTCCGCTCCGGAGTCCTCGACCGCCTCGGCTTCTCCACCGCCCGCTGCATGGAGATCAATCCGCGCCTGGTCATCCTCTCCATCACCGGATTCGGCCATGACGGTCCGGAAGCCTCCCGCGCCGGCTATGACCAGATCGCTCAGGGCGAAGCCGGGCTGATGTCGCTGACCGGTTCGGGACCCGATGATATGCAGCGCGTGGGAGTGCCGATCGCCGACCTGCTCGCCGGAATCTACGGCTCATACGGTGTGCTGGCGGCCCTGCTCGAACGCGAACGCACCGGCAAGGGCAAGGTCGTGCGCACCTCGCTCATCGCGGGAATGGTCGGCGTCCACGCTTTCCAGGGAACCCGTGCCACGGTCGCCGGTCAGGAACCGCAGCCCGGCGGCAACCACCACCCCTCGCTGTCGCCCTACGGCCTCTTCACCTGCCGCGACGGCGCCGTGCAGATCTCCGTGGGCAACGAGAACCTGTGGCAGAAGTTCTGCGCTGCCTTCGACATCGATCCCGCCACCGAGGGCATGGCCGTCAACTCCGAGCGGGTGGAGAACCGCCCGGCGGTCATCGAACTCATCGAAGACCGCTTCTCCGCCTACGATGCAGCCGATCTGCTGAACAGACTCACCGAGGCGGGAATCCCGTCCGGCACGGTGCGCACCCTGCCCGAGGTCTACGAGTGGGAGCAGGCGCTCAGCCAGGGACTCAAGGTCTCCGTCGACCACCCCGTGCTCGGCGACATCGACCTGCCCGGACCGCCGCTGCGCTTCTTCGACGCCGATTCCTCCGGCGAGGTCGAAACCACCCGCACCGCTCACGATGCCCCGCCGCTGCTCGACGAAGACGCGGAATCCATCGTGGCGTGGCTCGCCGACGGAAACTGAACGGAACCGCCATGACGCGTCTCAACGCACTCGAGCTCGTCGACATCGTCCTCGACGAGGGATCGTATCTGTCCTGGGACACCACCCCCGTCCAGCCCGCCGGCGGGATCTCTGATGCCTACGCCGCTGAACTCGACGCAGCGGCGCAGAAGTCCGGAGTCGACGAATCCATCATCACCGGCGAAGGCACCATCGCCGGCCGTCGCGTGGCCGTGATCGCCGGCGAATTCCGCTTCCTCGCCGGGTCGATCGGCGTGGCCGCGGCCGAACGTCTCGTCGACGCCATCGAACGTGCGACGCTCGAAGGTCTGCCCCTGCTGGCCGGTCCCGCCTCGGGCGGCACCCGCATGCAGGAGGGCACCATCGCCTTCCTGTCGATGGTGAAGATCACGAACGCCGTCATCGCCCATCGCAAGGCCGGACTGCCCTACCTCGTCTACCTGCGCCATCCCACCACCGGAGGAGTCTTCGCCTCCTGGGGATCGCTGGGGCACGTCACCGTGGCCGAACCCGGATCCCTCATCGGATTCCTCGGCCCCCGAGTCTTCGAGGCTATCTACGGAGAGAAGTTCCCGGAGAACGTGCAGACCGGGGAGAACCTGCACAAGATGGGCATCGTCGACGCCGTCATCGGACCCGAACGCATCGCCGGCACGGTCTCCCGCGTCCTCGACGTGCTCATGGGCGCCAAGGAAGTTCCCAGCCCGGTGCCGGACCCGGACACGGCCCCGGACAGCGTCGACCCGAACTCCGATGCCTGGGCCGCGATCACCAGCTCGCGTCGCCCCGAACGCCCCGGAGTCCGTGATCTGCTGCGCACCGCAGCGAACACCGTGCTGCCGCTCAACGGCACCGGCGAAGGGGAGAAGGACCCCGGACTGCTGCTGGCCCTGGCGAAGTTCGGTTCCGCACCGTGCATCGTCCTCGGCCAGGACCGATTCCGGCAGGACTCCCGCGCACCCATGGGCCCGGCGGCCCTGCGTGAGGCCAGACGCGGAATGCGATTGGCCGCGGAGCTGCACCTGCCGCTCGTGACCGTCATCGACACCCCCGGCGCTGCCCTGTCGAAGGAAGCCGAAGAAGGCGGCATCGCCGGCGAGATCGCCCGCAGCCTCGCCGACCTCGCCAACCTCGACGCTCCGTCCGTCTCGCTCATCCTCGGTGAGGGATCCGGGGGCGGAGCACTGGCCCTCATCCCGACCGATCGGGTGCTCAGCGCCGAACACGGCTGGCTTTCGCCCCTGCCGCCCGAAGGCGCTTCGGCGATTGTGCACCGCACGACGGAGAGAGCCGCCGAGATGGCTCAGAGCCAGGGCGTGCACGCTCCCATGCTGCAGGCCAACGGAGTCGTCGACCGGATCATCGCCGAGCATCCCGACGCCAGCGACGAACCGCTCGACTTCGTCGCCCGGGTCGGTGAGACACTCGAATACGAACTCATCTCGCTCATGCGCGAACCTTCGGCCAGGCGCCTGGCCCGCCGGATGGATCGCTACCGGGGCCTGGGAATCTAGGAGGACTGCGTGGTAGCTGTCAGAGTCATCCCCTGTCTGGACGTGGACGGCGGACGCGTCGTCAAGGGAGTGAAGTTCGCCGACCTCAGGGACGCCGGCGACCCCGTCGAGCTCGCCCGCCGCTACGGCGAGTCCGGTGCCGACGAACTCACTTTCCTCGACGTCACGGCCAGCAGCGGTGATCGGGAGACCGTCCACGACGTCGTCCGCGCCTGCGCGGAAGAGGTATTCATCCCACTCACCGTCGGCGGAGGGATCCGCAGCGTCGCCGACGTCGACCGGCTGCTGCGCGACGGAGCCGACAAGGTCTCGGTCAACACCTCGGCGGTGAAGAACCCGGAACTCATCAGCGAGATCTCCCGACACTTCGGCAACCAGGTCCTCGTCCTCTCTCTCGACGCCCGCCGCGCTCAGGGCGCGAGTACGGAATCCGGCTTCGAGGTCACCACTCGCGGCGGCCGCGAAGGCACGGGCCGCTGCGCCATCGACTGGATCCGGGAAGCCGCCGACCGCGGGGTCGGCGAGATCCTGCTCAACTCCATCGACGCCGATGGCACACGTGAGGGATTCGACCTCGAACTCATCCGTGCCGCCCGCGCCGCCGTCGATGTGCCGCTCATCGCCTCGGGCGGTGCCGGAGCGGTCGAACACTTCGTTCCGGCGGTGGAAGCCGGAGCCGATGCCCTGCTGGCCGCCAGCGTCTTCCACTTCGGCACACTGAGCATCGCCGAGGTCAAGGACGCCCTGCGCGGCCAGGGAATCGACGTCCGATGAGCAGCGACATCGACGCGACTCCGGAGAACTGGCGGGAGATCATCCGAACGAACGCCGACGGGCTCATCCCCGTCATCGTCCAAGAGGCCACGAGCGCAGAGGTGCTCATGCTCGCGTGGATGGACGTCGAAGCCGTCTCCCGCACACTGGAGACGAAGCGGGCCACCTACTGGTCCCGCTCCCGGCAGGAGTACTGGGTGAAGGGGGAGACCTCGGGCCACGTCCAGCACCTTCGCTCGCTCAGCCTCGACTGTGATGCCGACGCCCTGCTCATGCTCGTCGACCAGACCGGACCCGCCTGCCATACGAACACCCCGACCTGCTTCACCGGAAGGACCATCAGTGTCGACTGACCCAGCGGCGAACCCCACGAACCTGCCGATCCGACCCAGCCTCGACCAGTTCCGCGCCCTCGGCGCCGATCATCGGCTGGTGCCGGTCCACACCCAGGTGCTTGCGGACTCGGAGACACCGCTGAGCCTCTACCGCAAACTCACCGACGGCGGACCGGGCAGCTTCCTCTTCGAATCCGCCGTCGCCGGATCCTGGGCCAGGTACTCCTTCATCGGCTCGGCGCCCGTGGCCACCCTCATCTCGACCGAAGACGGATTCCACTGGACCGGCACCCCTCCGGTCGGCATCCCCACCGAGGGCGACGTCCTCGACGCGGTCACCGCCACCCTCGATCTCCTCGCCGTGGCCGAAGCGGAATCGGCGCTGCCGCCCATGGTCTCGAGCTTCGTCGGCTACTTCGGATGGGACATCGTCCGTCGCTTCGAGAGGCTCGGGCCGCCGCGGCCCAATGAACACCACCTGCCGACCGTGCAGCTGATGATCCCCGGCGATATCGCCGTCTTCGACCACTATTCGGGAATGGTCACCCTCGTGGCCAACGTGTTCAACGTCAACGGCGCCGATACCGGCATCGACGACGCCCATGCTTCAGGAGTCGCCCGCATCGCCGCGATGTGTGAGCGTCTGCAGCAGCCCAACCCGGCAGATGTCCTGCGCCCCCGGAAAGCCGACCCCGAGGTGGCCACCCGCACTCAGCCGCAGGTGTACCTCGACGGTGTGGAGACGGCGAAGCAGAAGATCGTCGACGGGGAGATCTTCCAGGTCGTCGTCGGCCAACGATTCGACACCCCGTGCGATGCCGATGCGCTGAGCGTGTACCGGATGCTGCGACATGCGAACCCGAGCCCCTTCATGTACCTGCTCAACCTCCATGACGACGGAGGGGAACCGGTGAGCATCATCGGCTCCTCACCCGAAGCGCTCGTGACCGTCCGGTCAGGAGAGGTGGTCACCCACCCGATCGCCGGTTCCCGCCCCCGCGGGACCACACCTGAAGCCGATGACTCCCTGGCCCGAGAACTCCTGGCCGATGAGAAGGAACGAGCCGAGCACCTCATGCTCGTCGACCTTGCCCGCAATGACCTGGCGAAGGTCTGCGCAGCCGGAACCATCGACGTCAGCGAGTTCATGGACATCGTCCGCTACAGCCACATCATGCACATCAGCTCGACCGTGCGCGGCGAACTCGAACCCGGAACCACGGCCATCGATGTGCTGCGGGCGACGTTCCCCGCCGGCACTCTGTCGGGCGCGCCCAAACCCCGGGCGCTGCAGATCATCGACGAGCTCGAACCCGTCGGACGCGGAATCTACGGGGGAGTGGTCGGCTATATGTCCTTCACCGGCGACCTCGACCTCGCCATCGCCATCCGCACCGGGGTGCTCCGGGACGGCACGATGAGCGTCTATGCCGGAGGCGGACTCGTCGCCGACTCCGTGCCCGAGACCGAGTACCAGGAATCCGAGAACAAGGCCGCAGCGGTGCTGCGTGCCGCCGCCGCGGCCGACGCATTGGATGCGGCAGAAGGAAGTCAGAGGTGAGGCCATGACGAAATCACGCGGAGTCCTCATCATCCTCGTCATCGCCGCTGCACTGTGGGCGCTGACGATCTCCGCCTGGCAGGCCGGCGCCGGAGGCGACACGCTCGGACCCAGCGGAGTGGCGAAGGTCACCGAGGATGCGAGCTCCCAGACCTCACCCGTGGCCACCGCGTGTGTGGCGATCATCGCGGTTTCGGGACTGCTCGCCGCGATGCTCGGACGGATCGGCCGCTTCGTCGTCCTGGGACTGGCCGGCATCGCCGGAATCGGCTACGGGATCACCGCACTGAGCGCCGCCTCGGCGCCGGGAGCCACCTCCTGGGCGATCATCGCCGCAGTGGCCGCAGGCATCGGCGTCATCGGCATCGTCTGGGTCGCCGTCGCCTCGAACGGGTGGACGAACTCCAACCGCTACGCCCGCACCGCCGAATCCGCCTCCGGGGAATTCGATTCTGCCGCGACCTGGGACGCACTGTCCCGCGGAGAAGACGTCGAAGACGCACCCGACGACGAAACGTCGTCCGACCCGGATGCCGACCCGGATTCGAAATGACCTTGTGACCGGGTCGGTGTCCGGTCAGCCGAAGAAGCGTGACACAATGGAGGAAAGATTCCACACGCGTGTCACGCACTCACACAAAGGAGCGCCATGTCGCAGTCCCTCGCCCGCAACGGAGCCGCAGATCTCGACAAATCCACGATCGACTATGCAGCGATCGCCGATCCCGGTCACGGCAACTCGGTGGCGGGATGGACCGGAGTCATCATCATGCTCATCGGCGTCACGGTCGGCTGTGTGGGCTTCACGATCCACAACCCCACGATCACCTACATCTCCATCGGCATCGTCGCCCTCGGCGTCGTCGTCGGCCTGATCCTGCGCGCCGTCGGACTGGGCAACAAGCCGAAGAAGAAATGACAGTCCTCCTCGACATCATCTCCGGCGTGCGGGAAGATCTGCAGGCACGCCGGAACGAGGTTCCGCTGAGCGAGATCACGGCGCGTGCCGCGGCGGCCGAACCGGTCCGCCCCTTCGACCTGTCCGCCGACTTCGGCGTCATCGCCGAGGTCAAGCGGAAGTCGCCCTCCCGTGGTGACCTCGCCGAAATCCCCGACCCCGGCACTCTCGCCGGTCTGTACGCCGCCGGGGGAGCCCGGGCCATCAGCGTGCTCACGGAATCCCGCCGCTTCAACGGCAGCCTCGCGGACCTCGACTCGGTGCGCGCTGCCGTGGACATCCCGGTCCTGCGCAAGGACTTCATGGTCGACGAATACCAGTTCCATGAGGCCCGTGCCCACGGTGCCGATATCGTTCTGCTCATCGTCGCGGCCCTCGATCCCGTGCAGCTGGCCGAATTCCACGCCCTGGCCACGGAACTGGGGATGACGGCGCTCGTCGAGACCCACAACCGCGAAGAGCTGGAGATCGCGACGGAGCTCGGTGCCGAACTCATCGGCGTCAACACCCGCAACCTCAAGGATCTCAGCGTCGACACCGACCGGTTCGCGCCCCTGGCTGAACTCGCTCCCGCCGGATGCACCCTCGTGGCCGAGTCCGGCGTCGCCGGAGCGGCCGAGGTGTCGAAGTACGCTGACGCCGGAGCCGACCTCGTGCTCGTCGGCGAAGCCCTCGTCACCGGCGGCCGTCCGCAGGCCGCAGTCGAGGAGTACACCGCACTCGGCCGGGAACGCCGCTCCCTGTCCGCATCCTGAACCCCGCCCGCGTCGGCCGCTGCACGTGACCGACGATGGGCTGACACTGCACCCATTCCGGCGTCCGGTGAGGCGGAGTCCCTCCGTCCCACAGGTCGGCGCCACGAGGAGATCGAGAAGGACCGCAATGACCGATTTGAGCGAGGAGACCGGACCGTACTTCGGCGAGTTCGGAGGCAGGTTCATCCCCGAGGCGCTGATCCCGGCACTCGACGAGATCGAAGAGACCTGGCGCAAATCCCAGGTGGATCCGGCCTTCACCGACGAACTCCTCACCTTGCAGCGCAGCTACATCGGTCGGCCCTCTCTGCTCACCGAGGCGACACGCTTCGCCGAGCACTGCGGCGGTGCGCGCGTGTTCCTCAAACGCGAAGATCTCAACCACACGGGCAGCCACAAGATCAACAACGCGCTGGCTCAGGCTCTGCTGGCCAAGCGGATGGGCAAGACCCGTCTCATCGCCGAGACCGGAGCCGGTCAGCACGGCGTCGCCACGGCGACCGCCGCAGCGCTGCTCGACATGTCCTGCGTGGTCTACATGGGCGAAGAGGACACTCAGCGTCAGGCCCTCAATGTCGCGCGCATGCGTCTGCTCGGAGCCACGGTCAACGCCGTGACCAACGGCACCCGCACCCTCAAGGACGCGATGAACGAGGCCATGCGCGATTGGGTGGCCAACGTCGACGACACCCACTATGTCATCGGCACGGTCGCCGGTCCTCACCCGTTCCCGGCGATGGTCCGCTCCTTCCAGAACGTCATCGGGGTCGAAGCCCGCGAACAGATCCAAGACATGGTCGGTCGCCTGCCCGACGCCGTCTGCGCCTGCGTCGGCGGCGGATCGAACGCGATGGGACTCTTCGCCGCATTTCTCGGCGATGCGGACGTGAAGATCTTCGGCTTCGAGGCCGGCGGCGAAGGCGTCGACTCCGGCCATCACGCCGCCCGGTTCTCCGGCGGACGCCCTGGTGTCCTCCACGGCTCCGCCACCTACATCCTCCAGGACGCCGACGGACAGACCCAGGCCTCCCACTCGGTCTCCGCCGGGCTCGACTACCCATCGGTCGGCCCCGAGCACTCCCACCTCCACGACACCGGACGTGTGACGTACGAACCCGTCGTCGACGAGGAGGCGATGGAGGCCATGCGACTGCTCTCCCGCACGGAGGGCATCATCCCCGCCATCGAATCCGCTCACGCTCTGGCCGGAGCCATGCGCGTCGGTCGTGAGCTCGGACCCGATGCGGTCCTGCTGGTCAATCTCTCCGGCCGCGGCGACAAGGATATGACGACCGCCGCGAAATGGTTCGACTACATCGACGAAGGAGCGGTGCAGGTATGACGCACTCAGGTCCACGCACAGGAACCACCCTCGACGCCGTCGCCGAGGCGGGCCGCAAGGCCGCACTCATCGCCTACCTGCCCGTCGGCTTCCCGACCGTGACGGGTTCGACCGAGGCGATGGTCGAACTCGTCCGCAACGGCGTCGACATCATCGAGGTCGGTCTGCCGTACTCCGACCCCGGAATGGACGGACCCGTCATCCAGCGCGCCGGTGAGGCTGCATTGGACAACGGTGTGCGCACCTCCGATGTCTTCACCGCAGTCGAGGCCATCGCCGAAGCCGGCGGCACCGCCGTCGTCATGAGCTACTGGAACCTCGTGCTCCAGTACGGCGTCGACAGCTTCGCCCGTGATCTCGCCTCGGCCGGAGGCGGCGGAATCGTCACCCCCGATCTCATCCCCGATGAGGCGGGCCCGTGGCTGGCAGCGTCTGAGAAGCACGACCTCGACCGCATCTTCCTCGCCGCCCCCTCGTCGACGCCCGAGCGACTCGCCCGCATCGTCGAGCACAGCTCCGGGTTCGTCTATGCCGCCTCGACCATGGGTGTCACCGGCGTCCGCTCCGAAGTCGACAACCATGCCCGCGATCTCGTCGCCCGGCTGAAGGAAGCCGGCGCCGAACGCGCCTGCGTCGGCCTCGGCGTGTCGAACCGGGAACAGGCAGCCGAGGTCGCCGAATACGCCGACGGCGTCATCGTCGGCTCCGCGCTCGTTCGGGCGCTGGACTCCGAGGGAGTGGCCGGAGTCGGTCGACTCGCCGCCGAGCTCGCAGAAGGGTGTGCATGAGCTTCAGCCCGGCATGGGTCGTCTTCACCGTCCTCGGCATCGGACTCGCGCTGTGGATGACAGGCATCCAATGGCGCGCCCGCGGCGGCCATAAGGGAGACCTGTGGGCCATCACGGTCGTCGGTCTGCCTGCAGCGATCATCGGCGGACGCCTCGGACATCTGCTCTCGGCGCCGGAGACCTACTTCGGCCCCGACGGCAGCCCTGTCCGGGCGCTGGCCGTCTGGGACGGCGGATTCAGCTTCTGGGGAGCCACCATCTTAGGCTTCCTCTCCGTCTGGGTGCTCACCCGCATCCAAGGCATCAGGTTCCGACCGCTGCTCGACTCGGTCGCACCGGGGCTCATCCTCGGCCACGTCGCCGGAGCCTTCAGCGACTGGTTCGACGGTCGCCTCGAACTGGTCACGGTGCTCACCGAATCGGCGTGGAACCTCATCGCCTGTGTTGTGCTCATCATCGTGTCCAAACGCCTCCGGCTCGGCTACGGACAGGTATTCGCCCTGTATCTGTGCCTGTTCGGCCTCGGCCGCATTCTGCTCGAGGCCCTGCGGATCGGCACCCCCGCCGCCGAGGACGCGCGCCTGCTCCTCGGACTGCCGTTCAACGTGTGGACGGCCATCCTCGCCCTGCTCATCGGCCTCGGCTGGCTCATCGTCTCCCGCCTGCGTCACCGCACCTACGAGACCGGCGTCTACATGCAAGGGTCCCGGACCCTGCTGCGCCGCCATCGCCGCGGAAAGCACACCTTCGAGATCAATGCACCCAATATCGCCGAGGCGGCCGAGACCTCCGGAGCTCCGCTGCCATCCGTGGCGCGGGTGGCCGACCCCGATGACCGCGCGATCGCGGACGTGCCCGTCGCCGCGGCTGATACCGAGGCTGACGATAGGGAGATCGAGCGCGAATCAGACATCGATCTCAGTGGCCGCCACAGCTTCGGTTTCTTCGGAGCCGTGACCTCGGCGATCTCGATCGTGCCCGATGTGCGCGGAAATTCGGCGCCTGCCAACCACGAAGTGAACCCGCGAACGTCCGACAAATGAGACGAATTGGTTCGCGGTTCGTTCCTTTGTCTGCTTTTTCTGAAATTGCACATGGTGTAAATTAGGACTCCGGCTGTGAGAGTGATCTCACAGCCGGGTTCGGAAACGCTGTTTTTCGGACTCGTCCACACCGCAAGGGACAGCGCCGTCTTTTCGGGAAGCACTCAACACCGAGAAGGCAGCATATGAACCACAGCGCTCAGTCGATCCCCAAGACCACGGCCCCACCTGGCCGTATCGGGCTCTACGATCCGGCGCTCGAACACGATAACTGCGGCCTCGCACTCATCGTCCGCTACCGCGGATCTGCCGACCACGAGGTCGTCGAACAGGCCCTGACCGCTCTGCGCAAGCTCGAGCACCGAGGCGGCATCGGCTCGGACGAGGGCACCGGCGACGGTGCGGGCATCACTCTCCAGGTGCCCCATGACTACTTCGCCGAGGTGCTCGCCGCCGACGGCATCGACCTGCCCGAGCCCGGCGCCTACGCCGTGGGCGTGGGATTCTTCGCCCAGGACTACGGCCGCGATCTCAAGGCTGCAACCCCGCCGCTGTCGGAGAACGTGTCCCCGGACTTAGGTGCCGGCGCCGCGGCCGGCGACGAAACCCAGGACGACCTCGTCGCCCGCATCGCCGCCGAGGAGGGCCTGCGCGTCCTCGCGGTGCGGGATGTGCCCCACGATGACAGTGTGCTCGGCGAAATCGCCCGATCGACCATGCCGCGGATGCGCCAGGTCTTCCTCGCTTGCGACGAGCGCTACCCGGCCCGTGACGACGCGGACCTCACCCGTCGCGCATACATCGTGCGCAAGCGACTCGACCACGCGGGCATCTACTTTCCCTCGCTGTCCCCGGCGACCATCACCTATAAGGGGATGCTCTCGACCGGTCAGCTCGCCTCGTTCTACACAGAACTCCACGACGAGCGGCTGACGTCGCGGATCGCACTGGTCCACTCGCGCTTCTCGACGAACACCTTCCCGTCGTGGCAGCTGGCCCAGCCATTCGGCACGATCGCTCACAACGGCGAGATCAACACCGTGCGCGGCAACCGCAACTGGATGCAGGCCAGGGAATCGAAGCTCGCTTCCGAACTCCTCGTCTCTCCCGTGCCCGAGACCTCGCGCAGCCTCGACCGGCTGTGCCCGATCGTGCCGCCCGGTGCCTCCGACTCGGCGTCGTTCAATGCCGTCGTCGAGCTCATGGTCGCCTCCGGAAGATCGCTGCCGCAGGCGATGCTGATGATGATCCCCGAGGCCTGGGAGAACAATCCGGGCATGGGTGAGGAGCGTCGGGCCTTCTACGAATATCATTCGCTGCTCATGGAGCCCTGGGACGGTCCCGCCTGTGTGGCCTTCACCGACGGCCGGCTCGCCGGCGCCGTCCTCGACCGCAACGGCCTGCGCCCGGCCCGGTACGTGATGACCGAGGACACGGTGGTGCTCGCCAGCGAGGTCGGAGTCGTCGATCTGCCCGAGTCCGAGGTCGTCGCACGCGGCCGTCTCACCCCGGGCCGCATGTTCCTCGTCGACACCGAGTCCGAGCGCATCATCTCCGACACGGAGATCAAGAACCAGCTCGCCACCGACCACCCCTATTCCGACTGGGTAGACAGCTGCTCGAAGCGATTGAAGGATCTGCCCACCCGCGTCCACGTCACTCACCCGCAGTCCTCAGTCAGGCGCCGTCAGCGCACTTTCGGCTACACCGAGGAGGAGCTGCGAATCCTCATCTCGCCGATGGCCGAGACCGGGGCCGAACCGCTGGGTGCGATGGGCACGGACACCGCGATCGCCGCGTTGAGTCAGCGACCTCGTCTGCTCTTCGACTACTTCCACCAGAACTTCGCTCAGGTGACGAATCCGCCGCTCGACTCGATCCGCGAGGACATCGTGACGAGCATGGCTGCCGGGATCGGCCGAGAGGGCAATCTGCTCGAGTTCTCGAAGCCCGACTCCGCGCACATCCTGCTCGACCAGCCGGTCATCGACAACGACGAGCTCACGGCGATCGCGCACGTCAAGGGCAGCCACCTCGGCGTGGAGAACGCACACCCCTCCGTGATCCTCTCCGGCCTCTACTCGGTCAACGGGGGAGATGACGCGATGGCCGATCGTCTCGAGGCGCTGTGCGCCGAGGCGAGCGCGGCGATCGAGGCCGGCGCCGTGTTCATCATCCTCTCCGACCGGGACTCGACGGCCGATCTCGCTCCGATCCCGTCGTTGCTGCTCACCTCGGCGCTGCACCACCACCTTGTGCGCGAACGCTCGCGGACGAGGGTGAGCATCATCGTCGAGGCCGGTGACGTCCGCGAGGTCCACCATGTCGCGACCCTCGTGTCCTTCGGTGCATCCGCGGTCAATCCGTACCTCGTCATGGAGTCCGCCGAGGCGCTCGTCCGTTCGGACCGGATCCGGGGCATCAGCGAAGAGGCCGCAGTTGCCAACGTGCTCACCGCGCTCAACAAGGGACTGCTCAAGATCATGTCCAAGATGGGCATCTCGACCGTGCAGTCCTACCACGGGGCCCAGACCTTCGAGGCTCTGGGTCTGTCCGAGGCATTCATCGACAAGTACTTCACATCGACTCCGCACCAGCTCGGCGGCAGGGGCATCAGGGAGATCACAGCGGAGACGAATGCCCGCCACGGGGACTCCTACCGCGATGATCACCCCCGCCCCTCGCACCGCAACCTCAACGTCGGCGGGGAGTACCAGTGGCGTCGCGAAGGGCCGGAGCATCTGTTCAACCCGGAGACGATCTTCAAGCTCCAGCACTCCACCGCCACTGGACGCTTCGACATCTTCGGCCAGTACACGGCACAGATCAACGAACAGTCGCGCGAACTCATGACGCTGCGCGGTCTCTTCGACCTCGTTCCACGCGAATCGGGCCCGATCGACATCTCCGAGGTCGAACCCGCCGAGGAGATCATGAAGCGGTTCTCGACCGGAGCGATGAGCTACGGTTCGTTGTCCCAAGAGGCCCATGAGACCCTGGCGATCGCGATGAACCGGATCGGCGGCAAGTCGAACACGGGCGAAGGCGGCGAGGACACCGAGCGGCTCATCGACCCCGAGCGCCGTTCGGCGATCAAGCAGATCGCCTCGGGACGCTTCGGCGTCACGAGCCACTACCTCACCGAAGCCGACGATCTGCAGATCAAGATGGCGCAGGGAGCCAAGCCCGGCGAGGGCGGGCAGCTGCCAGGGACGAAGGTCTACCCGTGGATAGCGAAGACTCGCCACGCGACTCCGGGCGTCGGGTTGATCTCGCCGCCGCCGCACCATGACATCTACTCGATCGAGGACTTGGCCCAGCTCATCCACGATCTCGGTCGCGCCAACGCCAAGGCCCGGGTCCACGTCAAACTCGTGTCCGCGATCGGCGTGGGCACGGTGGCTGCCGGAGTGGCGAAAGCCGGTGCCGACGTCGTCCTCATCTCCGGGCACGACGGCGGAACCGGAGCGAGTCCGCTCAATTCGCTCAAGCACGCGGGCACTCCCTGGGAGCTCGGCCTCGCCGAGGCCCAGCAGACCCTCGTGCTCAACGGTCTGCGCGAGAAGGTCAGCGTACAGGTCGACGGTCAGCTCAAGACCGGCCGGGATGTCATCATCGCAGCCCTGCTCGGCGCGGAGGAGTTCGGGTTCGCGACCACGGCCCTCGTCGTCTCCGGCTGCATCATGATGCGCGTGTGCCACAAGGACACATGCCCGGTGGGTGTGGCGACCCAGAACCCGAAGCTGCGCGAGCGCTTCCACGGTCAGGCCGATCACGTCGTCAACTTCTTCACCTTCATCGCCGAGGAGGTCCGCGCCTACCTGGCGGCGCTCGGCCTGCGCAGCCTCGATGAGGCCATAGGCGCGGTCGAGCGGCTGAGCATCGACGAGGAGCGGGCAGCCGCAACGGGGCTCGACCTCGATCTCGCATCGATCCTCAAGGTCCCCGTCGACCTCCACGGCAGCTCCGACGTCGCACGCAAATGCGGCGAACGCGTCGACCGCGGCTTCGCCGACGAGCTCGACCTCCAACTGCTCGAGCAGGCCCGAGACGCCATCTCGGAGGGCACGGAGACGACGATCACCTCGGCGATCGAGAACACCGACCGCTCGGCGGGCACCTTGCTCGGCCATCACGTCACTCTCGCCCACGGGCAGGCGGGCCTGCCGGAGCACACGATCCGGCTCGAGCTGCGCGGAACTGCAGGGCAGTCCCTCGGTGCCTACCTGCCGAAGGGTGTCAGCATCGAACTCCACGGTGATGCAAACGACTATGTCGGCAAGGGCCTGTCCGGAGGAATCGTCAGCGTTCGGCCGCATGCGGAGAACCCCACCCGACCCGAACACAACGTCATCGCCGGCAATGTGCTCGGCTACGGGGCGACGGCTGGCAAGCTGTTCGTCTCCGGACAGGTGGGGGAGCGGTTCCTCGTCCGCAACTCCGGCGCCGAGGCGGTCGTCGAGGGCATCGGCGACCACGGCCTCGAGTACATGACTGGAGGTGTGGCCGTCATTCTCGGCGGCACCGGCCGGAACTTCGCCGCAGGCATGTCCGGCGGCACCGCCTATGTGCTCGACTTCAATCCCGCCCGACTCAATCCGAAGGAGCGGGCGGCCGGCGTCTTCCGTTTCACCGGTGTCGGCGTGGACGATATGGAGATTCTCGAGCGGCTGCTGCGTGAGCATGTCGAATGGACTGCCTCACCGCTGGCCGGCGAGCTCCTCGACGGACTGCGCCGAGGGCAGGACGTCCTCTCCCGCTTCACGAAGATCATCCCCGTCGCCTACGCGACGGTCAAAGACATCCAGGACGAGTTCGCCGCGGCCGGCAAGGCCGTCGACTCGGACGAGGCCTGGCACACAATTCTGGAGGCCACCAATGGCTGATCCGCACGGATTCCTCACAGTCGAACACCGGGAGCTGCCGAAGCGGCGCCCCGTCCCGATCCGTCTCATGGACTACAAGGAGGTCTACGAGGCGGGTGATCCCGAGCAGCTGCGACGGCAGGCATCACGCTGCATGGACTGCGGCATCCCCTTCTGCCATCAGGGCTGTCCGCTGGGCAACCTCATCCCGGAATTCAACGACGCGATGTACCGCGGCGAGCTCCCCCGCGCCGTCGAACTGCTTCACGCGACGAACAACTTCCCGGAGTTCACCGGGCGTGCCTGTCCGGCCCCGTGCGAGAACGCCTGCGTTCTCGGCATCAACCAGCCGGCAGTGACTATCAAACAGGTTGAGGTCACCATCGTCGATCAGGGCTTCGACGCCGGTCTCATCCAGCCGATCATCCCCGAGCGGATCACAGGCCACACGGTCGCCGTGATCGGATCCGGTCCCACCGGGCTGGCCGCAGCCCAGCAGCTGACCCGAGCCGGGCATACGGTCGTCGTCTACGAACGCGCCGACCGCCTCGGGGGGCTCCTGCGCTACGGCATCCCGGACTTCAAGCTGGAGAAGCACCACATCGATCGTCGACTCGATCAGATGCGTGCGGAGGGCACCCGCTTCAAGACTTCGGTCGAAGTAGGACGCGATGTGACGCTCGAGTCCCTGCGTTCGAGCTTCGATGCCGTCATCGTGTGCACGGGTGCGACGGTTCCGCGCGACATGCCGATCCCCGGCCGCGATCTCGACGGGGTCGAATTCGCCATGGACTACCTCGTGCCCTCGAATCGGGATCAGGCGGGCGACCATCGCGGGCCCGAGGCCGACTCGTCGGCGTTCATCGACGCCGCGGGCAAACACGTCATCATCATCGGCGGCGGGGACACGGGCGCCGACTGCCTGGGCACGGCCCTGCGCCAGAAGGCGGCCTCTGTGACGACCCTGGCGATCGGCGCCCAGCCGCCCGCCGAACGCAGTGAGAGCGATCCGTGGCCGACCGTTCCTCGCATCTTCGAAGTCCAGTCCTCGCACGAGGAGGGCGGAACGCGGAAGTACCTCGCCTCGACCACGCGCTTCGTCGGCGACGACACCGGCCGCGTGAGCGGGATCGAGGTCGCCGAGACCCAGTTCGTCGACGGCCGCCGGATTCCGACACCGGGCACCGAACACGTCCTTGAGGCCGATCTCGTGCTGCTGGCACTGGGATTCTCCGGACCGGAGTCGGAATCGTTCGGTCTCGACGTCGCCGAGACCGGAGCCTTCACCCGTGATGACTCCTACGCTTCGGCGACCCCCGGAATCTTCGTCGCAGGCGATGCCGGACGCGGACAGTCGCTCATCGTGTGGGGCATCGCCGAGGGGCGCGCCGCGGCCGCCGAAGTCGACCGGTTCCTCACCGGGTCGACGAGGCTGCCGGCGCCCGTTCAGCCCACCGACACGGGGTTCAAATGCTAAGATAGTTCATGTCAGACACTGAGAACGGGTGGTGGGGGCGGTACAGCGAAGTGCCGCACCCGCACAGCCCGTGACCAGCGGAGAGCGGTGGCGACCGCCCGCTGAGACTTTAGGTAGGGTGGAGCGTATGAGGCGTGCAAAGATAGTCGCAACTTTAGGTCCGAACCAGAACTCCTATGAAGAGATCCGCGAGCTCGTCGATGAAGGCGTCGATGTCGCCCGATTCAATCTGAGCCACGGAAAACGAGAAGAGCACGAAGAGAAGTTCGCCTGGGTCCGCCAGGCCGCCCTCGACACCGGACGGCCCGTCGCCGTCCTGTTGGACCTGCAGGGTCCGAAGATCCGCGTCGGCACCTTCGCCAACGGGAAGGAAGAGCTCGTCGAAGGGGCCTCCTTCACCATCACCAGCCGTGACGTCCCCGGCACCGCAGAGCTCGTGTCCACGACCCTGCCTACCCTGGCCGAAGACGTCTCCGTGGGCGATCCGCTGCTCATCGACGACGGGCGCCTGCGCCTGCGCGCCACCGAGGTGACCGACACCGATGTGATCACCGAGGTCGAGATCGGCGGAACCATCTCCAACCACAAGGGCATCAACCTCCCCGGCGTCCCGGTCTCCGTCCCCGCCCTGTCGGAGAAGGACGTCGACGATCTCAAATGGGGGCTGCAACTCGGCTTCGACTGGGTGGCCCTGTCCTTCGTCCGCAGCCCCGAGGACATGAACGATGTGCGCGCGGTCATGGACGAGGTCGGCATCACGGCTCCTGTCATCGCCAAGCTCGAGAAGCCGCAGGCGGTCGACCAGCTCGATGAGATCATCGACGCCTTCGACGGAATCATGGTCGCCCGCGGCGACCTCGGCGTCGAGCTGCCGCTCGAGCAGGTGCCGATCGTGCAGAAGCGGGCCGTCGAGATCGCCCGCCAGCAGGCCAAGCCCGTCATCGTGGCCACGCAGATGCTCGAGACGATGATCGATGCTCCGCGACCTACCCGTGCCGAGGCCAGCGACTGCGCGAACGCTGTCCTCGACGGCGCCGATGCGCTCATGCTCTCCGGCGAGACCTCGGTGGGCGCTCACTGGGTCGAGGCGATCCGGACGATGAGCCGGATCATCGGCTCCACCGAAGAGCACGGTCTCGAACGGATTCCGGAACTGGGCACCGTCCCGCACACGAAGGGCGGAGCCGTCACTGCCGCGGCCGTGCAGATTGCTGAGCAGCTCGATATCGATCTCCTGTGCACCTTCTCACAGACCGGCGACTCCGTGCGGCGCATGTCGCGGCTGCGTCCGGCTTGGCCGATCCTCGGCTTCACCCCCGATCCGCAGGTCCGCCACCAGCTGGCGCTGACCTGGGGAGTCCGTCCGTACCTCGTGAAGACCGTGCGCCACACTGACCAGATGGCGCGCCAGGTCGATGCCGTTCTGCTGGCTGACGGCACGGCCCGCGAAGGCGATCAGAGCATCCTCGTGGCCGGGTCGCCTCCCGGGATCCCCGGTTCGACGAACGCTCTGCGCATCCACACCATCGGTGATGCCGCCAAGGGTGTGGCTGCCGCCTACCAGGACGCCTCGGACTCCGAGGAGGACCCGCTGGCCGGATACGGAGTCGTGGCCGAAGCGCCTATCACCCGTGAGGTGCCGATCGTGCGCGAGGGCCACTCACCCCGACACTGACCGCCATCAGGCTCAAACGCCGGCGGCGTCCGCCCCCCCCATGATCACGGGGGCGGACGCCGCCGGTGTCTCTGTGTTCGGAGCCGGATGCGGACCGATTCCGAACTGCGAGACAGATCACAGGAAAGCGGGGAATTTTGCAGATTGCTCAACAGTTGTGCTCTCTGTTGCCTAATCCTCCCTGCGGATCTGCCAGGGGAGGACCCGCTAGGAGAGGAATTCAATGAGACTGCCCGCGTGGAGCAAGTCCTTCGGAGTGCAGGTGACCATCGCACTCATCGCCGGTGTCATCCTCGGGCTCATCGCCCGCTCATGGGGACCGGTCAGCGACACCGCTGACAACTGGCTCGGCCAGACCCTCGACACCATCGGCTCGTCGTATGTCACGCTGCTCAAGGCCGCTGTCGTCCCACTGGTCATCACCGCGATCATCGCGAGCATCGGCAACCTGCGCAAGGTCACCAACGCCGCCAGACTGGCGATGTCGACCCTGCTGTGGTTCGCCCTCACCGCCCTCATCGCCGTCGTCCTCGGACTCATCATCGGCATCGTCATGCAGCCCGGCGCCCACGCCGATGCCGCTTCGCTCAACGCCGGTGCACCCGACTCCCAGGGCAGCTGGCTGGGCTTCCTCACCGGACTGATCCCGGTGAACTTCCTCGGTCTCGAGGTGGCCACCGCGCCCGATGACGCCGGAGTCATGACCTCCGAGGTCAACTTCAACATCCTCCAGCTCATCATCGTCTCCGGTGCCATCGGCATCGCCGCGGTCAAGGTCGGCAAGGCCGCAGAGCCGTTCCTCCAGTTCACCGAGGCGGCCCTGGCCGTGGTCCAGAAGGTCGTCTGGTGGATCGTGCGCATCGCCCCGATCGGCACGCTCGGCCTCATCGGCAACGCCGTGAACTCCTACGGCTGGTCGACGATGGGCTCGCTGCTGTGGTTCGTCGTTGCCGTCTACATCGGCCTCGCGATCGTGTTCTTCATCGTCTACCCCGCCCTGGCCCGCGCCAACGGACTCTCGGTGCGCCAGTACTTCTCCGGTGTCTGGCCGGCCACTCAGATGGGCTTCGTCTCCCGGTCCTCGATCGGCACCATGCCCGTGACGCAGAAGGTCGCCACCGACAACTTCGGAGTGCCCCACTCCTACGCCGCCTTCGCCGTGCCCTTCGGCGCGACGACGAAGATGGACGGCTGCGCCGCGATCTATCCGGCCATCGCCGCGGTGTTCGTCGCACAGTTCTTCGGAATCGATCTCTCACTCATCCAGTACCTGCTCATCATCTTCGTCGCCGTCATCGGCTCGGCCGCCACGGCCGGCACGACGGGTGCGACCGTGATGCTCACTCTGACCCTGTCGACCCTGGGCCTGCCCCTCGAGGGCGTCGGCCTGCTGCTGGCCATCGAGCCGATCGTGGACATGGGCCGCACCGCGCTCAACGTCTCCGGTCAGGCACTCGTCCCGGCCATCGTGGCCAAGCGGCATGAGATCCTGGATGTCGAACGCTACGATGCTTCGCGCATCAACGGCTACGTTCCGACCGAGGAGGATGCAGATGTCGACGAGGCCCGCACCGAGGATGCCCGCAGCCAGAGTTGATCTCCTCCCGGCCGAGGGGCTGGCCGAGCATGATGTCGGGCAAGTGACCTCACTTCTCGGCCGCCTCGTCGAGGCAGGTGCCGCGCTCGGCTGGGTCTCAGCTCCGCCTGTCGTGGAGATTGCGGATCTCGTCGGCAGCCTGGCCGCGGGCACTGACACCGGGGATTCCGCTGCGGCAATCGCTCGCACCGGAACCGAGGTCACCGGCTTCGCGTACTGGAATCGGTACACTCGCCCGACGTTCCGCCCACATGTCGACATCGAAAAGGTGGCTGTCGCCCCGGATGCTCAAGGGCAGGGGGTGGGCAGGAAGCTGATGGAGGCGCTCATTCGGGCGGCTCGTCTCCACGGGACTGAGGTCGTCACTCTCGATCTGCGCGGAGACAATGTGGCCGCCATCGGGCTCTACGAATCCCTCGGCTTCACCCGATACGGACGACTTCCGGACTTCGTGGCGGTGGGGGAGAAGCGGTACGACACGCTGCTGTACTCTCTCGACCTGCGCACGGGGCGCTGATACTCGGTCGCCAATCGGCTCCCGGGAAACACAGAAGGCACTGTCGACATCACGTTCGACAGTGCCTTCGTCCGTACCGGATGCGGGACTCGAACCCGCACGTCTTTCGACAATGCATTTTGAGTGCACCGCGTCTACCGATTCCGCCAATCCGGCTCGTCACGAGCAGTCCCTTGCGGACCGCCTGTGCAACGGGGACGATTCTACTGCGCGCGCGGACCGATTGCACAATCGCCACCCGCCGAGGATGCCCTCCGGTGGCCACCATCACCGCCCGTGGCCACCCTCACAGAATAAACTTCCGGGTCCGCTGGCCATGACGCTGAGCGCCTGGTCTAGACTGGTGCCGTGCTTTCAAACAGGGAAGAATCAACTTCAGATGAGTCCGTGCCGGTCCGCCGCGTAGTCGTGGCCGAAGACGAGGCCGTGATTCGTCTTGATATCGTAGAAATGCTCCGCGAGGTCGGCTACGACGTCGTCGGTGAGGCTGCGGACGGCGAATCCGCCATCCGCCTGGCTGAGGAGCTGCGCCCGGACCTCGTCGTCATGGACATCAAGATGCCCATCCTCGACGGAATCTCCGCCGCCGAGCGCATCGCCCGCGCCCGCATCGCCCCCGTGGTGCTGCTCACCGCCTTCTCGCAGAAGGAGCTCGTCGAGCGGGCCCGCGATGCCGGTGCCATGGCCTATGTCGTCAAGCCGTTCACCTCGGCCGACCTCATCCCGGCCCTGGAGATCGCGCTCTCTCGCCATGCCGAGATCAGCTCGCTCGAGTCCGAGATCTCCGATCTCACCGAACGCTTCGAGACCCGCAAACTCGTCGAGCGCGCCAAGAGCCTGCTGCAGACTTCTATGGGGCTCAGCGAGCCCGAAGCCTTCCGCTGGATCCAGAAGACGTCGATGGACCGCCGCCTGACGATGCGCGAGGTCGCGGAGACCGTGCTCAAACAGATCGGCACGAAGAAGTAATCACCTCCCGGACCGGTGAAGGTCCGGACCCGGAACCCGAGAGGGCCGGCGGATCCCGCGATGGATTCGTCGGCCCTCTGCTTTCGCCGCGGACTTTCGCCGAGGAGGCGCTGTGCCTCAGCCCTTCGGCTCGGTCTTCAGGATCATATTCGTGATCCGCACGATCGAGAGCAGGCGCCCCGCCTCGTCGGTCATCTTCACCTCATGGGAGACGATCGTGCGTCCCTGGTGGAGCACCTCGGCGCGGCCGGTCACCACGCCCTCACGCGCGGCGCGCAGGTGAGTGGCGTTGAGATCGACTCCGACGACGTTCCTGCCGCCGGAGAGCAGATACGAATGCATCGACGCCAGGGATTCGGCGAGAACGACATGGCCGCCTCCGTGGAAGAGACCCATCGGCTGCCGATTGCCGACGACTGGAGCGGTGGCCACGACATGATCGTGGGCGAGTTCGACGAACTCGATTCCCATCCTCTCGGCCAGCTCACCCCCTGACCCCTGCGTGCGCAGCTGCCCGAGCAGCGTGTCGATCTCCTCCGGGGTGGTGTGAGCGGTCAGGGACACGTCGGGACGCAGCATCGGTTCTCCTTCAAGTCAGCTTCGAACGCTAGGCTATGCCATGTGAGTCACTCAAACGAATCCCTCCTGCTCATCGACGGACACTCCCTGGCCTACCGGGCATTCCACGCCCTGCCGGTCGAGAACTTCTCCACCAGCACCGGCCAGACGACGAACGCCATCTACGGCTTCATCTCCATGCTCATCAACGTCCTCCGTGATGAAGAGCCCAGTCACGTGGCCGTGGCCTTCGACCTCGGACGCCAGACGTTCCGCCTCGAGGAGTACCCCGCGTACAAGGCCGGCCGAGCGAAGACTCCGCCCGAGTTCCACCCGCAGATCGACCTCATCAAGGACATCGTCACGGCGATGGGCATCCGGGTCGTGACGAAGGAGGGGTTCGAAGCCGATGACGCTCTGGCGACGATGGCGAAGATGGGCACGGACGCCGGCTCGTTCGTCGAGGTGATGAGCGGAGACAAGGATTCGTTCCAACTCGCCTCCGACCGGGTGACGATCCTCTACCCGAAACGCGGAGTCAGCGATCTCAGCCGGATGACGCCGGCCGCGGTCGAGGAGAAGTACGGGGTGAGCCCCGCGAACTACCGGGGTCTGGCCGCACTCGTCGGTGAGAAGGCCGACAATCTGCCCGGCGTGCCCGGAGTCGGCGACAAGACCGCCGCGAAATGGCTCACTGCCCACGGCGACCTGCCAGGCGTGCTGGACAACGCCGACAAGATCGGCGGCAAGGTCGGGGAGAAGCTGCGCGACCATATCACCGAGGTGGAGCGGAACTACCGACTCAACCGCCTCCTCGACGACGTCGACCTGGGATTGAAGTTCGACGACCTGATCTGGGGCGAAGGGGATCCGGCCGAGCTGTCGAGCCTGTTCGACCAACTCGAGTTCCAGGCCCTCGGCAAGCGTCTGGCCGCGATCTTCCCCGAAGCCGGAGCCGAATCCGAGCCGGCACCGGCACGCGAGACGAACATCGAAACCGTCGACATCGACGCTCTGCTGACGAAGATCGCCGACCACGATGTGCTGGCGCTCGATTCCGACGCCTCCTTCGAACTCGGCCACGGTCAGGCACGGACCCTGGCGGTCTCCGCCGAACCCGGCCAGGCCTGGGTCGTCGACCTCGCCGAGGCGGGGCAGAAAGCCGTCGGTGCGCTCGGTTCCGCCCTGGGTGGGCATTCGCTCATCCTCCACAGCTCGAAGCTGCAGATCAAAGCCTGGGCGTCGATGGGACTGTCCGTGACGGACGTCGCCGGGGACACGGCCCTGGCTGCCTACCTCCTCGTTCCCGATGCCCGGTCCTACGAACTCGGTCAGATCGCCGCCGACCGTGCCGGTATCGATCTCAGCGAACCCGAGTCCGATTCGGGACAGCTCGCCCTCGACCTCGACTCCGATGCGGCCGTGACCACGCACGGCCAACGCGCCGCGGCCCTGCTCGAGGTCCACGAGGTGCTCGCGAAAGCCGTCGACGACGCGAACATGACGCAGGTGTACCGCGAGATCGAGCTGCCGCTCGTGCCCGTGCTCGCGCGCATGGAAGCGACGGGAATCGCTGTCGACGAGGCCGGACTGTCGAACCTCATCGACGAATTCACCAAGCAGGCCGAAGCCAGCGCTCAGGGGGCCTACGACGCAATCGGCCACGAGGTGAACCTCGGATCTCCCAAGCAGCTGCAGACCGTGCTCTTCGACGAGCTCGATATGCCCAAGACCAAGCGGACGAAGACCGGCTATACGACGGATGCCGAAGCGCTGGCCGAACTGTTCGTCAAGACCGAACACCCCTTCCTCCAGCACCTGCTGGCCTACCGGGATTCGACGAAGCTCAAGCAGACGGTCGTCGGACTGCTCAAGACCGTCGCCGACGACGGCCGCATCCACACCACGTACCAGCAGACCGTGGCCGCCACCGGTCGGCTCTCGTCATTGGACCCGAACCTGCAGAACATTCCGGTGCGGACCGAATCGGGTCGCCGCATCCGGGAGATCTTCATCGCCGACCCCGAGGTGTCGGGCGGGACTCTGCTCACAGCCGACTACTCGCAGATCGAAATGCGCATCATGGCTCACCTGTCCGGAGACGCCGCGCTCATCCAGGCGTTCAAGGACGGCGAGGACCTCCACTCCTATGTCGGCTCGAAGGTCTTCGGCGTCGGCATCGACGACGTGGACTCGGAGATGCGTTCGAAGGTCAAGGCCATGTCCTACGGGCTGGTCTACGGGCTCTCCGCCTACGGGCTCTCTCGTCAGCTGGCGATCGGCGTCGACGAAGCCAAGGGGCTGATGGACCAGTACTTCGAACGCTTCGGAGCGGTCAAGGCCTACCTCGACGACATCGTCGAACAGGCCCGGGCGAAGGGGTTCACGGAGACCATCATGGGCCGCCGCCGCTATCTGCCGGCTCTCCACAGCGACCGCCGGCAGCTGCGCGACATGGCCGAACGCGCCGCACTCAACGCACCGATCCAGGGCTCGGCCGCCGACATCATGAAGATCGCCATGCTCAAGGTCGCCGAGCGGCTGAAAGACCTGCAGTCGCCGATGCTGCTGCAGGTCCATGACGAGATCATCGTCGACGTCCGTCCCGACGAGATCGATGAGGTGAGGACCATCGTCACCGAGGAGATGGGTTCGGCATTCGAACTCGATGTGCCCCTGGACGTCAACGTCGGCACCGGTCGCTCCTGGCACGCCGCCGCCCACTGACCGGCTGAGCGCTATAGCGTTCCTCGTTCAAGGGCCAGCGCAGAAATCGATGCTGCCCGTGCTCGATCAGGGCCGCGCCCACTTAACGCGGCGTGTACCTGTCAAAATGCGAGCTGGCGCTTGAACGAGGTTGCTGCGCGCGGCGCTGCTTGACCGAGCTTTCGCCTCAGTGCTCGGCTGGGCGGCGCCTCAGTCCTTGGTCAGCGTTGTGGAGAAGATCGCCGTACCGGGCATGAGAGCACCGCGCAGCGGCGACCAGCCGCCCCAAGCGGTCCGATTCTCTTCCGGCCATTCGGGTTCGGTCACCGAATCGATCGTGAAGCCGGCGTCGACGAGGAGGCTGACCCAGTCGCTCATCGTCCGGTGATGCTCGGCGTAGACCGGCTGACCGTCCGAGGACAGCTCGACGTACGGAGTGCGATCGAAATACGAATACTCGACGGTCAGCCCGGCCTCACCGGGGACGTCGGGGAACATCCACCGCATCGGGTGGGTCGTCGAGAAGACCCACTGCCCGCCGCTGCGCAGCACTCTGGCCACCTCGGCGAAGACGACTTCGGCGTCCTTGACGAAGGGCAGGGCCCCATAGGAGGAGAACGCGCGATCGAAGCTGTTCGACGCAAACGGCAGCTGCCGGGCATCGGCGAGGAGGAATGTCGGGGGAGTCGCCTCGGTGCTCAGGGGATGTTCCCGCTGCAGACGTGAGGCCTGTTCGAGCATTCCGGCGGAGACGTCGACGCCCGTGGTGATCGCCCCCTGTTCGGCCAGCCACCGGGAGCACTGACCGGCACCGCAGCCGACCTCGAGCACCTGCTTCCGGTCGACGTCGCCGAGGAGGCGGACATCGGATTCGTGAATTCCCTCCGGACACCAGATGAAATCCGAAGCGCCGAGGAACGTGCCGTGTTCGGCCAGGTACTCCTCGGCAGAGTTGTCCCAATAGCTGCGATTGGCCCGGACTGAAGCCTCTTCGTCGATGGGGAGATAGCCACCGCTGATGACCTCGGCTCCGTCAGTTCCTTCGCTCATGGTTCCTCCGTGGCCCCAGGTGGTGATAATTCGACTCTTCGGCGTGCATTCACGCCTGAAAAGGTGCTAGCATTGACAACCGTATGCGCCTGTGCATACAAGTCCAAATTCGCAATCGAGACCGGATTCGGTTCTTGCGGCAACTTACACGACCTGCCGCCAGGGTACCGGATCTGGACCAATATTCCATCGGAGTCCCTACCTATATGACCACCACCACGCCGGAATCGGTGCAGCCGAAGCAGGTCGCTGTCAACGACATCGGAACCGCTGAGGATTTCCTCGCCGCCGTCGATGAGACCATCAAGTACTTCAACGATGGCGACATCGTTGAGGGCGAAGTCGTCAAGGTCGACCGTGACGAAGTCCTCGTCGACATCGGATACAAGACGGAAGGCGTCATCCTCGCACGTGAGCTTTCCATCAAGCACGATGTCGATCCCGGCGAAGTCGTCGAGGTCGGGGACGACATCGAAGCCCTCGTCCTTCAGAAGGAAGACAAAGAGGGTCGTCTCATGCTGTCCAAGAAGCGTGCTCAGTACGAGCGCGCCTGGGGCGACATCGAGAAGATCAAGGAAGACGACGGCGTTGTCACCGGCACCGTCATCGAGGTTGTCAAGGGCGGCCTGATCGTCGACATCGGACTGCGCGGCTTCCTGCCCGCATCGCTGGTCGAGATGCGCCGCGTCCGCGACCTCGCTCCCTACATCGGCCAGCAGGTCGAAGCCAAGATCATCGAGCTCGACAAGAACCGCAACAACGTGGTCCTGTCGCGCCGCGCCTGGCTCGAGCAGACCCAGTCGGCCGTCCGCCACGACTTCCTGCAGACCCTGCAGAAGGGCCAGGTCCGTCCTGGTGTCGTGTCCTCCATCGTCAACTTCGGTGCGTTCGTCGACCTCGGTGGTGTCGACGGACTCGTCCACGTCTCCGAACTGTCCTGGAAGCACATCGATCACCCGGGTGAGGTCGTCACCGTGGGTGACGAGGTCACCGTCGAGGTCCTCGACGTCGACATGGACCGTGAGCGCGTTTCGCTGTCGCTCAAGGCCACCCAGGAAGATCCTTGGCAGCACTTCGCTCGCACGCACGTCATCGGTCAGATCGTGCCGGGCAAGGTCACCAAGCTCGTTCCCTTCGGTGCGTTCGTGCGCGTCGAAGACGGCATCGAAGGCCTCGTCCACATCTCCGAGCTGGCCGTGCGCCACGTGGATCTGCCGGAGCAGGTCGTCTCGGTCGACGAGACCATCTACGTCAAGGTCATCGACATCGACCTCGAACGCCGCCGCATCTCACTGTCGCTGAAGCAGGCGAACGAAGGCGTCGACCCCGAGGCCGAAGAGTTCCTCGACCCCGCTCTCTACGGCATGCCGCAGGAGTACGACGAGGACGGCAACTACAAGTACCCCGAGGGCTTCGACCCCGAGACCAACGAATGGGTCGAGGGCTACGAGGCTCAGCGCGAGACCTGGGAGCAGCAGTACGCCGCCGCTCAGGAACGCTGGGAAGAGCACAAGAAGCAGGTCGCCAAGGCCATCGCAGCGGACGCCGAGGCTTCCGCAGCCGATGCCGTCGGCTCTGCCGAAGCCGCTCCGGCCACCGGATCGTTCTCCTCCGAAGAGGCGAACGACGAGGGCACCCTGGCCAGCGACGAAGCTCTCGCAGCTCTGCGTGAGAAGCTTGCAGGCAGCTGATAACAGCTCCCACAAGGGCTCCTGGTCGGAAGGCCGGGAGCCCTTTGTGTATGCCCCCACAATCAGGGCGCGCCTGCGCCCTTGGCTGTGGTACACCCTCATCCTCTGCGTCGGCAGCCTGACCGTCTTCGGCTCCGTCGCCGCCGATCCCGGCGGCAGCGTCGTCGCCTCCAACGATGACACTTCCCTGTTCATCTGGTGGCTCGGACACGGTGCACAGGTGCTCGCCGACGCCCTCGGTTTCGGACCGGGGGAGACCGGGAGGCTGCTGTACACAGAATCGATGAACGCCCTCGGCGGGGGAGTCAACGGGGCGTGGAACACCTCCCTGGCCGGCTTCGCGATCCTGCTCGCTCCCGTGACGTGGGTGGCCGGCCCCATCGTGAGCTACAACCTGCTCATCCTCGCCTCCCCGGTGCTGGGCAGCCTGGCCACAGCGGTGCTCTTCCGCCGCTTCCTCGATCGCCTGCCCGCCTTCATCGCCGCTGCCGGAGTCGGCTTCTCCAGCTATGTCATCGCCCAACTCGGCGGCCACCCGAACCTCGCCTATATCGTCACTCCGCCGTTGACCGCCTGGGCGATCCTCGCCCTCCTCGACCTCGGCCGCGCGACACTGGCGGATCCCTGCCCCGCCCTGCTGCGCAGCCGTCGCCTGTGGCTGCTCGGCGGAGGCTTCGGGCTCCTCCTCGGCTTCCAGTTCTACGTCTCCACCGAAGTCCTGGCCGGAACCTTCCTCGCCGCACTCTGCTTCCTGGCCGGCCTCGCCGTCTTCGGACGCCGCCTCTACCGCGCCCGGTCATGGCTGGCCCTCGGACTTGGGTCCGCCGTCGCCGGCTGCATCGCCGTGCTGTGTGCGATCCCCCTGTTGGTGACCATGTCCGGCCCGAACTCCCCACAAGGCGCGATCCGCCCGCACGGAGTATGGAACACCGACCTGCTCGACCCGATCCTGCCCGCCGCCCCGGCCTGGCTGAGCTCCGGAGTGTCCCCTCTGCCCCGGATCATGGACATCGACCCCGCCGAACTCGGCGCCTACGTCGGCGCACCAGCACTGGCGGCGGCAGTCCTCATCGTCATCGGCCTCGCCCGCAGATCCGCGCACACGGTGCCGGTGCGCATCGCAGCGAGTACCGGCATCCTCGTCGGCCTGCTGGCACTCGGCTCTCCGATCCTCCTCGGCGGCCGAATCGCCCTCGAGACGGGGCCGTTCGCCCTCATCGAGGCCATCCCCGTGCTCAACAACATCCTGCCCATGCGGCTCGTCCTCCACTCGACGATCGCGCTCTTCGCCGTGCTCGGAATCGGCCTCCAGTGGGCGCTGGACCACCGGAAGCTGCGTCGCGCCCGCGCCCTCCTCACCCTGCTCGTCCTCGCCGCGGTGGCCGTCCTCCCCGCTCCGCAGACCGCCCATGAGGTGACCGTTCCCGATTTCTACGAGGACTCCATCGCCGAGGTGGTCCTCGCCGGATCCGTCGTCAAGACCTTCCCCCGCCCCCTGGCATGGGCTGAGCCCCACGCCGACGAAGCCATGGTCTGGCAGTCGGTCAGCGGATTCCGCTACCGCGAGACCGGCGGATACTTCATCGGTTCGAGCCCGGAATCGCCGGTGACCTATTCCGCCCCCGAGGATGCCCTCGACGAACTCCTGCACGGCTCCGTCTTCGACGGGGAACCCATGCCGGATGTGAACAGTCCGGAAGTCGCCTCGGCGATCGCCGAACTGAGGGAGACAGGGGTCGACTTCATCGTCCTCGCCCCCGAAGCTCCGCTGCTGCCGGGAGGCGACGGAGACTATGCGGAATTCCTCGATGCCGCCGTCGGAGATCCGATCTACGCCGACGAGGGAGTGCGGGTGTACCGACTGGATCAGTAGGATGATCCCATGCTGAGAATCGGTCTCACCGGCGGAATCGGCGCCGGAAAGTCAACGGTGTCCGCAATGCTCGTCGAACACGGGGCAGTGCTCGTCGACGCCGACAGGATCGCGCGCGAAGTCGTCGAACCCGGACAGCCGCTGCTCGAGAAGCTGGCCGAGGCCTTCGGACCGCAGGTGCTGCACTCCGACGGTTCGCTCAACCGACCGGCCCTGGCTTCGGCGGCCTTCGTCGATTCCGACCGCACGGCACGGCTCAACGGACTCATGCATCCGGCGATCCGCGACCGCACGGCCGAACACTTCGCGAGTCACGCCGATGCCGAGATCGTCGTCCACGACGTGCCGCTGCTCGTCGAGAACGACATGACACCGGCCTACCACCTCAACCTCCTCGTCGACGTGCCCGCCGAGGTGCGCCTGCAGCGGCTCATGGACTCCCGCGGCATGGATCGCGACGACGCGGCCGCACGGATCTCCCGCCAAGCCGATGACGACACCCGCCGCGCAGCCTGTGACGTCATCATCGACAACTCCGGTCCGGTCGAGGAGACGAAAGCCGCGGTCGGCCGGCTCATCGAGTCGCGGATCCGCCCCTTCGCAGCCAATCTCGCGTCCGGCCGGCGGGCCCCGCGAACTGTTCTGGACCTCGTCGACCCCGCGGACGCGGACTGGGCCGGTGACGCACAGCGAGTGGTCGCAAAGCTGAGGCACGGCACCAGCGACGAATTCACCGTCGAGCACATCGGCTCCACCTCGGTGCCGGGACTGCCCGCCAAGGACGTCATCGATCTGCAGCTCCTCGTCCCCGATCTCACCGCCGCCGGAGAGCTGGCACCTCGCCTGGCCGAACTCGGCTATCCGGGAACCGAGATGAGCGACCACCTCGGCGAACAGTCGGACGAAGGGAAATGGTTCCACGCGAACACGGATCCCGGCCGGGCCGTCAATCTGCATGTGCGCACCGCGGATTCGGTCGGGGTGCGCTTCGCCCGCGCGTTCCGGGACCTGCTCATTGCGGACGCGGGGGAGCGGAACCGTTACCTCGAGCTGAAGAGAGCCCGCTTGGCCGAAGCGAAGGCTGCGGGCAAAACGAGCGGGCAGATGATCCGAACATATGCGGAGTCGAAGGAACCGTACTTCCTGCAGATGCGCCGTCGACTGGTGCCAGACAGCTTCGACTGACGCGGCGTCGCACGTCGGCGGGCACTTCGCCGAGGCTGTCGTTCCGGCTCCGGCCTGCCCAATGTCAGGGGCGGGGGCTAGGGTTGGACTATGAGCTCAGAACGCCCCCTGCCAGCGATCGGCCACCGCCCCGACGTCACCCGCGAGGTGGCGCCCTTCGAAGTCGTCTCCGAGTACTCGCCCTCCGGTGATCAGCCGACGGCGATCCGAGAGATCTCCGACCGGCTCGACGCGGGAGAGCGGGACATCGTCCTCCTCGGTGCCACCGGCACAGGCAAGTCGGCGACGACGGCTTGGCTCATCGAGCAGGTGCAGAGACCGACCCTGATCATGGCGCCGAACAAGACTCTTGCCGCGCAGCTGGCGAACGAGTTCCGACAGCTGCTGCCCAACAATGCTGTCGAGTACTTCGTCTCCTACTACGACTACTACCAGCCGGAAGCCTATGTGCCGCAGACGGACACGTTCATCGAGAAGGACTCCTCGATCAACGACGAAGTCGAACGGCTGCGCCACTCGGCCACGAACTCGCTGCTGACCAGGCGTGATGTCGTCGTCGTCTCGACGGTGTCGTGCATCTACGGTCTCGGCACTCCGGAGGAGTATGTCGACCGGATGGTCACCCTCCACAAGGGCGACGAATGCGACCGGGACGAACTGCTCAAACGCTTCGTGTCCATGCAGTACGCCCGCAATGATATGGCCTTCACCCGCGGCACCTTCCGGGTCCGCGGAGACACCGTCGAGATCATCCCGCAGTACGAGGAACTCGCTCTGCGGATCGAATTCTTCGGCGATGAGATCGAATCGCTGCAGACCCTCCACCCGCTGACGGGTGAGATCGTCCGCGACGAGGACACCATCCACGTGTTCCCGGCCAGCCACTATGTCGCCGGTGAGAACCGGATGGCGACGGCCATCAGCGGGATCGAGGAGGAGCTGCAGAAGCGCCTGAGCGAGTTCGAGTCGCAGAACAAGCTGCTCGAAGCGCAGCGGCTGAAGATGCGCACGACCTATGACCTCGAGATGATGGAGTCGATGGGCTTCACGTCCGGGATCGAGAACTACTCCCGGCACATCGACGGTCGCGATCCCGGTTCGGCACCGAACTGTCTGCTCGACTACTTCCCCGAGGACTTCCTGCTCGTCATCGACGAATCCCATGTCACGGTGCCGCAGATCGGCGGCATGTACGAAGGCGATATGTCGCGCAAGCGCACCCTCGTCGAACATGGATTCCGCCTGCCCAGTGCCATGGACAACCGGCCGCTGAAGTTCGACGAGTTCCGGGAGCGGGTGGGACAGAGCGTGTACCTGTCCGCCACCCCCGGCAACTTCGAACTCGGCAATTCCAACGGCTACGTCCAGCAGATCATCCGTCCCACCGGCCTCGTCGACCCCGAGATCAAGGTCAAACCGACGAAGGGCCAGATCGACGATCTGCTCGATGAGATCAAGACGCGCGTCGACGCGAACGAGCGTGTGCTCGTGACGACGCTGACGAAGAAGATGGCCGAAGATCTCACCGACTATCTGCTCGAACACGACATCCGCGTCCAGTACCTCCACTCCGACGTCGACACTCTGCGCCGTGTGGAACTGCTCACAGAGCTGCGGGCCGGTGAGTTCGATGTGCTGGTCGGCATCAACCTGCTGCGTGAGGGCCTCGACCTTCCCGAAGTCTCCCTCGTGGCGATCCTCGACGCCGACAAGGAAGGCTTCCTCCGGTCATCGACCTCGCTCATCCAGACGATCGGTCGTGCCGCACGTAACCTCAACGGCCAGGTGCACATGTACGCCGATACGATCACGGATTCGATGCGCACCGCCATCGACGAGACCGACCGCAGGCGGGCCATTCAGATCGCCTACAACGAAGAGCACGGAATCGACCCGGCACCGCTGGTCAAGCGGATCGCAGACATCACCGAGCGTCTGCAGCGCGAAGACGAGGACACGCGCGAGCTGCTCACCGAATTCGACTACGGCAAGGGCAAGCGCGGTTACAACTCGACGCTGACCGACGAACAGAGGGAAGCCGCCGGCAAGCCCGGTTCGCTGCGTCCGCCGGCGGCCGACCTCACCGAGCTCATCGAATCGCTGACCTCGCAGATGCATTCGGCGGCCGCGGAGCTGCAGTTCGAGCTCGCCGCGCGACTGCGTGATGAGCTCTCCGATCTCAAGCAGGAGCTGCGTCAGATGAAGGAGGCCGGGCACGCCTGAGCCGCACCGGTGACGCGCGCGTGTTTATACTGGTGTGCTGGCGAAAGGGAGTATCCCGTCCATCCGCGGTCGTCACCACGACCCCTCACGGGGTCCGGCCGCGGAGCGCACGCAGCTTCACCGCGTGGGAGAGACTTTCGACCTGGATACATCCTGTTCACCACGAAAGGCATCCATGGATATTCTGTCCTCCACGCTCGCGGCCGGCGGCAACGCCGCTGCAGCGAGCGAATCTCCGATTCCCGTCTGGTTCATGATCACCTCGGGAATCATCGTCGTTGCGATCCTCGTCTTCGACCTCCTGCTGGTCGTCAAACGACCACACACCCCGTCGATGCGCGAAGCGAGCATCTGGGTCGCCTTCTATGTGGCCCTGGCTCTGATCTTTGCCGGCGCACTCTTCGCCATCGGCGATGCGCAGCACGGCAGCGAATTCCTCACCGGTTGGCTGCTCGAGTACTCATTGAGCATCGATAACCTGTTCGTCTTCATCATCATCATGGGCAGCTTCTCGGTACCGCGGAAGTACCAGCAGGAAGTGCTCATGGTCGGTATCATCATCGCCATCATTTTCCGCGGCATCTTTATTCTCGCGGGTGCGGCGATCATCAGCGCCTTCGTCGAAGTCTTCTTCATCTTCGGCATCTTCCTCCTCATCGTCGCCTACCGTCAGGCCTTCAGCTCCGAAGACGAGGGCGACGGCGAGAACGGCCTCATCCGGTTCCTGCGGAAGCGGATCAACGTCGTCGACGAATACCACGGCAACAAGCTGCGGGTGACCCTCGACGACAACAAGAAGTACTGGACCCCGATGTTCATCGTGTTCATCGCCATCGGCTCGACCGATGTGATGTTCGCACTCGACTCGATCCCCGCGATCTTCGGCGTCACGCAGAATGCGTTCCTCGTGTTCACCGCGAACGTGTTCGCCCTCATGGGGCTGCGTCAGCTGTACTTCCTACTCGGAGGGCTCGTCGACAAGCTCGTGTACCTCCACTACGGAATCGCTGCGATCCTCGGGTTCATCGGCATCAAGCTCATCATCCACGCTCTGCACTCGAGCGATTGGGAGTTCCTGGCGTGGGGACATTCGATCCCCGAGGTGCCGACGTGGCTGTCCCTGACCGTCATCGTCCTCGCCATGGCGGTCGCCACGATCGCCTCGCTGATGAAGATGAAGAAGGACGGAATCTCCTTCAAGGATGTCAGCGCCGACCAGTCGGACGAGTCCGAAGAGGCCTGAGCCGATCGGATTCGGTCGTGCCGACACCGCCTCGGTGTCGGCACAGAACGAGTGGGGTCCGTCTCGATCTCTCGAGACGGACCCCGCTCGTGTCTGCTCCGTCCGGGCAGACCCGAACCGGAAGGAGGCCGCTCAGCCCTGGGCGAAGGGCCCGAACACGGGAGTCCACTCGCGGATGTCCGTCGACTCGATGACACCGAGCGAGGCATAGGGATCGGCGGACAGGTGCCCTTCGACCTCTGCACGGTCGGCGGCGCGGAGGATCAGCAGACCTCCCGGCTGCGGATCGTTGTCCAGGGGACCGGAGGCGAGGATCGTTCCGGCCTCATTCATCTCCGCCTGCCATTGACGGTGCGCGGGGCGGTGCTCCATCCGCGTATCGGTATCGGGACCGTAGTGATAGGTGACGGCGAAGACCGGCATATGTGACTCCTCGGTGTCGAGCAATAGGATGGAACCAGTCTAATCGGAAAGGTCTGTGCATCAGCGTGGCCAGATTGCAGGAGATCCCAGCGGAATTCGCGGACGACGACACGATCTATGAGTCCTTCGGCGAATACTGCCAAGCGATCGGAGTGGAGCCGTATCCGGCTCAGGACGAGGCGTTCCTCACGATCCTCGCCGGCGACAATACGATCATGGCGACCCCGACCGGTTCGGGGAAGTCACTCGTCGCTCTCTTCGCGCTCTACCAGTCCTTCACCCGGGGGATCCGGTCCTACTACACGGCCCCGCTCAAGGCCCTTGTGAGCGAGAAGTTCTTCTCCCTCATCAACGCCTTCGGTGCCGAGAACGTCGGCATGATCACCGGCGACTCCACGGTCAACCCCGACGCTCCCGTCATCTGCGCCACGGCAGAGATCCTGGCCAACCAGGCTCTGCGTGAGGGCGGAATGCTCGACGCCGGAATGGTCGTCATGGACGAGTTCCACTATGTCGCCGATCCCTCCCGGGGCTGGGCCTGGCAGGTGCCCCTCCTCGAGATGCCGCAGACCCAGTTCGTTCTCATGTCCGCCACTTTGGGCGACACGACCGACATCCGGTCGACCATGACGGAGACGACCGGACGCGGATCCTCCGTGGTGACCTCCGCGACCAGGCCCGTCCCACTCGACTACGAATACTCGACGGAGACGCTCTCTGACACTCTGCGCGGACTCGTCCGCAACGACAAAGCCCCGGTCTACGTCGTCTCCTACTCCCAGAACGGAGCCATCGACCTCGCCACCAACCTGCTTTCGGTCGACCTCGCCTCCAAGGAGCAGAAAGCCGCGATCGCCGCAGCCATCAAGGGCTTCACCTTCGGCAAGGGATTCGGGCAGAGCCTGCGCAAACTGCTGCTGCACGGCGTCGGCGTCCATCACGCCGGAATGCTGCCGAAGTACCGCCGACTCATCGAACAGCTTGCGCTCAAGGGCCTGCTCCTCGTCATCTCCGGCACGGACACCCTCGGCGTGGGCATCAACGTGCCCATCCGCTCCGTGCTCCTGACCGGACTGACGAAGTTCGACGGACGGAAGATGCGCAGACTCAGCGTCCGCGAATTCCAACAGCTCGCCGGACGTGCCGGCCGCGCCGGATTCGACACCCGCGGCTATGTGATCGCCCAAGCCCCCGACCACGTCATCGACAACCTCAAGGCCGAAGCCAAGGCTGCGAACGATGACAAGAAGAAAAAGAAGAAGGTCAAGAAGAAAGCCGCCCCGGTGGGCTTCGTCGGTTGGTCCGAAGAGACCTTCACCAAACTCATCGAAGGCGAGTCCGAGACCCTGCGGCCCCGGATGAAGATCGACCATTCGACGATCCTCAACCTCGTCGCCCGCCCCGGCTCCGATGTGTCGACCATCAGCGACTTCATCGACAAGACGCATGAGACAAGGGACCGCCGGCTCGACCTCAAACTCACCGCGATCAGCATCGGACGCTCCCTCATCGATGCCGGACTCATCGAGGTCCGCGGCAGCGAACTCATCGCCACCCAGGACCTCGGACCCCAGTTCGCGCTCAACCAGCCTCTGGCTCCCTTCGTGCTCGCCGCACTGGAGCTTCTCGATGAGAACGACGACACCTACGCCCTCGACGTCGTGTCCATCGTCGAGGCGACCACCTCGGTGCCGTTCCAGATCCTGAAGGGCCAACTCGACCGGATCAAGGGAGAGACCCTGGCCGAGCTCAAGGCCGAAGGCGTCGAATACGCCGAACGCATGGCGATCCTCGACGAGATCGAAAGCCCCGCACCCCTGGCTGAGATGCTCGATCCGGCCTTCGATCATTTCGTCGAAACTCATCCCTGGCTGCACCGAGGCGGCTTCGAACCCAAATCCGTCGTCCGCGACATGATCGAGCAGGCGATGGGCTTCACCCAGTTCGTCGGCTACTACAGCCTCGCCCGGGCCGAAGGCAGCCTGTTGCGCTACCTCACCGACGTCTACCGTGCACTGCTCCACAACGTCCCCGCAGAGAACCGGACCGAGGAACTCGAGACCATCATCGAATGGCTCGGGGAGACCATCGCCCGGACGGATTCGTCGCTGCTCGACGAATGGCGGACCCTGCAGGGACTCGACCCCACCGAACACGACGATGATCTGCCGGCACTCGATCGCCGGTTCTCCGAGAACACGAAGGTCTTCACCGCAGAGATTCGCAACGCCCTGTTCCACCGCGTGCTGCTGGCCGAACGCGCGAACTACACCGAGCTCGGCCGCCTCGACGCCGAATCGGGATTCGACTCACGGGCCTGGGAAGACGCGATCGAGGACTTCTATGACGAATACGGGGAGCTCATCGTCGACCAGAAGGCCCGCGGTCGGGAATATATCGACATCACACCCGGTTCAGACACATGGAGCGTCCGACAGATCCTCGCTGATCCCGACGACAACAGGGACTGGGCCATCGACGCCGAGGTGGACGTGGCCGCCAGCGACGAATCCGGCGATATCGTGCTCCGCATCCTCTCCGTCGGAGAGATCGGCAGATGAGCCGGAAACCGCTGCGAATACAGCAATGTCAGTGCCGAGTAATACAGTGGTCAGGTGATGAAAACCAATAACGGTGAGCAAGTGACAGGCGTCTCCCATCTCGACACCCTGTGGGTCAAGGGAGCGCGAGCACACAATCTCAAGAACGTCGAGATCGCGCTGCCGCGTGACTCGATGGTCGTGTTCACCGGCTTGTCCGGTTCCGGCAAATCCTCGCTGGCCTTCGACACGATCTTCGCCGAGGGGCAGCGACGCTATGTCGAATCCCTGTCCTCCTATGCCCGGATGTTCCTCGGGCAGATGGACAAACCCGACGTCGACTTCATCGAAGGGCTGTCTCCGGCGGTGTCGATCGACCAGAAGTCGACATCGCGCAACCCGCGTTCGACCGTCGGCACGATCACCGAGGTCTATGACTTCCTCCGCCTGCTGTGGGCGCGGATCGGCATCCCGCACTGCCCCGTCTGCGGTGAGGTCATCACGAAGCAGACCCCGCAGCAGATCGTCGACCAGCTGCTCGAACTCGAGGAGCGGACGAAGTTCCTCGTCCTCGCTCCCGTCGTCCGGTCCCGCAAGGGCGAATTCGTCGACCTCTTCACCGACCTGCAGTCCAAGGGCTTCTCCAGGGCCATCGTCGACGGCGAGCAGATCAGCCTGAGCGAACCGCCGACCTTGGAGAAGCAGTACAAGCACACGATCTCCGTGGTCGTCGACCGTCTCGTCGCCAAATCGGGAATGCGCCCGCGGCTGACCGACTCCGTCGAGACCGCCCTGGGGCTCGCCGACGGACGCATCGACATCGACCTCGTCGACGAAGGCACGACCCGCACATTCTCCGAGCACATGTCGTGCCCGAACGAGCATCCGCTGACGATCGACGAGATCGAACCCCGCTCGTTCTCCTTCAACTCGCCCTTCGGAGCCTGCCCCACCTGCGACGGCATCGGCACGCGTCTGCAGGTTGACGAAGATCTCGTCGTCCCCGACGAAGACCTCAGCCTCGGTTCCGGAGCCATCGCCCCCTGGTCGGGAGGCAAGCAGGTCTCGAAGTACTTCAACCGTCTGCTCAAGGGGCTCGGCGACGAGCTCGGCTTCGATATGAAGACGCCGTGGAAGAAGCTGCCGAAGTCCGCGAAGACCGCGATTCTCACGGGCAAGGACTACAAAGTCCACGTCAAGTACAAGAACCGCTTCGGTCGTGAACGCACATACTCGACGGGCTTCGAAGGCGTCTACCAGTACATTCAGCGCAAACACGAAGAAACAGAATCCGAGTGGTCGCGGGAACGCTACGAGTCCTATATGCGTGAGATCCCGTGTGCCAGCTGTGACGGTACGCGCCTCAAACCGGAGATCCTCGCCGTCAAGGTCGGCGACAGGTCCATCGCCGAAGTCTCCGAACTCGCCCTCGACGAAGCTGCCTCCTTCCTCGGCTCCCTCGAGCTGAGCTCCCGCGATGCCGCCGTGGCGGCACAGGTGATGAAGGAGATCAACGCCCGACTCGGATTCCTCCTCGACGTCGGCCTCGACTACCTCAGCCTCAACCGGGCCGCCGGTACGCTCTCCGGCGGCGAGGCCCAGCGCATCCGCCTGGCCACGCAGATCGGCTCCGGCCTCGTCGGCGTCCTCTACGTCCTCGACGAGCCCTCCATCGGACTGCATCAGCGCGACAACCGCCGACTCATCGAAACGCTCAACAAGCTCAAGGATCTCGGGAACACACTCATCGTCGTCGAACACGACGAGGACACCATCGAATCCGCCGACTGGATCGTCGATATCGGGCCCGGCGCCGGCGAACACGGGGGAGAGGTCGTCTACTCCGGACCCGTCACCGGCCTCAAGGACGCCGAGGGATCGATCACCGGCGACTACCTCTCCGGCCGGCGGGCGATCCAGATCCCGCCGACGCGCCGCCCCGTCGACACGGACCGGATGGTCACCGTCGAGAAGGCCGTGGAGAACAACCTGCGCGACGTCACCGTGTCCTTCCCCCTCGGTGTGCTCACCGCCGTCACCGGCGTGTCCGGTTCGGGCAAATCGACGCTCGTCAACGAGATCCTCTACACACAGATGGCCAACGTCCTCAACGGCGCCTCCCGGGTGCCGGGACGGCACAAGCGCGTGACCGGCCTGGACAATCTCGACAAGGTCGTCCACGTCGACCAGTCGCCGATCGGTCGCACCCCGCGGTCGAATCCCGCGACCTACACCGGCGTCTTCGACCATGTGCGCCGACTGTTCGCCGAAACCGAATCGGCGAAGGTCCGCGGTTATCTGCCCGGTCGGTTCTCCTTCAACGTCAAGGGCGGACGCTGCGAGAACTGCAGCGGCGACGGCACGATCAAGATCGAGATGAACTTCCTGCCCGATGTCTACGTCCCCTGTGAGGTCTGCCAGGGCGCCCGGTACAACCGGGAGACCCTGGAGGTCACGTTCAAGGGCAAGAACATCGCCGAGGTCCTCGACATGCCCATCGAGGAGGCCAACGACTTCTTCGCCGCGATTCCCGCGATCTCGCGACACCTCAAGACCCTCGTCGAGGTGGGGCTCGGCTATGTCCGACTCGGCCAACCAGCCACGACGCTCTCCGGCGGTGAGGCACAGCGTGTCAAGCTCGCCGCCGAACTGCAGAAGCGCTCCCGCGGCCGCACCGTCTACGTGCTCGACGAACCGACGACCGGTCTGCACTTCGAGGACATCTCGAAGCTGCTCATGGTCCTCCAGGGACTCGTCGACAAAGGCAATACGGTCATCGTCATCGAGCACAACCTCGATGTCATCGGCAATGCCGATCACATCATCGATCTCGGACCCGAGGGCGGTCGCGGCGGCGGGCAGATCATCGCCCAGGGCACTCCCGAAGAGGTCGCCGAGGTGGCCGAATCGCACACCGGACGGTTCCTCAAGCCGATGCTCAAGTCCTGATCCGAATGCCTGATCCATCCACCTACCGTCCGGCCACGGGGTCGATCCCCACATCGGCCGGGGTCTACAAGTTCCGCGACCCCGACCGGCGGGTGATCTATGTCGGAAAGGCGAAGAACCTCCGCAACCGACTCAACTCGTACTTCGCCAACCCCGCCCAGCTGCACCCGCGCACCTCGACGATGGTCCACACCGCGAACTCGGTGGAATGGACCGTCGTCGACACCGAGGTCGAAGCTCTGCAGCTCGAATGGACGTGGATCAACGAGTTCAACCCGCGGTTCAACGTCATGTTCCGCGACGACAAGTCCTACCCCTACCTCGCGATCACGATGAATGACGAAGTGCCTCGGGCCTTCATCACTCGCGGAAAACGACGCAAGGGAGTGAAGTACTTCGGTCCCTTCGCGCAGGTGTGGGCGATCAAGGACACCCTCGACCTGCTGCTCAAGGCCTTCCCGATGCGCACCTGCACAGCTGGGGTCTACCGGCGAGCCGAACGCAGCGGCAGGCCCTGCCTGCTCGGCTATATCGACAAATGCGCAGCTCCCTGCGTCGGCCAGATCAGCAAGGACGATCACAAAGACCTGGCCCGCAGCATCTCCGACTTCATGTCCGGAAACACCGGTCGGTTCATCAGCTACCGGCAGAAGGAGATGGCCGATGCCGCGGCCGAACTCGACTACGAACGCGCGGCCGGTCTGCGCGACGAGATCTCCGCCCTGCAGAAGGTCCTCGACAAATCCGCAGTCGTCCTGTCGGTGAGCGCCGACTGCGATATCTTCGCCCTCGTCACCGAGGAGCTCGAAGCCTCCGTCCAGGTATTCCACGTGCGCCAGGGTCGTATCCGCGGCCAACGCGGCTGGATCATCGAACGCTCCGACGATCACACTCCCGCAGAACTGACCACCGATTACCTGCGACAGGCCTACTCCGGACTCGATGCCGATGCCATCCCGAAGGAGATCCTCGTCGACACCCTGCCGGCGGATCTGGAGTCCCTGGAAGCCTGGCTGAGCGAGCAGCGCGGTTCGCGCGTGACCGTGCGGGTGCCCGAACGCGGCGAGAAGAAGGCGGCCCTGGAGACCGTGGGGAAGAACGCGAAGGAAGCGCTCATCCAGCACAAACTCAAACGCTCCTCCGACCTGACGACCCGCAGCCAGGCTCTCAAGGAGATCCAGGAGCACCTCGACCTGCCGGAAGCACCGCTGCGCATCGAATGCATCGACATCTCCCATACCCAGGGATCGAACGTCGTCGCCTCACTCGTCGTGTTCGAAGACGGAATGGCGAAGAAGCGCGACTACCGACACTTCGCCATCCACGGTGAAGCCGCGGCCGACGACACGGCTTCGATGTACGACGTCGTCTCCCGTCGCTTCAGCCGCTACCTCGAACAGATGACCTCCGAAGAGCCCGACGAGCGCTTCGGCTACCGACCCAGCCTGCTCGTCGTCGACGGTGCCGGACCGCAGGTTGCCGCAGCAACGCGGGCACTGACCGACCTCGGCATCGTCGACATCTCCGTCGTCGGTCTGGCCAAACGGCTCGAAGAGATCTGGGTACCCGACGATCCGTTCCCGGTCATCCTCCCACGCAACTCCGAAGGGCTCTTCCTCATGCAGCGCCTGCGTGATGAGGCCCACCGCTTCGCCATCACCTATCACCGGTCGAAACGTGCGAAGGCGATGACGAGTTCGGTGCTCGACGACATTCCGGGCCTCGGAGAGTCGAAGCGCACCGCTCTGCTGCGCCATTTCGGATCCGTGAAGAAGGTCCGTGCTGCCACCGCCGAAGAAATCTGCGAGGTCAAGGGAATCGGTCCCTCCCTCGCCGCGAAGATCGTCACGGCTCTGGCCGACTGAGCTCTGCGATTCTGCCCTAGAGTAGTGCCGAGAGGTACAGTGCCCACCGACCTATCGGGCACGAGCAGAGGAGGACGAGTGAGCGTGCAGGCCGAATCGAACGGAGCCGACCACCCCATCGAGGTTGTGCTCGTCACCGGCATGTCCGGAGCGGGCCGCACCACCGTGGCCAATGTGCTCGAAGACATGGACTGGTACGTCGTCGACAACCTGCCGCCGCAGATGATGCGTCCGCTCGTCGAACTCGTCGCCCGTGCCGACGGCGCCCTGCCGAAGATCGCCATCGTCATCGACGCCAAAGGGCGGACCAAATACACCGAACTGCAGGAGACGATCAGCGACTTCGTCGATCAGGGTCTGTCCCTGCGCATCGTCTTCCTCGACGCCTCCGACGAAGTCCTCGTCCGACGCTTCGAATCGACCAGGCGACCCCACCCACTGCAGGGGGAGGGGACCCTGCTCGAGGGCATCGAAGCCGAACGCGTCGAACTCGAGTCGCTGAGACACCGTGCCGACATCATCGTCGACACATCCGACCTCAACGTGCACCAGCTCTCCGCGGAGGTGCGCAAACGCTTCAGCGACGACGACACCCCGCCGCTGCGGCTGACGGTGATGAGCTTCGGCTTCAAATACGGCCTGCCCAAGGACGCCGACCACGTCGCCGACGTCCGCTTCCTGCCGAATCCGTACTGGATTCCCCACCTGCGCGGACACAACGGACTCGACTCCGATGTCGCAGCCTACGTCCTCGAGCAGAACGGCGCCGAGGAATTCATCGAACGCTATGCCGCCACTCTGTCCACGGTCGCCGAGGGCTATCTGCACGAGGGCCGCGGCTACGCGATGATCGGCATCGGCTGCACGGGCGGCAAACACCGTTCCGTGGCGATCAGCGAACGCGTCGGACGACTGCTGTCGGCCCAGACCGGGATCCCGGTGGCCGTGCGTCATCGCGATCTGGGAAGAGAATGACATGGAGACCGAAGACCTGCCCGTCATCTCCACGGGCGCACAGAAGGACGGTCCGAACATCGTCTCCTTCGGCGGCGGCCACGGACTCTACGCGGCGCTGAGGGCGTTCCGCCTGCTCACCGAAGACCTCACCGCGGTCGTCACAGTCGCCGACGACGGCGGCTCATCGGGACGACTGCGCGATGAGCTCGGCGGACTGCCTCCCGGCGATCTGCGAATGGCGCTGGCCGCACTCTGCGATGACGGCACGTGGGGCCAGACCTGGCGTGATGTCATCCAGCACCGCTTCGAATCGACAGGTGAGCTGCACGGTCACGCGGTGGGCAATCTGCTCATCGCAGCACTGTGGCAGATCCACGGCGACCATGTGGCCGGTCTGGACTGGATGGCCCGCCTGCTGCGCGCTCACGGTCGCGTGCTCCCGATGTCCTCGGTGCCGCTGACGATCGAAGCCGATGTGAAGTTCCCCGGCTCCTTCCAGGTCGTGCGCGGTCAGTCCGTGCTCGCCTCCACGATCGGCCACGTCGAGACCGTGCGCCTCGACCCGGCAGCCCCGCCGGCTCGCTACGAGACGATCGAAGCCGTGGAGGAGGCCGATGTCCTCAACCTCGGCCCCGGCTCCTGGTACACCTCGGTGATGCCGCACCTGCTCGTGCCGTCGCTGGCCGAGGCGATCGTGGCCTCGAAAGCGGTGAAATCCCTCACGCTCAACCTCAGCTCCACCGACGGTGAGACGAAGGACCTGAGCCTCGGCGAACACCTCGTCTCCCTCCACCGTCATGCCCGCTCACTGACCTTGGACTATGTCCTCGTCGACGAGGCGGCCACCGAACTCGAACCCGACCTGCCGCAGCGGGCCGAGGACATGTTCGGAGCGCAACTCTGGGAACGTCCCCTGCGCTCACGGAGGCAGGGACAGCATGACAGCCTCAAGCTGGCGGCATGCTACCGTGACATGTTGTTGGACGCCGGGATCGGCGTCGCCGAGCAGTGGTAGAACTTCAGGTGCAGGAGGACGAGCTATGGCACTGACCGCTCAGGTCAAGGACGAGTTGGCGCGAGTGAAGATCACTCGCACCTCCGCCCGCAAGGCCGAGGTGTCCTCGATCTTCCGCTTCTCCTCCGCCCTCCACCTCGTCAACGGCTCGATCGTTCTCGAAGCCGAACTCGACACCGCCCAGGCCGCCAAACGGCTGCGCGCGGAGATCAAGGATCTCTACGGTCAGCATGCCGACATCGTCGTCATCAACGCCGCCGGAATCCGCCGCTCCAACCGCTACCTGCTGCGCGTCACCCGTGACGGGGGAGCCCTGGCCCGCCAGACCGGACTCGTCGACAACCGCGGCCGTCCCGTGCGCGGACTGCCCTCGGCCATCGTCAACGGCTCCGTCGCCGATGCCGAAGCCGCCTGGCGCGGAGCCTTCCTCGCTCACGGCTCACTGACCGAGCCGGGGCGCTCCTCGGCGCTGGAAGTCACCTGCCCCGGCCCCGAGGCGGCTCTTGCCCTCGTCGGCGCAGCCCGCCGGCTCGGACTGAGCGCGAAAGCCCGCGAAGTCCGCGGAGTCGACCGCGTCGTCATCCGCGACGGAGACGATATCGCCGCGTTGCTCACCCGCATGGGCTCCCACAGCGCCGTGCTGGTCTGGGAGGAACGGCGGATGCGGCGGGAGGTCCGTGCGACCGCGAACCGCCTGGCGAACTTCGACGATGCGAACCTGCGCCGCTCGGCCCGCGCCGCCGTGGCCGCCGGCGCCCGGGTCGAACGCGCCCTGGAGATCCTCGGCGACGAAGTCCCCGAACACCTCCGCTACGCTGGTCAGCTTCGAGTGACCCATAAACAGGCGTCCCTCGAGGAGCTCGGTCAGCTCGCCGACCCGCCGATGACGAAGGATGCGGTGGCCGGCCGGATCCGCAGGCTGCTGTCCACAGCGGACAAGCATGCGGAAGAACTGGGAATTCCCGACACCGAAGCCAGCCTGACCCCCGAAATGCTCGAGGATCGCTAAGATCGAGGCATGAGACGAATCGCCATCAACGGCTTCGGCCGAATCGGCCGTGCCCTGTTCCGTCTGTCCCTCGAACCCGATGCTGATTTCGAGGTCGTGGCCATCAACGATCTCACCGATACGACGACCCTGGCTCATCTGCTCTCCCACGACTCCGTGTGGCCGCGCTTCGACCATGACGTCGACGCCGCCGACGAGGCGATCATCGTCGACGGACGAGAGATCGCGGTGACCAGCCAAGCCGACCCGTCCGTCATCGACTGGAGTTCGCACAAGGTCGAACTCGTCGTCGAATCCACCGGACGCTTCACCCGGCAGGATCAGGCCGAGGCCCACCTCGGCGGCACGGTGCAGACCGTCGTGCTCTCCGCCCCCGGAAAGGACGTCGACGCGACCCTCGTCATGGGGGTGAACGAGGATACGTTCGACCCGTCCGCGCACTCCGTCGTCTCGAATGCCTCGTGCACGACGAACTGCATGGCCACCGTCGTCAAGGCGCTCGACGATGCCCTCGGCGTCGAATCCGGGCTGCTCAACACCGTTCACGCCTACACCGGCGACCAGATGCTCGTCGACGGACCCCACCGGGATCTGCGTCGCGCTCGCGCCGCCGCCGTCAACATCGTGCCGACCACGACCGGAGCCGCACGCACCGTCGGTCGTGTCATGCCCCACCTCGAGGGCAAGCTCGACGGACTGGCCGTTCGCGTGCCGGTGCCCGCCGGATCGATCATCGACTTCACCTTCACCACCTCCAAGAGCGCCGACCGCGACGAGGTCAAGGCGATCCTCGCCTCCGCCGCGGACGGATCGCCCTACCTCGACTACTCCACCGACGAACTCGTCTCCAGCGACATCGTCGGCACCACCGCCTCGGCGATCGTCGATTCCAAGCTCACGATGGTGCTGGGCGACCAGATCAAGGTCGTGGCCTGGTACGACAACGAGTGGGGATACACGAACCGACTCAAAGACATGGTCAGCTACATTCTCAGCGAAAGGGACTCATGAGGACATTCGACGATGCGGGCATCTTCGCCGGACACACGGTGCTCGTCCGCAGCGATCTCAACGTGCCGATGGACGACGGCACCATCACCGACCGCGGTCGCATCCTGGCCTCGGCCGGAACCATCAGGTCCCTCGCCGAGGCGGGAGCCAAGGTCATCGTGATGTCGCATCTGGGCCGGCCGAAGGGAGAACCGGACCCGCAGTTCTCGCTGGCCCCGATCGTCCCCGAACTCGCCGAAGCCATCGGCCGTCCGGTCGCCTTCGCCGCCGACACCGTCGGTGACGATGCGCAGACGAAGGCTGCAGCCCTGACCGACGGCGACGTGCTGCTGCTGGAGAACCTGCGCTTCAACCCCGGCGAGACGGCGAAGGACGATGCCGAGCGCCAGGAGTTCGCCACCCAGCTGGCAGCACTGGCCGATGACTTCGTCTCCGACGGATTCGGCGTCGTCCACCGCAAGCAGGCCTCGGTCTACGACATCGCAGGCCTCCTTCCGCACTATGCCGGCTCACTCGTGCGTGCCGAAGTAGAAGTCAGCGACAGGCTGCTGAACAACCCCGAATCGCCATTCACCGTCGTTCTCGGCGGTTCCAAGGTCTCGGACAAACTCGGCGTCATCGACAACCTCATCGACCGTGCCGACAATCTGCTCATCGGCGGCGGAATGGTCTTCACTTTCCTTGCCGCACTCGGCCACGACATCGGCTCGAGCCTCGTCGAGAAAGACCGCATCGACGACGTCAAGGGCTACCTCGAACGCTCCCGATCCGGTGGCGCACGCATCGTCCTGCCCACGGACATCGTCATGGCCGCCTCCTTCGCCGCCGACGCAGAGCACTGGGTCCGGCCCGTCGCCGAACTCGAAGACACCCCGGCCGGAGGCAACGGACTCGGCCTCGACATCGGACCCGAATCGGCTCGTGCCTATGCCGAGATCATCGCGGACTCGACCACCGTGTTCTGGAACGGGCCGATGGGAGTCTTCGAGTTCCCCGCCTTCGCCGCCGGCACCAAAGCCGTAGCCCAAGCCCTGACCGGTGACGCCGGCGGTCAGGGGCGTAGACTGACCGTGGTCGGCGGCGGAGATTCCGCTGCCGCCGTGAGCAGCCTCGGCTTCGCCGATGACGCCTTCGGACACATCTCCACCGGCGGCGGTGCCAGCCTCGAATATCTCGAAGGCAAGACGCTGCCCGGACTCGACGCACTCGGATGAGGAAGACAGACACCATGAGCGACCGCACCCTGCTGCTGGCAGGCAACTGGAAGATGAACCACGATCATCTGGAGGCGATCTCCGCTGTCCAGAAGCTCGCCTGGGCACTCGAGGACGCCAAACTCGACGACAGCCGCTGCGAAGTCGTCGTCATTCCGCCGTTCACCGACATCCGTTCGGTGCAGACACTCGTCCAGGGCGACAAGCTGTGGTTGAAGTACGGTGCCCAGGACGTCTCCCAGCACACTCCCGGAGCGCATACCGGAGAGATCGCCGCATCGTTCCTCTCCCGGCTCGGCTGCAGCTACGTGGTCATCGGCCACAGCGAACGCCGTGCCGACAATCATGAGACCAACGAGGTCGTGGCCGCGAAGATCAAGGCCGCGCTGTCGGCTGAACTCACTCCGATCCTCTGCGTGGGGGAGTCGCTGGAGCAGCGACAGGAGAAGAGCCACGTCGAGTTCACCCTCGGACAGCTCGAGGAGTCGCTGGCCGGATTCGACGCCGCCGACCTCTCCGGCCTCGTCATCGCCTACGAACCCGTGTGGGCGATCGGCACCGGCGAGACAGCCACGGCCGCCGATGCCGCCGAGATGGCATCGGCCATCCGCGCACGCATCGGTGAGAAGTACGGCGACGCTCTTGCCCAGACCACCCGCATTCTCTACGGCGGGTCGGTCAAGGCCGACAACGTCGCCGAGATCGTCGCCTCCGCGGACGTCGACGGCGCACTGGTCGGAGGTGCGAGCCTCAGCGGCCCGGACTTCGCCGCTTTGTGCAAGGCCGCGGTCGCGAAGTAGACTGACAGACGCATCATTCGACGAAACACTCGACGAAACATAGGTTGAATCCGACGTGGAAATCCTCAACATCATTCTCATCGCGCTGCTCGTGCTCACGAGCATCTTCCTCACCCTGCTGATCCTCATGCACAAGGGCAAGGGCGGTGGCATGTCCGACATGTTCGGCGGCGGAATGTCCTCGTCGCTGGGATCCTCGGGCGTCGCCGAGCGCAACCTCAACCGGTTCACGACGCTCATGGCGATCATCTGGGCGGCCTGCATCATCCTGCTGGGCGTCCTCACCCGGTTCAACTCCTGAGTCATCGCGACCCGCTGATGCCGAGACCGTGAGACACCGTCCGCCCCGGGTGGACGAATGAGAAGGACCCCGACCGATCCGGTCGGGGTCCTTCTCACTCGTGCTCTGTCCGTCGTGCCGGCGGATCGGTGCCGTTTCCGGCAGATCAGTCGTGGCCGAAGTGGTGGCGCGGGCTGATCGACCCGATTGCCTCCCGCAGCTGTTCGAGCCCACGAGCACGATCAAGCAGGTGCAGGCGCAGCACGGGCCGGCCCTTCTCGCTCAGCACCGCCGCATCTCCGGCGGCCTGGGCACGCTGCAGCTGAGCGAAGCCGAAGTTGCGTCCCGGCACCAGCAGGTCCGTGCGCTCTTCACCGGTGATCTGGAGGAACACTCCGTTCGGATGACCGCCCTTGTGGTACTGACCGGTCGAATGCAGGTAGCGGGGGCCGAAGCCGAAGGTCGTCTGCACTCCGGCATGTGTGGACACGAGCGGACGCAGGTCCTCAGCTTCGGCATCGGCGATCCGATCGAGGTAGGCCTGGATACCGACATATCCGTACTCGTCGACCTGCGAGAACAGCTCCTCCAGGGCCCCGACGAGATCCGTGGCCTCATCGATGACCTCGAGAACGTCGATGTCTCTCTCACGGAACCGCGCCTGCCCCGTCGAACCGGAGTCCGGTCCGTCGAGCAGGTGCCTGGCCTGTGCCTTTGCTGCCTCCACATCGGGCTGGTCGAAGGGGTTGACCCCGATACTGTATCCGGCGATGGCCGTGGCGTATTCCCAGAACAGGAACAGTTCGCCCAATCCACCCGTGATCGTCGCTTCGAATCCGGACGGTGCACCCAGCTCAGAGTCATCGGCTGCCGGCCCGAGCAGGCACAGGAGGGCGTCGGCACGTGCATCGGAGAACCCGATGTCGGCGGGGGAGTCGACGACGACGGGAAGGATGCCCTGACCGTCCTTGCCGAGGGACTCGGCGATCAGCTGCTCGACCCATGCACCGAGTCCGCTGAGCTTCTCAGCGGTCTCGGCGAGGACGAGCTTCTCCGTCGTCCGGGCGTGGGCGATGCTCAGCCACGCACCGAACCGCAGCGCAGGATTGTCCAGACCGTCGGCAGACAGGTCGGAGGCGGCCGCGGCGGCCTCTGCGACGATTCCGCGCACATCGGCGCCCGCCAGACCCGCGGGGACGAGTCCGAAGGCCGAGAGCGCGCTGAAGCGTCCGCCGACCGTGGGGTCGACGAGGAAGGTCGCAAGGAAGCCCTGATCGGCGGCCAACGCCTCGAGTTCGGTTCCCGGATCGGTGATCGCGATCGTCCGGGACGCCGGATCGACGCCGATCGACTCGAAGGCCGCGGCGAAGCTGCGGCGGATCGAATCCGTCTCCACCGTGGTTCCAGACTTCGACGCGATGATGAAGACCGTGTGTTCGAGGTCGGTGCCGATCGCCTCGGCGACCTGATGGGGATCCGTCGAATCGATGATCTCGAGTCGGACACCAGCCGTCTGAGCCATCACCTCGGGAGCGAGCGATGACCCGCCCATTCCGGCCAAGCTGATCGTGCGCAGACCCTGCTCCTGCAGGCGCGCCCGCAGGGATTCGATCTCATCGAGCAGATCTGCGGCATTCTGCGGCAGGTCCACCCAGCCCATCCGGTCCGCGGCATCGGCGGCCCCGTCGAACAGTTCCGCATCCTTGGCGCTCAGCCGGGAAGCCAGGCCCGCGTCGATGAGACGCGCGGCCTCTGCCTCGAACTCCTCATCGACGGGAACAGAGAGTGACAGTTTCATGAGCGGTCCAGAGCCGTACGGATCGTTTCCTGGAGTTCGGTCCAACTGACGTCGAACTTCTCCAGCCCCTGCTCTTCGAGCACGGTCATGACTTCGGCGTAGTCGATGCCCAGTCGTGCCAGAGCATCGAAGACCTCGTCGGCGGCACGGTATTGCTCGGACGTGATCTGGCCGGTGACCTCACCGTGATCGGCGAACGCCTCCAGGGTGGGCTCGGGCATCGTGTTCACGGTGTTCGGCGCGACGAGCCCGGTCACGTACATCGTGTCGGCGTAGTCGGGGTTCTTCACTCCGGTCGAAGCCCACAGCAGACGCTGCGGACGTGCCCCGGCGAGTTCGAGGACTCGGAAGCGTTCGGAAGTGAACAGCTGCGAATGGATCTCGTGGGCGAGCACGCAGTTCGCGATGCCCGCCTTGCCCTTGAGCTCTACGGCCTTCGGGTCGTCGATGGAGTCGAGACGGGAATCGATCTCCGAGTCTACTCGGGAGACGAACACCGAGGCCACCGACCGAATCGTCGAGAGGTCATGGCCGGCGGCGCGGGCCTTCTCCAGCCCCTGGAGGAAGGCCTCGACGACGTGGCGGTAGCGGGTCAGGGAGAACACGAGCGTGACGTTGACGCTGATCCCGGCTGCGATCGTTTCGGAGATCGAGCGGAGTCCCTCCTCGGTGGCCGGGATCTTGATCATCGCATTCGGTTCGCCGACGCGGTCCCACAGGGCCTTCGCCGAGGCGACGGTCCCTTGCGCATCATGAGCCAGCGGGGGAGCGACCTCGATCGACACGCGACCGTCCTCGCCGTCCGTGGACTCGAAGACCGGACGGAACAGGCGGGCCGCCTCGGCGACATCCGCGGTGGTCAGCGCCTCGATGGCCTCATCCACATCGGCGCCGGAGGCACCGAGCTCGGCGACCGCAGCGTCGTAGTCGTCGGCAGCCGAGATCGCGTTCGCGAAGATCGTCGGATTCGTCGTCACACCCGTGACGGAGGATTCCGCGATGAGGCGGGCGAGATCCCCGGATTCGAGTCGGGTGCGGGAGAGGTCGTCGAGCCAGATCGAGACTCCGGCCGCGCTGAGCTGCTGGAGACGTTCACTCATGCTTCCGCCTTTGCTGCGTTGATGGATTCCTGGGCTGCGTCGACGACGGCCGAGGCCGTGATGCCGAACTTCTCGTACAGGGTCTGGTAGTCCGCGGATGCACCGAAGTGTTCGATGGACACGGCACGACCGGCATCGCCGAGGTACTTGTGCCAGCTCATCGCCGAGGCGGCTTCGATGCTCACCCGTGCCTTGAGCGAACGCGGCAGCACGGTGGCCCGGTAGTCCTCCGGCTGAGCGTCGAACCATTCCTGGCACGGCATGGAGATGACGCGAGCGGCTGTGCCCGATGCCTGCAGAGCCTCGGCGGCCTCGAGGGCGATGGCGACCTCGGAACCGCTGGCGATGATGGCCACCTCGGGTTCGTCACCGGTATCGGTGAGCACATAGCCGCCACGTGCGGCCTCGGAGGCGGGGGCGTACTTCTCACGGTCGAGGACCGGCACGGCCTGTCGGGTCAGCACGAGTCCGCTGGGGCCGTCGGTGCGTTCGAGGATCTTCCGCCACGCGACCGCGGTCTCGTTCGCATCGGCCGGTCGGACGAGGTCGAGGCCGGGGATCGCCCGCAGCGCGGAGAGGTGCTCGATCGGCTGGTGGGTCGGTCCGTCCTCGCCGAGGCCGATCGAATCGTGGGTCCACACGAACAGGTTCGGCAGTTGCTGGAGGGCAGCCAGGCGCACTGCCGGACGCTGGTAGTCGCTGAAGACGAGGAACGTGCCGTTGTACGGGCGGGTTCCGCCGTGCAGGGCGATGCCGTTGCCGATGAGACCGGCGGAGAACTCGCGGACGCCGAAGTGGATATTGCGTCCGTACTCGTGGCCGGAGAACGCACCCGTGGACCGGTGAGCGGGCAGGAAGCTCGGCTCACCCTTGATCAGAGTGTTGTTCGAACCCGCGAGGTCGGCGGAACCGCCCCAGAGTTCGGGCATGGTCTCGGCGATCGCATTGAGAACCTGACCGGACGCCGCGCGAGTCGCGATGCCCTTCTCGCTGGCTTCGAAGACCGGGAAGGCCGCATCGAGGCCGGCGGGCAGTTCGCGCTTGGACAGACGTTCGAAGAGAGCGGCGTTGTCCGGGTTCGCGGTGCGCCATTCCGCGAAGGACTTGTCCCATTCGAGGTGGGCGGCACGACCGCGGTCCAGGGCCTGACGAGTGTGGGCGAGAACCTCGTCATCGACGGCGAAGGTCGACTCCGGGTCGAAGCCGAGGACCTCCTTGGTCGCACGGATCTCGTCCTCGCCGAGGGCCGCACCGTGGGACCCGCCGGTGTTCTGCGCGTTCGGGGCGGGCCAGGCGATGATCGTGGACAGACGGATGAACGAGGGGCGGGAATCCGCGCGAGCGGCCTCGACGGCGGCGTGGAAGGCTTCGATGTCCTCGTGGTAGTCACCGCCGGCGGTGAAGTCGACGTGCTGGACGTGCCAACCGTAGGCGGCGTACCGGGCGGCCGTGTCCTCGCCGAAGGCGATCGCGGTGTCGTCTTCGATGGAGATCTTGTTGTCGTCCCAGATCACCAGCAGGTTCGACAGCTCCTGTGTCCCGGCCAGCGATGACGCCTCACCCGACACTCCTTCTTCGAGGTCACCGTCGGAGGCGAGCACGACGATGTTGTGGTCGAACGGTGAGGTGCCGGGAGCCGCCTCGGGGTCGAAGAGTCCGCGTTCACGGCGAGCGGCCATGGCCATGCCCACGGCCGAGGCCAGTCCGGAGCCCAGGGGACCGGTGGTGATCTCGACGCCGGCGGTGTGGCCGACCTCCGGGTGACCCGGGGTCAGCGAACCCCATGTGCGCAGCGCCTTGAGATCGTCGAGCTCGAGCCCGAACCCTGCCAGGTAGAGCTGGACGTACTGGGTGAGCGAACTGTGACCGCAGGAGAGGACGAAACGATCACGGCCGACCCAAGTCGGGTCGGCCGGGTCGTGAGTGAGTCCGTGCTGATACAGGTAATGGGCGATGGGGGCCAGGCTCATTGCGGTGCCCGGGTGCCCGTTCCCTGTCTTCTGCACCGCATCCGCGGCGAGGAGGCGGGCAGTGTCGACTGCGCGATTGTCGAGTTCAGTCCAGGACAGAGTTGTCATGTCGTCGAGCGATCCTTCGTTCGTCTGAAGAGCGTGCATTCAAACTCTACCCGTCGGATGCCTGAAGCGCCGCCCCTGTTCACCTGCCGTGCCGACGAGGAGCAAGACATTTAGGCTACCGACGGGTAAAGTGTGGTCTCGCGCACAGCTGTGATTCGACATTCAACAACTGCAGCGCGCCGAAGAGACTGACCAGAGGCCGGTGCTGATAGGAGAGGTGACAGGGTGGGCAAAGGTGCTGAACCCGTGATCGATGCCGCTGTCGCAGACAGTGGAGACCAGCGATCCGTTCGGCTGGCGGGCAGACGCCCGGACCTCGCCGAGGTGGCCGAACAGACAAGAGGTCTCCGTCGGCGGATCTCCCGGATCGGCACCGCGTGCCCGGTGCTCTTCGCCGTGATGACCGTCGCCGTGTCGTCGGCGATCGCCCAGCCGTTGCGCGGCAGCGTCGACATCGGGGAGCTCGGTCTGTGGACGCTGGGCACGCTCCTCCTGCTCACACCCTTCGCGGCAGCGCTGACCGTGATGCTCAATGCACGGCGCGGCGGTCTGGTGTGGACGACGGCCCTCGTCTATTCCGTCATCGCCGGAATCATCGGACTGTGCGTCGATGTGAATCTCCTCGGCACGGATCCGCAGTCGGCCTCGCTGAGCTTCATCTCAGTGCTCATCGTCCAGGTCGTCGTGCTTGCTCCGGTGTGTGCGGCGGTGGCGTTCCTCGTCCGCATCGTCAGTGACTCGACTCGCCTGCGCGCGACTGGCAAAAACTTCGACAACAGGTAGAATCTAGGGCGTGAGCAAACTTCGTCAGAACCGGGAAGAGCAGAGTGAACGACCTCTGCAGAGGGCCATCGACGAGCAGAGTCTCGCTACCCGACCGCGTTCGATCATCAGCGCCTATATCGCGCTGACCAAGCCGCGGGTCATCGAGCTCCTCCTCGTCACGACCGCGCCCGTGATGTTCCTGGCCGCTCAGGGAATGCCGAACATCTGGCTGGTCATCAACACCCTCATCGGCGGAGCCGCCGCTGCGGCCTCGGCCTCGGTCTTCAACTGCTATGTCGACCGTGACATCGACGCGAAGATGGAGCGGACGAAGGACCGTCCCCTCGTCACCGGTGAGATCAGCCCCCGTTCTGCACTGATCTTCGCCTTCGTGCTCGGCATCGGTTCGATCTTCTGGCTCGGCGGATTCACGAACTGGGTCACGGCGGGACTCACCGCCTCGGCGATCCTGCTCTACGCAGTCTTCTACACCCTTGTCCTCAAGCGCCGCACTTCACAGAACATCGTCTGGGGCGGCGCCGCAGGCTGCATGCCCGTGCTCATCGGCTGGTCGGCCGTGACCGGGGGGATCGCGTGGGAGCCCGTGCTGCTCTTCCTCGTCGTCTTCTTCTGGACCCCGCCGCACTACTGGCCGCTGGCGATCAAGTACAAGGCCGACTACGACGCCGCCGACGTGCCCATGCTGCCGTCGAAGGTTCCGCCGACATCCGTCGGCCGTCAGATGATCCTCTACACCTGGGCGATGATCGCCTGCTCACTCGCGCTCATTCCCGTCGCTCCGATGGGCCCGGTCTACACGATCGTGGCCGTGGGCGCCGGAGTCTGGTTCCTGTGGTCCTGCTACTCGCTGGTCTCCCGTGCCAAGCAGGGCAAGGACGGCACCTCGCTCAAGGCGATGAAGGTCTTCCACGGTTCGATCACGTACCTGTCGCTGCTCTTCCTGGCAGTGGCCATCGACCCGTTCGTGCCCACCCTGATCCCCGGGATCTGGTGACTCGCCGAAGAACCCGCTGATCCATTCGGCCCAGTTTGGGCTGGATAGCACACGTTTGAAACAGTGCTATCCAACTCAAACTGTGCCGTTGTGCGTCTGTGCCCTGCGCTTCGGGCCGGAACTCAGATCCTCAGCCGGCGTTGACGAGGTCGTCGATGACGATCTTCTTCATCTGCATGAGCGCCTGAGTCTGTGCCGGACCGGTCATCAGCTCGCCGAGGTTCGCCGGAACGATCTGCCAGCTGACTCCGAACCGGTCTTTGAGCCAGCCGCACTGTTCGTGCTCGGGGGAGGCCGAGAGGTGTGACCAGTAATGGTCGATCTCGGCTTGGTCCGCGCATTCGACGGTCAGCGAGATCGCCTCGTTGAATGTGAACACCGGTCCGCCGTCGAGGCAGATGAACTCTGTGCCGTCGAGGACGAACCGGCCGGTCAGGACCTTCCCGCTCATCCCCTTGAAGTGTTCGTCGAGGGATTCGTCGGGATAGCGTTCGATGGACAGGACGCGCGAATTGGGGAAGACAGAGCAGTAGAACTCCATGGCCTCCTCGGCGCAGTCAGGAAACCACAGACATGGAACGATCGGTATTGACATCGGTGCTCCTCGGGTACGCGCTGTCGAGGACGGCAACGCTTGCCGCAATCGTAGCCGAGAGGCCGATCATGTGTAAGGCCACGAGCAGTTCGGGAACACCGAGGAAGTACTGGACGTAGCCGATGATTCCCTGGGCGACCTCGACGACGAGGAGCACGGTCAGCGGGGCGACCATCGCCGTCTGCGCCTTCTTCCGGGCGACGACGAGCGCGGAGATCGTGGCGATGACGAGCAGCCACACCGGCGCGGCATGCAGACGGGTGACCCAGATGTTGTCGAGGTTGTTGCGGGTCGAGATCGTCGAGCCCGAATGGGGCCCGGCCCCCGTGGTCAGCACGCCGAAGACGACGATGATCGCGGTGAGGCCGAGGATGATCCAGCCCAAGGTCGGCAGCGGAGCCGGGGCCTTGGTCCCCAGCCGCACTCCCGTGTCATAGGTGCGGCGGACGAAGTAGGCGGCGACCCCGACCGCGACGGCTGAGGGCACGAAGTGTCCGGCGACGACCCAGGGGTTGAGCTTCGTCCACACGGTGATTCCGCCGACGACGGCCTGGACGGGCACGATGGCCAGCAGCCCGATGTTGAGCCAGAAGAGATCCGGGCGCTGTTTCCGGCTCTTCCACAGCAGAAGGGCAATGCACACGCCGAGGATCGCCAGCGCCACAGCCAGCAGGCGGTTGCCGAACTCGATGGCGCCGTGGATGCCCATCTCGCTGGTGGCCACGAGCGAATCCGGGGTGCACTTCGGCCAGTCCGAACAGCCGAGCCCCGAGCCGGTGAGCCGGACGATTCCGCCGGTCAGGATGATTCCTGCCTGGGCGATGAGCATGGCCCAAGCGGCGATGCGGATCTTCTTCGTGACCACTTCACTCCTCATTCGAAACGGAACCACCTGCGTGCCGCAAGCGTTCCCACAAGCCCCCATATCAGGAGCACGATGATTGCCTTGATGTCTGTGCCGCCGTGTCCGATGGCGGATCGCATGGCGTCGCCGAGCGCACCGGAGGGCAGGTAGCCCACAACCGTTCCCCATTCTCCCGGATGCGCGATGACGAGGCCACCGACGCCTGCCATGAGCACCCAGAGGAGGTTCGTCACCGCCAGAGTCGCCTCGGCGCGCACCGTGCCGGCCATGAGCAGACCGAGCGAGAGCAGCGCTGCGGTGCCGAACAGTGTGGCCAGGATGAGTCCGAGGACGTCGACGGTGCCCCGGAAGCCGAGAATCGCCGCCGCGGCGAAGACGAGCGCGTACTGGAGGGCAACGACGACGATGACGGCGCCGAGTTTGCCGAGGATGAGTCCGTTCGTCCCCAGCGGAGTCGTCGCCAGCTGCCGCAGCACTCCGTAGCGGCGATCGAAGGCGGTTGCGATCGCCTGCCCGGTGAAGGCGCTGGAGGCCAGGCTCAGGCTCAGCGCCCCGGGGACGGCGATCGACAGCGAATCGGCACCGGTATCGATGACCCCGAGTCCGGTGAGCAGGGGAGTCTTGGCGAGGAAGACGAGCAGACCCAGCGGGAAGATGATCGAGAGCAGCAGCTGTTCGCCGTTGCGCAGAACGGACAGGGTCTCGAACTTCGCCTGCGAGACGATGCGGGTCGATGTCATCGCAACGGCCTCCCGGTCAGTTCGAAGAATACATCGGACAGGGACTGCCTCTGCATGCCGATGTCCGTGATCTGCAGGCCCGCCTCGGCGACGGCAGTGCACGCAGCCGCGATCTGGCTCGCAGTCGGTGCTCCGTCGAGGGAGATCAGTGAGCCCTGCGCCGAGGCGGGACCGAGCTCGGTGAGTCGATCGACGAGAGCGGCGGGGACGGCGGAGTCGAGGCGTATCGTCAGCGACCGTGACCCGGCGGAGGCGCTGCGCAGCTCCTCGGGTGCTCCCTGCGCGATGATCCGTCCGCGATCGATGACGACGACCTCGTCGGAGAGCTCCTCGGCCTCGGCGAGGTCGTGGGTGGTGAGGACGACGGCGACTCCGCGGTCGGCGAGATCGCGGATGAAGCTGTGCACGACTTCGCGAGCCTGCGGATCGAGACCGGCGCAGGGCTCGTCGAGGAAGACGAGGCGCGGCCGTCCGATGAGGGCCGCTGCCAACGCCACTCGCTGCTTCTGTCCTCCGGAGAGCCTGCGCATCGTGCGTCCGGCGAAGTCGTGGAGGCCGAGGGGATCGGCGAGTTCGTCGACCGGTACGGGATTCTCATAGAGGGTGGAGAGGTGCCGCAGCACCTGCAGGGGCTTCGAGCTCATCGGCAGGCCGCCGTCCTGGAGCATGACCCCGGCCAGCTGCGACGTCGTCGCGTGTTCGGTGACGGGGTCGTGTCCGAAGATCTCCACCGTGCCCGAGTCGGGACGGCGGGTGCCCACGGCCAGAGAGATGGTCGTGGATTTTCCAGCGCCGTTGGGTCCGAGCACGCCGAGGACGGATCCGGACTCGGCCGTGAGGTCGATTCCGTCGACGACACGGTGGGTGCCGTAGGAGTACTGGAGACCGCGAATGGTCAGGGCCGGAGATGACACCAGGCTATTCTACGACGCGTCGAAACCGGTGTCGAAACCGCAGGTGTCCGCGCGCGATGCGGGCGGGGGTTAGGCTCACCTAGTTTTACGAAACAAATTACGCAACAATATTGTTGTGTTAGTCAAGGAGGTGGATTATGGCTGCAAACGACACGGAAGATCGCCGAACCCGGCAGAAGGTATTCCAGTCGGTGCTCGACGAAGGGCCGATCACTGCTTCGTCTTTGGCCAAAGCCCTCGAGCTGACTCCCGCGGCGATCCGTCGTCACCTGGACGCGCTGGAGAGTGAGGGTCTCCTCGAGGTCCGTGAACTCGCCGGCAAACAGGCGGGCAGGGGCCGACCGGCCCGGCACTATGTGGTCACGACGGCCGGACACGATTCGGTCAGTCATTCCTACGACGAGTTGGCCGTGAACATCCTGCGCTTCATGGAGGACAAGCACGGCCGATCGGCAGTGGACGGATTCACAGAAGACCTCGTGAGCCGACTGCGAGAGCGACTCGGACCGGAACTCGAGAAGCGCGGCGGCACCACAGTGGCGTCTCGCTCACGTGCACTCGCCGCCGCACTCACACGGGAAGGGTACGCCGCCTCGGCGACCCCGGTTGCGGCCGGAACCCCGTTGGAGGCGATGCAGCTGTGCCAGGGACACTGCCCGATCCAGGCCGTGGCGGCGGAGTACCCGGAGATCTGCGAAGCAGAGCTCGCGATGTTCTCCGACTACCTCGGCGTCGACGTGCGGCGGCTGTCGTCGCTGGCGCAGGGCGACCATGTGTGCACCACCCACATTCCGACTTCGGAACTGACCAGACCACTCATCCACAGCAATGATCGACCTCAAGGAGGTTCACGATGACTGACACAGGAAATCGGATCATCGATGCGAATCCCGAGCTCAAAGACCTCGGGCAGTACGCATACGGTTGGCACGACGAGAACGACGCCGGCGCGACCGCGACCCGCGGCCTCAGCGAGGAAGTCGTCCGCAACATCTCGAAGCTCAAGGACGAACCGGAGTGGATGCTCAAGCGTCGGCTCAAGGCTCTGCGTCTGTTCGACAAGAAGCCGATGCCGAACTGGGGCGCCGATCTCACCGGAATCGACTTCGCCGACATCAAGTACTTCGTCCGCTCCACCGAGGGACAGGCGACGTCCTGGGAGGACCTGCCCGAGGACATCCGCAACACCTATGACAAGCTCGGCATCCCCGAGGCCGAGAAGCAGCGCCTCGTCGCCGGTGTCGCCGCTCAGTACGAGTCCGAGGTCGTCTACCACCAGATCAACGAGGAGCTCGAGGCTCAGGGTGTCATCTTCATGGACACCGACACCGGCCTGCGCGAGCACCCGGAGATCTTCGAAGAGTACTTCGGGTCGATCATTCCGTCCGGCGACAACAAGTTCGCCGCTCTGAACACCGCTGTCTGGTCCGGCGGTTCCTTCGTCTACGTCCCCAAGGGCGTCCACGTCGAGATCCCGCTGCAGGCCTACTTCCGCATCAACACGGAGAACATGGGCCAGTTCGAGCGCACGCTCATCATCGCCGACGAGGGTTCCTCGGTCCACTACGTCGAGGGCTGCACCGCTCCGATCTACAAGACGGACTCCCTGCACTCGGCCGTCGTCGAGATCATCGCGAAGAAGGATGCGAAGGTCCGCTACACGACGATCCAGAACTGGTCGAACAACGTGTACAACCTCGTCACCAAGCGCGCCATCGCCGAAGAGGGCGCCTCCATGGAATGGGTCGACGGCAACATCGGCTCGAAGGTGACCATGAAGTACCCGGCCATCTGGCTCACCGGTGAGCACGCCCGCGGCGAGACGCTGTCCGTGGCCTTCGCCGGCGAGGGACAGCACCAGGACACCGGTGCGAAGATGGTCCACGCCGCTCCGCACACCCATTCGTCGATCGTGTCGAAGTCCGTGGCCCGCGGCGGCGGACGTGCCGGCTACCGCGGACTCGTCCACGTCCACCCGGGTGCCGAGGGCTCGTCGAACAACGTCCTCTGCGACGCCCTGCTCGTCGACAACGTCTCCCGTTCGGACACGTACCCCTACATCGACATCCGCGAAGACGACGTCACACTCGGCCATGAGGCCACCGTGTCGAAGGTCAGCGAGGATCAGCTCTTCTACCTCATGTCCCGCGGCATGGAGGAGACCGAGGCGATGGCGATGATCGTGCGCGGCTTCGTCGAGCCCATCGCGCGAGAACTCCCGATGGAGTACGCCCTCGAACTCAACCGCCTCATCGAACTGCAGATGGAAGGCGCGGTCGGCTGAGAACCGACCCAGCGCCCACTGCACTCAAAGGAGTAAATCTGTGACTGATACCACCAATCCGCTTGGCCTCTCCGAGCATTCGCACGGTTCCGAGGTCCAGGTGCCCGATTCGAAGCGCGATGCGCGCACGCGCAGCTTCGATGTCGCCGACTTCCCCGTGCCCACCGGCCGGGAGGAGGAATGGCGCTTCTCGCCCGTCCGCAAGTTCAGCGAGTTCTTCGAGGACACCGCCACCGAGGCGAAGCTGAAGTTCGAGTCGGATCTGCCCGCGGGACTGTCCGTCGAGGAGATCTCGCTCGAGTCGGCTCAGGAACTGGGCATCCTCGAGCCCGAGGACCGGGCCGCGGCCGTCGCCGCCAACCGCGCCTCTGCGGTGACGCACTACTCGATCCCCGCGGACACCGAACTCGAGCGGGCCGCGATCATCCACGCCGACGGCACCGGTGAGGCACTCGGCCACGGCCATGTCGTCGTCACCGTCGGCGCGAACTCGAAGGCGACCATCGTCGTCGAACACGAGGGACTGGCCCGGTACTCCGAGCTCGTCTCCCTCGTCATCGGCGATGGTGCGGACGTGACCTTCGTTTCGCTGCAGCTGTGGGAAGACGGCTCCCAGCACCTCGGTCAGCACGATGCGATCGTGGGCAAGGACGCGAAGTTCAAGCACATCCACATCACCCTCGGCGGTGACGTCGTGCGCCTGAACACGAACGTGCGCTACTCGGCAGCCGGGGGAGAGGCCGAACTGCTCGGACTCTACTTCGCCGACGCCGGTCAGCACCTCGAGCACCGCACCTACATCGACCACAACACGCCGAAGGCTCAGTCGAACGTCCACTACAAGGGCGCTCTGCAGGGCAAGGACGCGCGCAGCGTGTGGATCGGCGATGTGCTCATCCGTCCCGAAGCCCTCGACATCGACACCTACGAGCTCAACCGGAACCTCATCCTCACCGATGGCGCCCGCGCCGACTCGGTGCCGAACCTCGAGATCGAGACCGGCGACATCGCCGGTGCCGGCCACGCCTCCTCGGTGGGTCGCTTCGATGAGGAGCACCTGTTCTACCTCATGAGCCGCGGCATCCCCGAGGACGTCGCTCGTCAGCTCGTGGTCCGCGGATTCTTCAACGAAGTGATCCAGAAGATCCAGGTGCCCGAGATCGAAGGCGTGCTCAACGAACGCATCGAGGACGAACTGTCCCGGAGTGTTCTGTGACCATGATCGACGTGGCGGCCACCGACGAGGTGGCCCCCGGCGGCACCATGCGCATCGAGGTCGGCGAGTTCGAGATCTGCATCGCTCGCGACTCCGACGGCACGATCCACGCCATCGACGACCTGTGCACCCATGGTGAGGTGTCGCTGGCCGAAGGAGACGTCGAGGACTGCACCATCGAATGCTGGCTGCACGGCTCGCAGTTCGACCTGACCACGGGCAAGCCGGTGAATCCGCCGGCGTTCGAACCCGTCGCGGTCTATGACTGCAAAGAGATCGCCGGCCGCATCCTCGTCGACCCGAACACCACCCTGAACTGACTCAAGACCGAAGAAGAAGGATCATTATGTCCACTCTCAAGATCGAAGACCTGCACGTCGGTGTCAACACCGAAAACGGTCTCAAACCCATCCTCAACGGCATCAACCTCGTCATCAACTCCAACGAGACCCACGCCATCATGGGCCCCAACGGCTCCGGCAAGTCGACCCTGGCCTACGCCCTGGCCGGTCACCCCAAGTACGAAGTGACCTCCGGTTCGGTCACCCTCGACGGAGAGGACGTCCTCGAGATGTCCGTCGACGAGCGTGCCAAGGCCGGACTGTTCCTGGCCATGCAGTACCCCGTCGAGGTTCCCGGCGTGACCGTGACGAACTTCCTCCGTTCGGCCAAGACCGCCATCGACGGTGAAGCTCCGAAGCTGCGCAACTGGACCAAGGACCTCAAGCAGGCTATGGAGAACCTCCGCGTGGATCCCGCCTTCGCCTCGCGCAACGTCAACGAAGGCTTCTCCGGCGGCGAGAAGAAGCGTCACGAGATCCTGCAGCTCGAGATGCTCAAGCCGAAGTTCGCTGTGCTCGACGAGACCGACTCCGGCCTCGACGTCGACGCGCTGCGCATCGTGTCCGAAGGCGTCAACCGCGTCAAGGACGCCACCGACGTCGGCATCATGCTCATCACCCACTACACGCGCATCCTCAACTACATCAAGCCCGACCACGTCCACGTGATCATCAAGGGCAAGGTGGCCGAGGAAGGCGGACCGGAACTGGCTGAACGCCTCGAGAACGAAGGCTACGACCGCTTCTTCACCGCCGGCGTCTGATGTTCTCACGTCTGAGGGGCGACTTCCCGATCCTCGATGTGAGGGTCGGGGAGTCGCCGCTGTCGTATCTCGACTCGGGAGCGACATCGCAGAAGCCGCAGTGCGTCATCGACACCTTCGTCGAGTACTTCCAGCAGCGCAACGCCGCCGTCCACCGAGGCGCACACTCCCTGGCCGTCGAGGCCACCGACGCCTTCGAGAACGGTCGGATCGCCGCTGCCGGACTCGTCGGCGGGGCACCGGAACAGGTGTGCTGGACGAAGAACGCCACCGAGGCGCTCAACATCGTGGCCCTCGGCATGGATCGGGCCAGCCATGGCTTCGGGGGAGACGACGCAGAGCGTTTCGCCCTCGTCCCCGGTGACTCGATCGTCGTCACCGAGATGGAGCACCACGCGAATCTCGTGCCGTGGCAGCAGCTGGCCGCCGCCACGGGAGCACAGCTGCGCTGGCTGCCGGTCACCGACTCCGGTGAACTCGACCTGACCGATCTCGACACGATCGTCGACGAATCGACGAAGGTGCTCGCGTTCACGCACGTCTCCAACGTCCTCGGCACGATCAACCCGGTCGACCGCCTCGTGGAACGGGCCCGCGCCGTCGGAGCCTACGTCGTGCTCGACGCCTGCCAGTCCGTTCCGCATATGCCCGTGGACTTCGTCGACCTCGATGTCGACTTCGCGGCCTTCTCGGCTCACAAGGCGCTCGGCCCCACCGGTCTGGGTGCGCTGTGGGGCAAGTCCGAACTGCTCGACGCTCTGCCGCCGGTGCTCACCGGCGGATCCATGATCACCACGGTGACCATGGCCGAGACCGAGTTCATGCCCGCTCCGCAGCGCTTCGAGGCCGGCACTCAGCCGGTCGCCGAGGTGGCGGCGTTCGCGACAGCGATCGGATACCTCACCGAGGTGGGGCTGGACAATATTCTCGAGCACGAGAAGGAACTCGCCCGAGTCCTCCTCGACGGGATCAGCCAGATCCCCGGAATCCGCATCCTCGGCGAGGCCGAGGACCGGATCGGAACTGTGGCCTTCGACGTCGACGGCGTGCACGCCCACGATGTCGGACAGTATCTCGACTCGCAGGGCATCGCCGTGCGGGTGGGCCACCACTGCGCTCAGCCGCTGCACCGCCGTTTCGGAGTCACCGCCTCGACGCGGGCGAGCACATACCTGTACAACAACGTCGAAGACTGCACCCGCTTCCTTTCTGCTCTGGCGGAAGTGCGGCCCTTCTTCGGAGTCGCGTGAGGAGGGGAGCGAAGCGATGAGCACACAGATGCAGCAGCTCTACCAGCAGGTCATCCTCGACCAGTCGCGGGCACGCATCGGCAACACCGAACTGCTCCGTGACGCAGCATCGTCACCGCACGGATATTCGCATCAGGTGAACCCGACGTGCGGCGATGAGATCGAGCTCGAGACCGAACTGCGTGAGGACGGCACGATCGCGGTGCGGTGGACCGGCGACGGCTGTTCGATCTCGATGGCTTCGGCCTCGGTGCTGTCGGAGCTGGCCGCCGAATCCTCCGCCCCGCAGATGCTCGAGATCGAAGGCGCGTTCCACGAACTCATGCATTCCCGTGGGACAATGGAGGCGGATGAGTCGATTCTCGGGGACGCCGCGGCGTTCACCGGAGTGTCGAAGTTTCCGGCCAGGATCAAATGCGCTCTCCTGGCATGGATGGCGTTCAAGGACGCACTCAACCAAGCACAAGCAGCTCGTGAGGAGAAACACAATGCCTGAAGTCATTGACGCACCGCAGAATGCCAGCGTCGACGAAGTGCGCGAAGCGATGATGGACGTCGTCGATCCCGAGCTCGGTGTCAACATCGTCGATCTCGGCCTCGTGTACGGACTCTCGGTCGAAGACGACGGCACTGCCGTGATCGAGATGACCCTGACCTCGGCGGCCTGCCCGCTGACCGATGTCATCGAGGACCAGACCGCACAGTCGCTCGAGGGAATCGTGCCGGCCTACCGGATCAACTGGGTCTGGATGCCGCCATGGGGTCCGGAGAAGATCACCGAGGACGGCCGCGAACAGATGCGCGCCCTCGGATTCAATATCTGATCCGACACCGACGACGTTCGGTTGTCCGCGTCCCTCGGGAACGCAGACGAACACCATCGCCGAGGCGGGGCGACCTGAGAAGGTCAGCCCCGCCTCGGCGATTGTCGTCCGATCCGGCCTTCGTCGCTGGGCAGGGTCGCGGAGATCACCGCCCCGCGGACCGAGAACCAGGCAGCGGCGTGAAAGAATGGAATCCGACTTTCCAAGGAGAACCATTGACGATCATCGCTGCCGCAGACGGATCAGCGCTCGGCAATCCCGGACCGGCCGGGTGGGCCTGGTACATTGACGACACCTCCTGGCACGCCGGTGGGTGGAAGAACGCGACGAACAACCGCGGTGAGCTCATGGCCGTCCTCGACCTGCTCCGGTCGACCGCGGACAGCGACGACGAGCTGAAGATATACTGTGATTCGCAGTACGTCATCAACGCCCTGACCAAATGGATGCCGGGGTGGAAACGCAAAGGGTGGAAGAAAGCCGATGGAAAAGAAGTCCTCAACAAGGACCTCTTAGCGTCTCTCGATGAGGCACTGAACGGGCGGACGGTCGAGTTCGAGTGGGTCAAGGGACACAACCACCACGAACTCAATGAGGCCGCCGACGTTCGCGCCCGCGCGGCAGCCACCGCCTTCCAGAAGGGCACGCCCGTGCCGGAAGGCCCCGGATACGTCCCCGCGGGGACGTCGACCACGACAGCCGACGATGATCAGGCAGACAACCCGACGGAACCTGTTGCTCAGGACGACGTTTCCGTCGAGCCCGTGACCACAGCGGCCGGGCCGGACTCCACTGTCGTGTCCTGCCGTGTGCCGTCCTCAGTCGCCCGGGCCCAGGCCCGCGGCATCCACCCCCAAGAATTTCTGGCCGAGCTCATCGGCCGCAGTTTGGAGACAGAATGATTCAGGCCTCCGGCCTCGAAGTCGCCGTCGGCGCCCGCACCCTCATGTCCGAGGTGTCCTTCCGCGTCGACAAGGGCGACCGGGTCGGTCTCGTCGGTCGCAACGGCGCCGGCAAGACGACTCTGACCAAGGTGATCATGGGCGGACACCCGGCTCAATCCGGATCCGTGTCGATCTCCGGCACCGTCGGCTATCTGCCGCAGGATCCGCGCAGCGGCGACCTCACTGCCACCGGAATGGAACGCATCCTCTCGGTGCGCGACCTCGACGTCCTCGTCAAGCGTCTGCGCAAGGCCGAACGGCAGATGGCCTCACCGGACGAGAAGGTGGCGACGAAGGCCATCGACCGCTACCCGCGCATCGAAGCGGAGTTCATCGCCGCCGGCGGCTATGCCGCCGAATCCGAAGCCTTCGCCATCGCCGCGAACCTCGGCCTCGACGAAGCACTGATCAGCCAGGAGATCGGGACGCTCTCCGGCGGTCAGCGCCGCCGTGTGGAGCTCGCCCGGATCCTGTTCTCGGCTCCGGATACGATGATCCTCGACGAGCCGACGAACCACCTCGACGCCGAATCCGTGCTGTGGCTGCGCGACCACCTCAAGGCCTACTCCGGTGGTCTGATCATCATCAGCCACGACCTCGATCTCATCGACGAAGTGGTCAACAAGGTCTTCTTCCTCGACGCCACCCGTCAGACCATCGACATCTATTCGATGGGCTACCGGCTCTATCTCAAACAGCGTGAGGACGACGAGCGGCGTCGCCGCCGCGAACGTGCCAACGCCGAGAAGAAGGCCGCTGCGCTCAACGCCCAGGCGAACAAGATGATGGCGAAGGCGACGAAGACCGTCGCCGCCCAGCAGATGGCCAAGCGCGCCGACCGGCTGCTCGCCGGGCTCGAGGACGAACGCGCCACGGAGAAGGTCGCGAATCTGCGCTTCCCGGCTCCGGCCGACTGCGGACGTGTGCCGCTGACAGCCGAAGGGCTTTCTCGCAGCTTCGGTTCGACGGAGGTGTTCACCGGTGTCGATCTCGCAATCGACAAGGGCACACGAGTCGTCGTACTCGGCTACAACGGTGCCGGCAAGACGACGCTGCTGCGTCTGCTCGCCGGACTCGACGAACCCGACTCCGGAGAAGTCGTGCCCGGACACGGCCTCAAGCTCGGCTACTATGCGCAGGAGCATGAGACCCTCGACCTCGAGCGCACAGTGCTGGAGAACATGTCGCGGAACTCCCCGCACCTCGATGACACCGCGGTGCGCAACGTGCTCGGTTCGTTCCTCTTCAGCGGCGACGATGTACACAAACCCGCCGGGGTCCTCTCCGGAGGCGAGAAGACACGTCTGGCACTGGCGACCCTCGTGGTCTCGAGCGCGAATGTGCTGCTGCTCGACGAGCCGACGAACAACCTCGATCCGGCCTCCCGCGAGGAGATCCTCTCGGCGATCCGCCGTTACGAAGGCGCGATCGTGCTCGTCACCCACGATGAGGGTGCGGTGTCCGCGCTCGATCCCGACCGTGTGCTCCTGCTGCCCGACGGCGACGAGGATCTGTGGAACGACACGTACCTCGACCTCGTCACGCTCGCCTGAGCCGGCTCATCGCACTCGGTTGAGCCGGTCGGCCTGACTCGGCTGATCGGCTCACTGAGAGCGGAAGCGCTCCTCGAACAGGGCATCCTCATCGGCTTCGGCCTGCCCGCGCACGGTGGGCGATGCCCAGCGGTTGCGGCCATAGCGGCTGCCGGGCTGACTGATCTTCGCACCCGCGTCGAGGGCGGCCTTGTCGATGACGACCATTTCGTTCTCGGCAGAGCCGTGGTCGACCGCCTCGGCGGCGGCTTTGCGTTCCCGACGGGCCGAGATGACCACGGCGATGATGATCATGATCCCGAACGCGAACCACTGGAGCATATAGGACAGGTGGTTGCCCGGATCGAGCTCGGGCATCGGCATCGGGGTCAGCCCTTCTTCCGGGGAGCCGCCCGTCTCGGCCGGTGAGGCCTCGACGTAGACATGCGAATAGGCATCGTCCATACCGGGAATCCGTGCGGGATCGATGGCCTTGATGAGTCCCTTCGGGTTCTCATCCTCGGACCCGTCCTGAGCGGGACGCAGATGAGCGACCACGGTCTGCTCACCCTGGGGAGCCGGCGGCACGGAATCCTGTTCGGCGGTGAAGCCGCGGACGACGGCAATCGTCGAACCGCCGCTGATCTCGAACGGAGTCACCACATAGAAGCCGGGCTTGTCTTCGACCGTGCGGTTGCGTGCGAGGACGGTGTCCTCGTCGGAGAACTCTCCGCTCAGCTCCACCTGTGTCCACTCATCGGCGGTCTCCAGCGTCGAATTCGGTGTCGAGAGCACCGAGGCGATGTCGACGGGGTCGGCGGAGTAGTTCGCGGTGATCGTCGCGATCTCCTGCTCCCGCTGGTCGCGGCGGTCCTTCTGCCACAGGGCGAGGAACACGCAGGCGATGATGACGATGATCGCCATGGCGATGTATTTGAGCCAGCGTGCGGAGAAGAGGAAGGAATAGCGGCTCAACCTGCGTCCTCCGGAATCTCGTCGACGGAGACGTCGCTGATGAAGAAGTCGCGCAGAGTCAGGAAGTCACGCAGATAGTCGAGGTGCTCATCACAGGCCAACCACGTCTTCTTCCGTTCGGGAGTGTGGACGCGGGGATTGTTCCACAGCAGGGCGCGGGTCGCGAACGCCCGGCATTCCTTCGCGGAACACTGCAGCTGCTCGCTCAAGCCTGGTCCTTCCTGTCTTGGTCGTTGTCGTCGACGGTCTCACCTTGGACGGTTTCGCCCGGGACCGTGTCGCCCCGGATCGTTTCGCCCCGGATCGTTTCGCTCTGGTGATCCTCGCCTGGATCGGTCGCGTCAGGGGCGCCGCCTCGGGGATCTGCATTGTCGTCCGTCTCGTCATCGATCGTCTCTCCGCCGAGGGTGTCGCCGGAGATCGTCTCACCGCGCGCCGGCGGCAGCTCTGTCAGCGGGGCCTGTTCGAGCAGGGCGGAACGATCGTCTCGGGTGCGTTCGCGGCCCGCATTGGCGAAGATCACCGCAGGGTAGGGGAGGACGATCGCACCTGCCACGCAGATCCACATGAGGATGTGCATGTCGGCGACGAAAGCGAAATAGGCGGCCACGAAGCAGACCGTCCTGATGCCCATGGTGATCGAATACTTGATGATCCGAGACCGCATATCGTCATCAAGGGCGGTGTCTGCCGTTGTGATCTGCTGAGCGTGCCTGACCATATCCTTCTTCGATCGATGACTGCCAAACATGATACTCGTCCTTTGTGAGAGTCGTATCCATCGGCCAAAGGACAGGATAGGTTTGTCCACGATAGATTTGAAGAACACAGTCGATCAACAGGAGACCAACGTGTCAGAACCACGCACAGTCCTCGTCACCGGCGGCAACCGCGGAATCGGTCGCACCATCGCCGAGGAATTCCTCGCCCAGGGGGACAAGGTGGCAGTCACCTCCCGCAACGGTCAGGCCCCGGAGGGAGCGCTGGCCGTGGCCGCCGATGTCACCGACAGCGAATCGATCGATCGGGCGTTCACCGAGATCGAGGAGAAGCTCGGTCCCGTCGAGGTCGTCGTGGCCAATGCCGGAATCACCGCCGACAACCTGCTCATGCGGATGAACGATGACGAATTCGAATCCGTCATCAACACGAACCTCACCGGTGCCTTCCGCACCGTCAAGCGCGGAATCACCGGGATGATCCGCGCGAAGAAGGGCCGCATCGTCCTCATCTCCTCGGTGTCGGGTCTCTACGGGGTGCCCGGTCAGGCGAACTACTCCGCGTCGAAGGCCGGTCTCGTCGGCTTCGCCCGTTCCATCACCCGTGAGGTCGGCTCCCGCGGAATCACCGCCAATGTCGTCGCCCCCGGCTTCATCCGCACGGATATGACCGATGAACTCAGCGAGAAGCAGCAGAAGGAATACCTGTCGACGATCCCGGCGAAACGATTCGCCGAACCCGGTGAGGTCGCCAAGGTCGTCCGCTGGATGGCGTCCGACGAAGCCGCGTACATCTCCGGTGCCGTCATCCCCGTCGACGGCGGATTGGGCATGGGCCACTGACCCAGACGGCGCCGGGCCGGCCACCACCGGATCCTGGGCCGCAGACGATGCGGCCCGGCCGGGCCACAGCCCGTAGACTTCGATACAGAGACACCGCCCGAAGCGGCGTCATGCACACGCAACCACCTTCCTTTCGAAAGGACCACCATGGGAATTCTTGACGGAAAGCGCATTCTCGTCACCGGCGTGCTCACCGAGGCGTCGATCGCCTTCGCCGCTGCTCGCATCGCACAGGAGCAGGGAGCCGAGGTCATCCTCTCGAGCTTCGGCCGCCAGATGAAGATCACTCAGGTAATCGCCGAACGCCTGCCCGAGACCCCGCAGGTCATCGAACTCGACGCCACGAACGAAGAGGATCTCGCAGCCCTGCCAGAGCGCCTCGGCGGCAACATCGACGGAATCGTCCACGCCATCGCCTTCGCACCGAAGGATGCCCTCGGCGGAGTCTTCCTCGACACCCCGTGGGACTCCGTATCTGCGGCTATCCACGTCTCCGCTTACTCGCTCAAGGCCATCGCCGTGGCCGCGAAGCCCGTGCTCAACAAGGGCGCGGGAATCGTCGGACTGACCTTCGACGCGACCATCTCCTGGCCGGTCTACGACTGGATGGGTGTGGCCAAGGCCGCCTTCGAATCGACCGCCCGGTATCTCGCCAAGTACGTCGGCGAAGACGGAGTGCGCGTCAACCTCGTCTCGGCCGGACCGCTGAAGACCACCGCCGCAACCTCCATCCCCGGCTTCGGCACGCTCGAAGACATGTGGGGCGACCGCGCACCCCTGGGCTGGGACCAGAAGGACACCACTCCTGCCGGCAAGGCCATCGTCGCCCTGCTCTCCGACTGGTTCCCCGCCACCACCGGTGAGATGATCCACGTCGACGGCGGATTCCACTCGACCGGCGCCTGAGACAGCTCATGCCTGTGCTCATCCTCGCCCGCCACGCCAAGGCGGAAGCGCACGGTCCGACCGACTTCGAACGGTCACTGGATGCGAAGGGTCTGGCTCAAGCGGTCGAGGCCGGTGCCGAGATCGCCGAGCGCTGGTCACCCGATGTGGCCATCGCCTCGGCGGCCAGGCGCACCGTGCAGACCGGACAGGCTGTCGTCGAAGCCGTCAACCGTGCTCACGGAGGAACCCTCGACGAACCGGGTGACCTGACCCTGCGCGAGGATCCCTCGCTGTACTCCGGGTCCGTCGACGACTGGCTGGATGCGATCAACTCGATCCCCGCGGATGCGCAGTGCGCGTATATCGTGGGCCACCAGCCGACCGTCGCCGAGGTGGTCGGCCACCTCAATCCGGAAGGCGGGGTTCCCGACACGTTCCGTCCCTCGTCGATCGCGGTCTTCGACCTCGAGAGCTGGGACGTGGAGCCGGGACACTACCCGGCCCCGCAGATCCGGGTCTTCCACGGAGTCTGAACGCTCCGTCCGACCGACGCGATCTAAGACGCTTGTGGCGCTGACGAGACATTCGTCAGCGCCACAGGCGTCTTCGGTCAGTCAGCGGTCAATGGCACAGGTGCCACACCGTCCGAGGGATCGCTCACACGTTCGCACGGGCAGCGACGAGGTCGATGACGGCTCGCAGGTCGCGTGTCTCCACGGATGCGTCCGCCGCGGCCACAAGGGCCGGCTTCGCACAGAAGGCGACTCCGAGACCGGCGGCTTCGATCATGCCGATGTCATTGGCGCCGTCACCGATCGCCACCGAGGCGGCACGATCGTATCCGCCGGCAGCGAGCAGATCCTCGAAGATCTCGGCCTTGGCGCTCGGGTCGATGACACGGCCGTTCGTCCGTCCGGTCAACAGCCCGTCAGCGATGTCGAGACCGTTGGCGAAGACGTCGGTGATACCCAGCTGTGCGGCGACGGGAGCGATGATGGCTGTGAAGCCGCCGGAGACCAGCGCCACCTGGCCGCCGGAGGAGTGCACGGCCGAGACCAGGTCGGCGGCCCCCTCGGTGAGGGTGATCTGCTCTCGCACCTCATCGAGCACGGTCTCCGGCAGCCCGCTCAGCAGGGCGACCCGTTCGGCCAGGGACTCGGCGAAGTCGAGCTCACCGGCCATGGCACGTTCGGTGATGTCGGCGACCTTGTCTCCGACTCCGGCATGGGCGGCGATGAGGTCGATGACCTCTTCGTTGATGAACGTCGAATCGACGTCCATGACGAGCAGTTGGACGGGGGTCTGGGAGGCGGTGGCCTGAGGCGTCTCATTCACCCCTTCATCGTAGCCACCGCCATGATGTAGTCCGCGGCGGCGGGGTGCAGCTGAGACAGCAGCGCACCGAACTCGGGTGGGGCGACCGTCGCAGGGGCGAGCACCGTGCGCATCCGGTGGTGGATGTCGAGGGCGGCGTAGATCGCGCGAGAATCCGCCTCGGTGGGGATGAGCCGGGAGATCGGATGCATCGTCGACAGCTCCTCCTGCCAGTCACGCCACGGCCCCTGCCTCCAGTCCTCGGGGACGTCGATGGTCTCGACGAGGCGCAGGCCCTCCATCACCAGCAGGCGCAGACGCCGCAGCGCCTCGGGGGCGGACCCGACCGTGACGGGGCGGAAGACGGTGGGCGCACAGGCGATGATCTCCACGTTCGCCTCGGCGCCGATGAGGGCGATCGCCGCCTGCTCATCGCCGCGATGAAGGACGACGGGCGCGGTGTGGCGTCCGACCTTCGTCCGGGCGGTGCGATCGACCGGGGGAGTCGTATGCGGCAGGGACGGGTGGTGCAGAGCCAAGCGGGCATGAGTGATTCCGGCGGCGTCCGCCTCGGCGGCGAAGACCAGCAGACCGGTGGGAACGACCGAGTCGAAGACCTCATCGGAGACGATGAGAGGAACATCACGATCATCGTCGAGGAAGGCAGAGGTCACCTCGTCAGGGGGCAGGGTCGAGCGCAGACGGTGGTTGAGGGCCAGGGTCAGCAGCAGTGAGTCGGTCGTGAGGTCCATGTCGAACCAGGATAGACGGCTCGTCTGCGATAGAGTCTGAAGATATGAGTGAAGTCCTGAATCTGGATTCTGTGTCCGTGCGCCGGGGGACGAATTTCCTCCTCGACGATTTCTCGCTGACCGTCGCCGAAGGCGAGCATTGGGCAGTGCTCGGACCCAATGGTGCGGGCAAGACGACCCTGCTCGAAATCGCGGCCGGTCGCATGCATCCGACGACGGGAACGGTCAACATCCTCGAGGAGCAGCTCGGCCGCGTCGATGTGTTCGAACTGCGTCCGCGCATCGGGTATGCCTCGACGATTCTGGCCAACCGCATTCCGAGTTCCGAAGCGGTCCTCGACACCGTGCTCACCGCCGCCTACGGCGTCACCGGACGCTGGGTGGAGGAGTACGAGCAGGACGATATCGAGCGTGCCCACGATCTGCTGGCCGCGTTCCACATCACTCACTTGGCCGATCGCACCTTCGGCACGCTGTCCGAGGGCGAGCGCAAGCGTGTGCAGATCGCGCGTGCGCTCATGACCGACCCCGAGCTGCTGCTGCTCGACGAGCCGGCGTCCGGACTCGACTTCGGTGGGCGTGAGGAGCTGCTCGGCGCACTCTCGGAGATCCTCTCGTCGAAGTGGGCGCCGGCCACGATCATGGTCACCCATCATGTCGAGGAGATCCCGGAGGGCATCACGCATGTGCTGCTGCTGTCCGAGGGCACCGATCTGGCCTCCGGTCCGATCGAGGAGACCCTGACGGCGGAGAACCTCGCGGCGACCTTCGGCATCGACGTCAAGCTCACTCGGGACGGTCAGCGCTACCACGCACGTTCCGCCCTCTGAGCATGGAGTTCCTGGCGCACCTGAGCCTCGAACCGTGGCAGATCGGCCTCGTCATCGTCGCCGGAATCGCGGCAGGAGGCATCAACGCCGTCGTCGGCTCCGGAACGCTCATCACTTTCCCTGCGCTCGTCGCCTTCGGAGTGCCGCCGGTGGTGTCGACGATGAGCAACGCCGTCGGTCTCATCCCCGGCAATATCGCCTCCTCGTTCGGATACCGCGAAGAGCTGCGAGGGCAGTGGAAACGGATTCTCGGATTCGTTCCCGCCTCTCTGCTCGGGTCGCTGACCGGGGCGTATCTGCTGCTGCACCTGCCCGAGGACGCATTCGAGACGATCGTGCCGGTCCTCCTCGTCGTGGCCTTGATCATGGTGGTCGGCCAGCCGTACCTCTCCCGCTACCTGAAGAACCGGTCCCTGCGCCGGGCGGAGGCCGCCGGCGTCGAGCATCGGGCCGCCGAGGCGGGGGACCGCCTGTCCACGGGCCGGTACATCGCCGTGCTCATCGTCGTCTTCCTCACCGCGATCTACGGCGGCTACTTCGCCGCTGCCCAGGGAATCATCCTCATCGCCCTGCTCGGTCTGCTGCTGCCCGATGATCTGCAGCGACTCAACGGGCTGAAGAACGTCCTCGTCCTCGTCGTCAATACGGTCTCGGCGAGCACGTACATCATCGTCGGTCACGACCGGATCAACTGGATCGCCGTTGTCTGCATCGCCATCGGCTCACTCATCGGCGGGTACTTCGGTGCCCGTATCGGGCGGAAGTTCTCGCCCGTGCTGCTGCGCGCCGTCATCGTGGCCCTCGGACTCGTCGCGATCTGGAGGATCCTCACGCTGTGAACGGAATTCCGCTGTGAAGGGAAGCGCGCTGTGAACACTCCCGCCAAGGCACCCTTGACCCGGCAGCAGGTCATCGATCGGTCCGCTGAGCTCGGGATCGCCGTCGAGCGTCTGCGCTTCTTCGACGAGGCGGACCTGACTGCTGGGAGCCAGGTCGATGATTCCAGCGATGCCCTGCACGGGCGTCTCGAGGGCATGCGCGACTACACGCAGCTGACCGATGTCGCCCTGCGCAGCGTCCGCGAACCCGCCGAAGGGCTGTTCATCGCCGAATCCTCGAAGATCATCCGCCGCGCTCATGCCGTCGGCCTCTCACCTCGGTCGTTCCTCACCAGCCCGAAATGGCTGTTCGACCTGGCCGACATCATCTCCGAGAGCGATGTGCCGATCTTCATCGGCACGGATGCCGCAGTGGAGTCCCTGACCGGATTCCACCTCCACCGAGGAGCGCTGGCGGCCATGGGCCGACCCGCTCCGGCTCCGGTCGCCTCCTTGATCGCCAATGCCAGGCGACTCGTCGTCATCGAAGACATCGTCGACCATACGAACGTCGGCGCCATCTTCCGCTCTGCCGCCGCATTCGGCGCCGATGCCGTACTCGTGACCCCGCGCTGTGCCGATCCGCTCTATCGCCGCTCGATCCGCGTGTCGATGGGCACGGTATTCCAGGTGCCGTGGACTCGCATCGAATCCTGGCCAGACGGGATCGCAGAGCTCCAGGAAGCCGGGTTCCATGTCGCGGCACTGGCACTCGATGATGAATCGGTGAGCCTGCGCCAGTTCGCCGCCACCGCACCGGAACGTACGGCCGTGGTCTTCGGCACCGAAGGCGACGGACTGAAGAGATCGACGATCTCCGCCTGCGACTCGACCGTGATGATCCCCATGAGCGGGGGAGTGGACTCCCTCAACGTCGCGGCCGCCTCGGCGGTGACCTGCTTCGCCCTGCAGGAAGATTGAGCTGTTCCAGTGCCCTATTCCCCGCAAGCTACAGAGAGGACCCCAGTGGACCGCAGCACCCTAGCCCTTGCTCTTGAAGCCGGACGGATCACCGGGGAGGTCGCCACACCGAGAGAGAACAACCTCTCGCACATCTACCGGTTCCTCGACCAGGAACGCCAATTCGACTTCGGAGTCGAGCTCACCCGTGACTGGGACTACGACGCGGTGTTCGCGCTCATGGTCGAGCGCTGTGGCCTGCGGCCCGATCCCGATTTCGTCGAAGGCGTGGACACGATTTCCACCGATCGGTGCATCGACGCTCTGGAGAGCCTCGCCGAGGTCATCGGCGAGGTCGCGCGCGCCGGAGGCCAGATCCTCTTCGCCACCGGCCACCCAGCCGGACTCCTGCCCGTGCATATGGCAATTGCCGCCGCGGCGAAAGACGCCGGCGCCGTCATCGACACCCGTGATCATTTCATCCCGGTTCCGGAGATCGGCGGGGACGTCAGACAGATCAACAACGTGTGGACCTGGCACCTGCACGGCGGCAGTCCACACACGCACCTGGCCGAACCCATGCATGCGCTGCTCGATGATATCGCCGCCCGCGGCGGACCAGCCCCCGACCTCGTCGTCGCCGACCACGGGTGGGCCGGAGCCGCCTCGAGCAGAGGACTGCGAACGATCGGCTATGCCGACTGCAACGACCCGGCCCTATTCGTTGCCGAGGCGCAAGGGCAGATCGAAGCGACCATCCCACTCGACGACGACGTCGTGCCCAACCTCTACGCTCCGCTCATCGACTACGTCATCGAACGAGCGGGACTGAGCTAACGGACGCAATAGGACTGACGGGCGGCACCCAACCGACGCATGGTGCCGGCCCGAGCGCCACGGTCAGCCGATCTCGTTCGCGAGGTCCTCGATCACCTCGGCGCCGGGCAGGGACGCGAGAGTGGAACCGGAGAGAAGCAGCTTTGAACCGCGGATACCGGAACCGATGATGAGTTCGTCGGCCTCGGCGACGCGGGAGTCGATGAGCACCCGATAATTCTCCGGCAGGCCGATCGGACCGATGCCGCCGTACTCCATCCCAGATTCGTTCACAGCGCGTTCGAGCGGCAGGAACGAGGCCTTGCGGACATCGAGGAGCTTCTTGACCCGCTTGTTGACGTCGGCGCGGGTGTTCGCCAGCACCATGCAGGCGGCGATCCGCTCCTCACCACCCCGCGACCCGGCGACGAGAACGCAGTTCGCCGAAGTGGCCGGAGGCAGATCCGTCGCATCGAGGAGAGCAGCGGTATCGGCGATCTGCGGATCGATGTCGAAGACGTCGACATCGCCGGAGACCGTGGACAATGCGGCGGCCGTCGATTCGGCCATGAGTTCGGGGGCGGTGGCGGCGGGTCGGAGGGTGAACTGAGTGGAGAGGCGTTCCTTCGTGGTCATGGCCACAGTTTAGGAGATCCGTGTCGAATCGCTTTGTCCGGGCCCATCAGTTAGAATCGATTGTCGCTCTGTGTCCGGTTCCTACGGTTCGGAGCGTGTCCAGCAGACGAATTCGGGCACTGGCAGATGAGTTCAACTCATATCAGGCGCCTGAAAGAATTCAGCAGAGGTAAGAAAATGAAGAAGGACATCCACCCGGAATACGCGCCGATCGTGTTCAACGACCTGGCTTCCGGCACCAAGTTCCTCACCCGCTCCACCGCTAAGAGCGAGAAGACCATCGAGTGGGAAGACGGCAACACCTACCCCGTGATCGACGTCGAGATCTCGTCCGCTTCGCACCCGTTCTACACGGGTAAGCAGCGCATCCTCGACTCCGCCGGCCGCGTGGAGAAGTTCAAGGACCGCTACAAGGGCTTCGGCAAGCGCTGATCTCGGGCGTTTCCAACAGCTTCATACAGATCGCCCCGCACACCGGAATGGTGTGCGGGGCGATCTGCTGTCTGCAGGTCGACTGACTCTGCTGCGACGTCCCGACCGTGACTGGCTGCGTCCCCGCGGGGACGCAGCCGAAGCACCGATGATCAGTCGACGGTGACTGAGACCTCGAGCGAGGGGCTCACCCGTGCCGCCGGATGGTAGAGCGAGGCGACGCCGGTGGCATTGTCGAGGCAGTTCGCGATTCCGTGAGCGACCTTCTCCTTGGCGGAGACGACGGCGTCCTTGATGTCGAGACCGGTGGCGATTCCTGCCGCGATCGAGGAGGCGAAGGAGCATCCTGCACCATTGACGAGCTTGTTGTTGACCTTGCGCGAGCGCAGAGTCGTCACGGTCTCACCGTCGAAGAGGATGTCGATGGCATCGTCCCCGGCGAGGCGGGCTCCGCCCTTGACGACGACGTTCTTCGCCCCCTGCCCGTGGATGATCTTCGCGGCCTCGATCATGCCCTCGACGGAGTCGATGGGGTCGACCCCGGCCAGTGTCGCGGCCTCTTCGAGGTTCGGGGTGACGACGGTGGCCAGAGGCACGAGGTTCTCGACGAAGAGATCCTTGAGATCGACCATAGTGCCTGCGCCCTTGCACACGAGCACAGGATCGAAGACGTACGGCAGATCATTGGTCTTCAGCTCTTCGGCGAGGACCAGTGCCGAGTCGACGGAGCCGAGCATTCCAGACTTGATGGCGGTGAACTCGTGCACGGCCAGCGTCGATTCGAGCTGACGGGTGACGACCTCGGGCTCGATGAACTCGAGGACGTGGGCGAACCCGTCATCGGGATCGAAAGTGACGATGCAGGTGACGACGGCAGTGCCGAAGGCCCCGTATTCGTCGAACATCTTCAGATCGGCTTCGAGTCCGGCTCCTCCGGAGACATCGGATCCGGCGACAGTGAGCACCTTGGCGGTCATAGTGGTCCTTTCAGGTAAAGCGTTCGCGAAGAAGTCTACGCGGGTTCATGCCCCTGCGTAGCCGTGCTGACGCCAGGCTTCGTAGATGGCGATGGATGCCGAGTTCGCCAAGTTGAGCGAACGGCGTGCCGGCAGCATCGGAATCCGCACCGTCATATCCACATGCTCGTCGTTGACGACTTCGTCGGACAGTCCCGTCGACTCGCGCCCGAAGAGGAGGACATCACCGTCTTGGTAGTCCACCTCGGCGAAGGAATTGTCCGTATGCGTGCTGAACGCGATCACCCGACGTTCACCGAGGTGGCCCCAGAGTTCGTCGATCGAACGATGGACGGTGACATGGGCGAGGTCGTGATAGTCGAGACCGGCTCGGCGCAGCTTCGCGTCGGAGAGGTCGAAGCCGAGGGGCTCGACGAGATGCAGATGAGCTCCGGTGACCGCGGCGAGCCGGATGGCGTTTCCGGTGTTGCCGGGGATCTCGGGAGTGTGGAAGACGATGTCGATGTTCATATCACCTTCATCTTCTCACCTCAGAGGCCGGCCTTACGAACGAGGAGGTACCCCTGCCTGGTCGCCTCCGGGAAGCGACCGGTTCGGTCGGGTTCGCGTTCGAGGCGGGTGGCAGGAATGAAGCCGTGCGGTTCGAGCGCGGTGAGCACGTCAGCGATCGAGCGGCGGTGGAAGTCGAGATCGACGTCGAAGCCGGCGAGATCGGAGAAGTGATCGACCCGGTCCCCGAGCTGGAACGCCAGCTGGAACCAGCCGCCCGGGCGAAGAACACGGGCTGCCTCGGCGAAGGCGAGGACAAGCTCGTCGTCCGGGACATGGATCGTCGAGTACCAGGCAACGAGACCGGAGAAGGACTCATCGGCATAGGGCAGGGCGGTCATCGACCCGACGTCGAACTGATGCGTCGGATAGAGGCCCTGAGCGAGTTCGAGCATGGCCGGGGAGAGGTCGAGTCCGCGCGGTTGAAGTCCGAGGGCGGCGAGGAATGTCGTGATGCGACCGGGTCCGCAGCCCATGTCGAGGACCTCCGCTGACCCGGTGCCGAGGACGAGCTCGGAGAAGGCCCCGAGGACGGCACGGTCATGCGGTTTGGCGGTGAGTTCATCGGCGACCCAGTCCGTGTAGGTCCGGGCGATCGCATCATAGGAATCACGCGTGGTCGCTTCGCGGGTGCGGGCTTCGTCAGTCATGACGTCACCCTACCCGTCGGCGCTGATACGGCAGGTAAGGGCAAGTTCGGCCATCGGCCAGACACATATGGCTGAGTCCGGCCATCTGCAGAAACGAAACTCAATCGAATCTCGGCCATGATCGATTGCTGCAGACTGTCTTCGCTCAAATTCTCGTGTCAGTGCCGAATCCTAGAGTGGAGGCACGGTTGGTGGTCATGGGGATCGCCGGACCGGAGGGCCGACCCGGCCGCGGGAGGGGGGCACCATGAGAGACGATGAGCCGATTGCAGCGGAGGCGGCCGACCTCGAAGGGCTGAGCGTCGATCCGAAGGACTATGGAGGAGCTGACGCCGATGTGGACCCCAGCACCCTCACCTGTGAGCAGATCGTGACGGATATCCGGCGCAACATCTCATGCATCTCCTTCTGCCATGCCCGCGTCATCACCCTCATAGACGAGGTCGAGAGGCGAGGATTGTGGGCCGAGTGGGTCGGGGTGAAGACCCTGACCGAGTGGGTGATGCATGTGGCGTCGGTGAGCATGCACACGGCTCGCGAGTATGTGCGCGTGATGAGGGCGCTGCGGGAGATGCCGAAGGTGAAGAAGAGTCTGGCGGGCGGTGATGTCAGCTTCTCAAAGGTGAGGGAAGTGACCCGGCTGGGTGAGCGGATCGGTGACGATGAGGCACTGCGTCTGGCCACCCTTGCCACCGGCAGCCAGATCAGCCGGATCTCGCAGAACTACCAGCAGCTGGCCGACAAGATCGACAACGGCCCGTTCCCGCTGTACCTGGCTCAGGACAGTGTGAGCATGCGTCAGGTGGCACCCGGTCGGACCCGGATCACGATCGAACTCGAGGAGGACGATGCCGCAGAGATCGCCGCGATGCTCGATGCCGCCCGCCAGGTTCTCGAACGTCCCGTCCATGACGGCGGTTCCGATGAGGAGGGTGCTGCGGGCGAGGGCAGCAAAGCGGACGAGGCTCCTTATGAGCCGGTCTCCCAGGTCATGTGCCTGATGGAGATCATCCACGCCTTCCCTCGTGCCGAGCCCACGGGTTCGATCGACGCTGATCGCGCCCGCCTGCTCGTCCATGCCTCAGCAGAGGTGATCACCCGCAGCGGCGCCACGATGGAAGCCTCACCCGCGTTCAAGCCCCCTCTGCTCAGCATCCCCGCAAGGCCGGCGACCGGCGCCTGCATCCCCGCGGGGATGAAAGGCGAAACGAACCGTCCGGCGGAAGAGGGGATTGAGCCGGCCCGTCCGGCAGGAGTCGAGGGAAACGTCCCCGCGGGGACGTCGAGCGGACGCGCGGATACGACCTGTCGGATCGAAGGGTTCGGCGGAATCACTGCGGCGACGGCAGAGCGCCTGAGCTGTGAGGCGCTGATCAGCGGGGCGATCAAGGATGCCGGAGGCGACGTCCTCATGCTCGGGCGCTCGAAGCGTCTGGTGAGCAGACGACAGCGATTGGCGCTGAGTGTGCGTGATGTCTGCTGCCAATTCCCCGGCTGCCGCGCCCGCAGGCGATGCGATGCGCACCATATCCGTCCCTGGTCACAGGGTGGGAGGACCGATTTGGACAATCTCATCCTGCTCTGTCGTCGGCATCACACCGTGGTGCACAAATATCAGCTGCGCATCGAACGCACCGGAGCGGACTTCGCTGGAGCGATGCGCGGTCCCGCCGCCTTTGCCTTCTACCTGCCCGACGGCTCCCAGCTGCTTCCTCTGGAAAGCCGGGTGAGGGGGCGGATGATGTTCAATACGGCGGTTCGTGTTGCCGAGGTCAAGCAGATCACGAAAGCGGCCGATCCCGGCACGGTCGGCGGTGGTTACGGCTTTGACCTCGGCCTCTGTGTCGCATGGATGTTCGAAGCCGAATGGCGACACGCCCGGGAAGGCAAAGCTGTTGTCTGAATCTTGCCAATTTAGAACACCAGTTCGATAATGGATGTCATGTCAGCAGCACCGGTCATCGAACAGCTCAGTCGGGAGACGGGGATCTCCACGGCTGCGGCGCTGTTCGACAAGATCCCACCACATCCGGTGGATCCTGTGCTCTCTCCGCTGTTCCGTCGCGGCGGTCTGCCGCGTGGGGAACTCGTCACCGTCACCGGTGAGCTGTCGCTGAGCTGCGGTCTGGCGACGATCGCTGCGGCGACCCGGGAGCAGAAGTGGTGTGCCGGCATCGGGCTCGGCGAACCGTCCGTGTCCTCGATCGCCGACCTCGGTGTCGATCTCGACCATTTCGTCAACCTCGCGACCCCCGGCGAGGACTGGCTGCGGGTGGCGTCGATCCTCATCGAATCCTTCGACATCATCCTCGTCGACCCCGGCTTCGCCCCGAGCGCTTCGGAACGGGCCCGACTCCTGGCGAAGATCCGGGAGCGACGAATGAGCCTCATCAGCCTCCGACCTCTTTCCGGCAGCACGGAACAGATCGAGATCACCGACACCCGCTGGTCGGGTGCCGAACACGGTCGCGGACGTCTGCAGTCCTGCCTCGTCCGTGCCCGTTCACAGACGGGAACCCACCGGTTCCTGCTGCCCGGGCCGTCCGGGACTCCCGCCAGCGTCCCCGCGGGGACGCTGGAAGCGGTGGCAGACAGTGGAGCGTCCATCGCCTCGACAACGGGCCTGGGCGCAGATCCGGCCACGGACACGACCGACGATCCTCGGTGGTCGACGATCACACAGCTGCGGCAGGTGATCAGCCATGTCGGATGAGTCCGGCCGCACCCTCGTGCTCACCGTTCCCGACTGGCCGGCGGTGGCCGCAGCGGTCGAGCACGACATCGCACCGGGCCGCCCTGTCGCGGTCCTCCACGCCGGCAAGGTCATCGCCGCCGATGCTCCGGCCCGTGCCGCCGGAATCGCCGCCGGGAACAACAAACGCGCCGTGGGATACCGCTGTCCGGAAGCTCACATCGCAGTCTGGGACGAAGAGGCCGACAACCGTCATTTCAGTGCCGGAGTCGGTGCCCTCGACAACCTCGTCGCACGGTTCACCCTGCTCAGCCCGGGAACATTGGCAATCCCTCTCGACTCGCTCAGACACGGCTACGCCGACGAAGCCGATGCGGTCGAGACACTGGTCTCAGCACTCGTCGATGACACCGGATGGGAGTTCTTCCCCGGGATCGCCGACACCGTCTTCGCCGCGGTCCTCGCCGCTGGGCAGGCGCGCCGCGTCGAACCCGGACAGACCGTGGACTTCCTCTCCGCCCAGCCGATCACCACCCTGGAATACGCCGGCGCCGAGGCGACCGCGCTGATCGAGGTCTTCCTGCAGCTGGGGCTGCGCACCCTCGGTGACCTCGCCCGCCTTGCGACCACAGACGTCAACGCACGCTTCGGCGCCTTCGGTCGGCATCTGCACGACCTGGCCTCCGGGCGGGCAGGAGCCCCGCTCGCCGATCATGTCCGCGGCGAACAGCTCGACGTCGAACTCGATCTCGATGCCCCGACGACCCGCAGCGACACCCTCGGCTTCCTCGCCCGCCAGCTCGGTGCCGACCTGCTGGCCAAGGTGCGCAGACAGGGGCTGGTCTGCACCCAGATCACGATCGAACTCGATGCCGCGGGCGGCCAGTCCTCGTCCCGGACCTGGCGGATCGAGGACATGCAGGAGAATGCGATCGCCGACCGCCTGCGGTGGCAGGCCGAAGGCTGGCTGGCGGGAGCGGGCCGGGGTTCGCCTCCGGGACAGAATCCCCGCACGGCACAGGCTGACCCGCAGGAACTCGACATCGTCGACGAGCCGGCGCCCGACGCCGAGGACTTCTCCGACGACGGCATCATCGCGCTGCGCCTCATCGCGGCCGAACTGACCACCCCGATCGGTGCCACACGCAGCCTGTTCGACGAGAACACCGGGCAGATCACCCATACGCTCGAGCGTCTGCAGGGACTGTTCGGCCCAGATGCCGTCCTGGTTCCGGGCATCCAAGGCGGGTGGGATCCTGCCGAGACGAACCTGTGGACCCCGTGGCAGCAGGCGGCCGTTCCCGAACGCAGCCCTGCCGCTCCCTGGCCCGGTGCTCTGCACGCACCCCGTCCGACGACCGTCGAACACTCCGCCGTCGACGTGCTCGCCGCGGACGGCTCACCGGTGGAGGCACGCCCCTCGGGTCTGGGCGCGGCCCCGGCGACGATCAGATTCCCCACCGGGCAGACCGAGGCCATCACCGACTACTCCGGTTCCTGGCCCATCGAATCCGGGTGGTGGGACCCGAACCGAGCCGTCTACCGCACCCGGCTGCAGGTGGTCACCGATGCCGGCCGTGCCCTTCTGCTGAGCAAAGAGCGCGGTCAGTGGTACCTCACCGGCCGTTACCGCTGACCGGCAACCTGCTGACCAACGACCCCATCTGAGAGGAGGAGGTCCCGATGGGATTCTCGAACCCACGCACACCGTGGTCGAAGCTGGCGCGCCGCCTCGAAGGCAAGGACATCCCGTCCTCCCCGGCGGACAAACAGCCTGCTGGCGAGAGCCCGGCAGGAAAACAGCCTGTCGACAAACACGCCGACGGCTCCGACGCCCCAGCGTTCTCCCGCCCCGACCGCTACCAAGTCTCGGTCGGCCCCGGCGGTTCGGACGGACGCAGCCGCTATCAGGAGCCGACAGGCGCCGGCAGCGCTCAGGAGCCGAACCGCGGACCGGGACTGCTGCGGAAGCAGGTCGACTGGGCGGAGCTGCATGTGCACTCCCAGTTCAGCTTCCTCGACGGAGCCTCCGACCCCGAAGAGCTCGTCGCCGCCGGTGCCGCCGCCGGGCTGAGCTCCCTGGCGCTGACCGACCACAACGGACTCTACGGCGCCGTCCGCTTCGCCCATGCCGCCGCCGAGGTGGGGCTGGACACCGTGTTCGGCTCCGAGCTGTCCGTGGGATTGCAGGAGAAGATCCCCGGCCAGACCGACCCCGATGCCACCCACCTGCTCGTCCTCGCCCGCAGCGTCGAGGGCTACCACCAGCTCTCTCAGATCATCACCGAGGCGAACCTGCGCGGTGAGAAGAACCGTCCGCTCTTCGACCTCGAAGAACTCGCAGCTGAAGACGGAGACTGGATGATCCTCACCGGCTGTCGCAAAGGACCGCTGCGACGAGCGTTGGGCGACGATGACGGCGGACTCAGCGCTCTGCGCGAACTCACCGCACTCTTCGGACCCGACCGGGTCGCCGTCGAACTCAGCCGGGACGGAACCCCGGATGACGACGAGAGGCTGCGCCACCTCGGCGATCTGGCCCAGCGGACGGGTCTGCCGATCATCGCCAGCAACGCCGTCCACTTCGCCACCCGGGCCGAGTGGAAGTCGGCTCAGGTGCGTGCCTCGGTGCGGTCGCGGAAGTCCCTGGACGAACTGGCCGGATGGCTGCCGGCGACGGCGAGCGCACGCATCCACACCGGTGAGGAGATGCTCGCACGCTTCCCTCGGCAAGCTGTGGACAACGCGGTGCGGATCGGTCGGGACGCCTCCTTCGTCCTCTCCTCGGCCCGCCCCGACCTGCCGAAGGCGCCGATGCCCGATGAGACCGAGGGGGAGACCTATCTGCGCGGCCTCATCGCCGAACGCGGTCGCACCCGCTACGGAACGAGAGCCGAGAACCCCCGAGCCTGGGAACAGCTGGACCGGGAGATGGACATGATCGCGCAGCTGGGGTTCTGCGGATACTTCCTCATCGTCTTCGACATCACCGAATTCTGCCGCCATATGGGCATCTTCTGCCAGGGGAGGGGATCGGCGGCGAACTCCGCGGTCTGCTACGTCCTGGGCATCACCGCCGTCGACGCCGTCAAACACGGACTGCTCTTCGACCGGTTCCTGTCCCCGGACCGCAAGGGGTACCCGGACATCGACATCGACATCGAATCCGGCCGCCGCGAAGAGGTCATCCAATACGTCTACGACCATTTCGGCCGTGACCGGGCCGCCCAAGTCGCCAATGTCATCACCTACCGTGCGAAATCGGCGATCCGGGACGCCGCCTTCAGCCTCGGCTATGCCCCCGGCCAGCAGGATGTGTTCTCGAAGTCGAGCAACCGGTGGTCGAGCCTGCCCGATGCCGAGGACTCACCGGTGCCCGCCCCGGTGCTCAAGGTCGCCGAGGATCTCCTCGGCTCACCGCGCCATCTGGGCATCCACTCCGGTGGGATGATCCTGGCCGACCGTGCCATCGGCGAAGTCGTGCCGATCGAGAAGGCGACGATGGGCCACCGCACCGTCGTCCAATGGGACAAGGACGACTGTGCGGCCATGGACCTGGTCAAGTTCGATCTGCTCGGCCTGGGTATGCTCACCGCCCTGCATGAGATGGTCGGGCTCGTCCACCGTCACACCGGGGTCCTCATCGACCGGGCGGAGATCGATGACGATGATGAAGCCGTCTACGAGATGCTCTGCCGCGCCGACGCGGTCGGGGTCTTCCAGGTCGAATCCCGTGCCCAGCTGGCCACTCTGCCCCGGCTGCGTCCGGAGACGTTCTACGACCTGGCCGTCCAGGTCGCCCTCATCCGACCGGGGCCGATCCAAGGCGGCTCCGTCCACCCCTATATCCGCAGACGGCAGGGCCTGGACAAGGTCGAATACCTCCACCCGCTGCTCGAGAAGTCCTTGGCCAAGACCTGCGGGGTCCCTCTGTTCCAAGAGCAGCTCATGCAGATGGCCATCGACGTCGGCGGGTTCACCGGGGCCGATGCCGACCGGCTGCGGCAGGCCATGGGCTCGCGCCGCTCGGAGAAGCGGATGGCCGAACTCGCCGAGAAGTTCCGCACCGGAGCGTTTGAGCGCGGAGTCGACGCGGAGACCGCCGAGGCGATCTTTGCCACCATCGCCGCCTTCGCGAACTACGGGTTCCCCGAATCGCACGCCATCAGCTTCGCGAACCTCGTCTATCAGTCCGCCTGGTTCAAATACCACCACCATGCGGCCTTCACCGCCGGACTGCTGCGCAGCCAGCCGATGGGCTTCTACTCCCCGCAGTCGCTCATCGCCGACGCCCGCCGGCACGGAGTGCCGATCCTGCCCGTCGATATCCGCCGGTCCCAAGCGGCCACGGACCTCGAACGGGTCTACCCCGGAAAACCGGGGCACACCCTCACCGAGGCGGCGCCCGGGAACGGGGGCGCAGCCTCGGCGGGGGAGCTGGGGATCCGTTTGGGACTGGACACGGTCGCCCATGTCGGCTCCTTCGCCGAGGTGATCGTGGGCGAACGCGACAACGCACCCTTCACCTCGGTGGCGGATCTGGCCGAACGTACCGGGATCGGCAAGCAGGCCCTGGAATCGCTGGCCACGGCCGGAGCCCTGTCCGGATTCGACCTCGACAGAAGGCAGGCGCTGTGGCTGGCCGGGGGAGTCGCCGGTGCCCATCCCGGGCTGCTGCCGGGAACGGCGAGCGTGGACTCGGCCCCGAGACTGCCGACCATGGACGCCTTCGACGTGACCTTGGCCGAACTCTTCTCCACCGGGATCACCGTCGACGGCTACCCCACGGAGATGATGCGCGAGACGCTGAGCGCCCGCGGATACTCATCGACGGCGGATGCCGCGAGTGCGGCGGACGGAACCCGGATGACGGTGGCCGCGATCGTCACCCACCGGCAGCGCCCGGCCACCGCCTCGGGGATCACCTTCATCAACCTCGAAGACGAATTCGGGATGCTCAATGTGGTGGCCACGGCCGGGCTGATGAAGCGCTTCCGCACGGTCGCTACCTCCCGCAACGCACTCGTCGTCACCGGCCTCATCCAACGCGGGGGAGACGTGGTCAGCCTTTATGCGCACAAACTCATCCCCCTGGAAGTGCAGCTGCCGACGAAGGCGCGGAACTTCCGGTGATCGTCGTTGCCGTGCACATATGACAGCGGCACGACACGGTGTGACGAAACATGACACATGATGACGCCAACATGACACACAGGCGGGTGCCAGCCGGCGAAAACGATGACAGTAGACACATCACATCGACCTCGACCGACAACACCGCCACCGCACTCACCCAGGAGAGTCACCATGACCCAGGCATTCGAAACCCGCCAGATCCATGCCGGACAGGTACCCGACCCGGTCACCGGTTCGCGCGCCCTGCCGATCCACCAGACCACCTCGTTCGTGTTCAACGACGCGAACCACGCCGCAGCGCGCTTTGCGCTGACCGATGTCGGCCCCGTCTACAGCCGCCTGACGAACCCGACGAACGAGGTCGTCGAGAACCGCATCGCCGATCTCGAAGGCGGCGTCCACGCTGTGCTCACCGCCTCTGGCCAGTCTGCGGCCTTCCTCGCGATCACGAACGTCGCCGGAGCCGGCGATCACATCGTCGCCAGCTCCAGCCTCTACGGCGGAACCGTCAACCTCCTCGACGTCACCCTGCGCAAGCTCGGCATCGACACCACCTTCGTCGACGTCGACGACCACGAGGCATGGAAGAACGCGATCCAGGACAACACCAAGATCCTCTTCGGCGAGGTCGTGTCGAACCCGCGCTCGGACATCCTCGACATCGAAGCGATCGCCGGAATCGCCCATGAAGCCGGTGTGCCGCTCTTCGTCGACAACACCCTGGCCAGCCCCTACCTCGTGCGTCCGATCGAACACGGCGCCGACGTCGTCCTCCATTCCGCCACGAAGTACCTCGGCGGCCACGGCAACTCCGTTGCCGGAGTCCTCGTCGACAGCGGCAACTTCGACTACGGCGCACAGCCGGAGAAGTTCCCCGGCTTCAACGAACCCGACGCTTCCTACAACGGACTCGTCTTCGCCCGCGACCTCGGCGCCGACGGACCCTTCGGAGCAAACGTGTCCTTCGGACTCAAGGCTCGCGTGCAGGGTCTGCGCGACCTCGGACCCTCGCTCAGCCCGACGAACGCATTCCTGCTGGCCCAGGGCATCGAGACCCTGAGCCTGCGCATCGAACGCCACGTGGAGAATGCGAACAAGGTCGCTTCCTACCTTGAGGCACACAGCCAGGTCGACCGCGTCGCCTACGCCGGACTCGAGTCGAGCCCCTGGAACCATCTGGCCAAGAAGTACCTGCCCAACGGTGTGGGTTCGGTGCTCGCCTTCGACATCGCCGGCGGATACGACGCGGCTGTGGCCTTCGTTGACGCCCTCGAACTGCACTCCCTGGTGGCGAACATCGGTGACGTTCGTTCGCTCGTCATCCACCCGGCTTCGACCACGCACGCTCAGCTCGACGAGGAAGCTCAGAAGGCCGCCGGAGTCAACCCTGCCCTGGTGCGTCTGTCCGTGGGAATCGAAGGCATCGACGACATCATCGGCGACCTCGACAAGGGCTTCGCAGCGGCAGCGGCGAAGGCGTCGGCCGCGGCCTGAGATGACCACCCAGAGCACCTCCGTCGAAAGGATCCTGGGCTTCGGCACGGACTCGGGGCACACCTTCGGCACGGTCGAGATCGCCTATGAGACCTTCGGCACCCTCAACGCCGACCGGTCCAATGCGATCCTCATCGAACACGCTCTGACCGGCGACACCCGCGTCACCGAATGGTGGGCGGGTGTCGTCGGGCCCGGGGAGGCCGTCGACACCGACAAGTACTTCGTGGTGTGTGCGAACTCCCTCGGGGGCTGCTCGGGCACGACCGGGCCGCAGTCGACCTACGATGACGGCCTGGCCTACGGCTCCCGGTTCCCTCGGGTCTCGATCCGCGACATGGCACGTCTGGAGCACAATCTCACCCAGATCCTCGGCATCGACTCCTGGGTCGCCGTCATCGGCGGATCCATGGGAGGTGCGCGAGCGCTCGAGTTCGCTCTGCTGGATTCCAGGAAGGTCCGCAAATGTGCGGTCATCGCCGCGCCGGCTTTCTGCGAAGCCGACCAGATCGCCTGGGCGATGATGCAGGAACGTGCGATCGAACTCGACGCCGACTACTATTCCGGTGACTATTCGGCCGTCGGCAGCTTTCCCAGCCACGGCCTCGGCCTGGCCCGGCAGATCGCGCATCTGACATATCGCAATGATGCCGATCTCAACGAACGCTTCTCCCGTCGGCTGCGTTCGGAGGACTACTACGAGGTGACCTCGTACCTCGACCACCAGGCCAAGAAGCTCACCGCACGGTTCGACCCGCACAGCTACATCGTGCTCACCCGCGCCCTGCGCGATCACGACGTGCGCCGAGGCCGGTCCTCCGACCTTACGACCGCACTGGCCGATGCCTGCACCGACAACCTCGTGGTCTCCGTATCCTCGGATCGGCTGTTCCCGCCGGAACAGGTGGGCACCCTCGCCGAGGCGCTGCCGGGGAGAGTCCGGCACCACATCATCGACTCCCCGGTCGGTCACGACGGGTTCCTCACCGAGACGGAGAAGATCTCGGCGGTGCTCGCCGACTTCCTCGCCGACTGAATCCGTCGGGACCCTCCGGCAGCGATCACAGTCGCCTGCCGACGACCCGAATCGTCCCAAGCACCAGAAGACCCCCGCAGACCGTTCGCTGCGGGGGTCTTCTGGTGTGCCCGAATCACGGGCCTGCGGTCACCTTGCGGCGGCCTTCGCCTTCTTCTTCGCGGCCTTGCGCAGCTGCTTCTCGTCGACCGGGAAGTCCTGACGAGCCCGCGCCCGACGGTAGTAGTCGGCGGCCTCGGCCTGACGCTCGGCTTCGACACCTGAGGCGATGGTGGCCCGACGGTGGACATCCGAGTAGCCGAATGCCTCGACGAGGTCGAGGGCATTGGCCGCGAGCTTCGTGCACAGACGGTTCAGCGTCTCGTTGATCTGGCGTGCACGCGACATCGGCAGGCGACCGTACATGAGGTGCCATGCCATATGCTTCTCGATCAGTCCGAGACCGTAGGTGTCACGCAGACGACGGAAGGCCTTGGCCTGATCGGCGTCGGTCTGCTCCTTCATCTTCTCGTCCAGCGCCTTCCACTTCTCGAGCTCGACATAGGCGCGTGCCATCTCGATGAGCTCATGCTGGTGGACGTTGAACAGATCGGCCGCCTGCGCGGCCGGCATCTTCGTCGCAGGCCGCAGCGCCTGAGCGACTCCGGCGACCATGACCTCCAGACGCGTTTCGAGCAGGGTTCGCTGCAGGCGTCCCGACCTGATCCGCTTGTCGCCGAGGTTCGGGGTCAGCGCATCCGAGATCGCCCGTCCGGCATTGGCCAGACCGGTGCGGTAGAGCGTATGTTCGGCGGCCTGGGTGCCGATGAAGCGGGCGGCTCCGCCGACGTCGAGGTTCGCGAATTCCTTGGCATAGTCGCCGAGGAGGCGCTTGGCCACGAGCTGCAGCAGCACCGTATTGTCGCCTTCGAAGGTGACGTAGACGTCGAGGTCGGCGCGCAGCCCCACGAGGCGGTTCTCCGCCATGAATCCGGCACCGCCGCAGGCTTCACGGCATTCCTGGATGACGTCGAGCGCCATCCAGGTCGAGTCGGCCTTGAACGCAGCCGCCCGGGTCTCGAGCAGAGCCCGGTTCTCCTCGGAGTCATCGGCTCCGGCGAAGACCTCTTCGAAGGAGGTCAGCAGCTTCTCGTGCGCGAACGCCGAGGCGTAGACGGCGGCGAGGGCCGGCATGAGGCGACGCTGATGCTGGCCGTAGTCGAGCAGAGTCGTCTCGGCGTATTCATCGCCGGCCGTGAACTGCTTGCGCTCGAGTCCATAGCGCACGGCGATGTCGAGGGCGATCTTCGATGCGACCACGGAGGCGCCGTCGAGCGAGACCCGGCCCTGGACCAGGGTGCCGAGCATCGTGAAGAAGCGGCGTCCCGGCGATTCGATGGGGGAGGAGTACGTGCCGTCGGCGGTGACGTCTCCATAGCGATTGAGCAGGTTGGTGCGGGGGATCCGCACGGAGTCGAAGGCGAGGCGACCATTGTCGACTCCCTTGAGCCCGCCCTTGTAGCCGTCGTCTTCGATCGAGACTCCCGGCATCGGCTCACCGGCCTCGTCGCGGACGGGCACGAAGAAGGCATGCACCCCGTGCTTGACACCCTTGGTGATGAGCTGAGCGAAGACGACGGCGGCCCGGGCATCGCGGGCGGCGTTGCCGATGTACTCCTTCGTTGCGGCCCGGAAGGGGGTCTCGATGACGAACTCTTCGGTCGCCTCATCGTATGTGGCGGTGGTCGCCACGTTCGCCACATCGGAGCCGTGCCCGATCTCCGTCATCGCGAACGAACCCAGCAGCCGGCCGGACTGAGCGTCGAGCAGCCATTTCTGATGCTGCTCCTTATTCCCGAGGTGGAGGATCGCGCCGCCGAAGAGTCCGAACTGGACGCCGGCCTTGATCTGGAGGCTGGGGTTTGCGGTCACGGTCTCTTCGAACCCGGCGACGTTCGTGGCGTGTTCGTTCTTTCCGCCCATCTCCGGTGACAGCCCTGTCATCGGCAGTCCGGTCTCGCCCATCATCATGACCCCATCGAGGGTCTTCGCCCGTGCGGTGTCGAGATCATCGGCCGGATCGTCATGGGTCGACGACGCTTCGGCCAGGGTCCGCCCGAGTCGGCGAGCTTCTGCCCAATGTCCGTCGAGGACGTCGTTGATGGCTTTCGGGTCAAGAGACAGCTTCATTGTTCTACTCCTCGTTGTTCGGGCAGGGTTGCCCAGAGCCAATGGGTGATGGTGGTGGCGAATTCCTCGGGCCGGTCCGGTCGGGACAGCCACGTCTCGGTGGCGGCGCGGACGAAACCGATCGCTCCGGCCGACCACAGCCGAGCCTGCTCCCCGCTCAGGTCGAGGCGTTCGGCCAGCTGCCCGGCAACGGAATTGAAGAAACCGCCGGTCTCCTCGGGCGCGAACCGGTTGACCGCGGTGTCGCAGAAGCGATACACGTTCGGGGAGTTCGCTGCGAGGGTGACGAAGGCTCGGATCATCGCGGCCAGGGAGTCCTCCGCCGCGGGTGAGCTCTTGCCCTTCGCCGAGGCGGCCGCGGCCTCGTCGAGAGACCGGACGATGACGCCCATCGCCCATTCGCCCATGGCCGCCTGGAGTCCCGCCCGGTCGGTGAAGTATCGGTAGAGCACCGACTTCGACGTCCCGGTGGCGTCCGAGATCTGCTCCATCGACATATCGTCGCCGTATTCGTCGACGACGAGCCGCACGGAGCGCAGAAGTTCGCGACGACGCTCGTCGCGATGCTTCTGCCACCTCGTCGAGCGACCGTCTGTGATCGATTTCATGTAACCGACAGTATCAGGTACTGTCGGTATCGGCTAAATCAACCACTCGGAGGTGCACATGTCCGCTCCCAACAACCGCGCCGTCATCCTCGGCGGCAACCGAATTCCCTTCGCCCGCTCGAACAAGCAGTATGCGAAGGCCACGAACCTCGATATGCTCACCTCGGCCATCGACGGGCTCGTCGCCCGCTTCGGACTGGCCGGAGAGAACATCGGCGAGGTCGCCGGAGGTGCAGTCCTCAAGCACTCGAAGGACTTCAACCTCACCCGGGAAGCCGTGCTCGGCTCCGCCCTGGCACCGACGACCCCCGCCTTCGATCTCGGACAGGCCTGCGCCACCGGCCTGGAAGCCGTGGTCAGCCTCAACAACAAGATCAATGCCGGGCAGATCGAATCCGGAATCGCCTCGGGCGTCGATTCGACATCCGACGCGCCAATCGTCGTCAACGATTCGATGCGCGAGATCCTGCTCGAACTCACCCGTGCGAAGACGATGGTGCAGAAAGCGAAGATCGCTTCCCAGATCCGCCCCGCCTACCTCGCACCACAGGCTCCGAGCACGGGCGAACCGCGCACGGGCTTGAGCATGGGCGAGCACCAGGCGATCACCACCGCCGCCTGGGGCATCAGCCGACAGGCTCAGGACGAACTGGCCGTGGCCTCGCATAAGAACCTCGCTGCGGCATGGGAATCGGGCTTCTTCGATGACCTCACCACCCCGTACCTCGGGGTCAGCCGCGATACGAACATGCGTGCCGACTCGACCGTGGAATCCCTGGCGAAGCTCAACCCCGTCTTCGGCAGGAAGCTCGCTGCCGAGGCGACCATGACCGCCGGCAACTCGACTCCGCTGACCGACGGCGCCTCCTCGGTGCTGCTGGGCAGTGAGGACTGGGCCGCCGAACACGGGTTCACCCCGCTGGCTCGCCTCGTCGATGCCGAAGCCGCCGCCGTCGATTTCGTCGACGGCGACGAAGGCCTGCTCATGGCTCCTGCCTACGCGGTTCCGCGGCTGCTGGCACGCAACGGCCTGACCTTCGATGACTTCGATGTCTTCGAGATCCACGAAGCCTTCGCCTCCACCGTGCTCTCGCACCTGGCCGCCTGGGAATCCGAAGAGTTCTGCAAGGACAAGGTCGGACTCGATGCGGCACTGGGCACCATCGACCGTGACAAGCTCAACCCCTTGGGTTCGAGCCTGGCCGCCGGACACCCCTTCGCCGCCACCGGCGGACGCATCATCGCCAGCACCGCCAAGCACCTGAAGACCACCGGCAAGAAGCGTTCCCTGGTCTCGATCTGCGCTGCAGGCGGACAGGGACTCACCGCGATTGTGGAGGCAGCATGAAAGACACCTATCTCTCCCTCGTCAACGGACCGCTGAAGCAGGTCGCCAAGACCCTCGGTCTGCCGCAGCCGGTCGAACTCAACCGCTTCGGCTCCACCCCGGCGTCGTATGAGAACAAGCCGGTCCTCGTCCTCGGCACCGGACCCGGAGCCCAGGGCTTGGCCGATCAGCTGCTGGAGAACGGACTCGAGGTCCGTCGCAACGCTCAGACGGGTGAGAAGCTGCGGGCCGTCATCGCCGTCCTCGACGATGCACAGTCCCCGGCCGACCTGTCACCCGTCGTCCTCGAGATCGGCGCCGCTCTGCGTTCACTGGACGCCTGCGGTCGCGTGATCACCATCTCGACGGCACCGGATGCGCAGAACCAGACACCGGAGCAGGCCGCCACAGCCCAGGGCATCACCGGCTTCACCCGGTCGGTCGCCCACGAGATGCGCGCCGGTGCGACGGCCAACGGAATCCTCCTCGACGGCGTCGACCTCACCGCCCCTTCGGTGTCTGCGGCCCTGTGGTTCCTGCTCTCGGGCAAATCCGCCTATGTCTCCGGCCAGTTCCTCACGGTGTCCTCGGACGCCGGGCAGCGACTGAGCCTGGACGAATTCATGTCCACCGGTGACGCCGGCCCGCTGGCCGGACGCACCGCCGTGGTCACCGGTGCCGCACGCGGAATCGGAGCTGCGATCGCCGAGAATCTCGCCCGTGACGGCGCCTACGTCATCGGCGTGGACATGCCGCAGGCCGGTCAGGCGCTGGCCCAGGTGATGAACCGGATCGGCGGCAAGTCGCTGCAGCTCGACATCACCGCGGCAGACGCCCCGGACAAGATCACCGAGGCGCTCGGAGCGCCCGTGGACATCCTTGTCCACAACGCCGGCATCACCCGCGACAAGATGCTGGCGAACATGGACGCGGCCAAATGGGATTCGGTCATCGCGGTCAACATCGCCGCGCAGACGATGATCAATGCGCGCCTGGCGGAGAAGGGACTCTTCGCCGACGGCGCCCAGGTCGTCTCCCTGGCCTCGACGTCGGGAATCGCCGGAAACCGCGGTCAGACGAACTACGCAACCTCGAAAGCCGGAGTCATCGGGCTCACGGCCGCCTCGGCGGAGGACTTCGCAGCCCGCGGGGGAGCGATCAACGCTGTCGCACCCGGCTTCATCGAAACGGATATGACCGCGAAGATGCCGACTCTCACACGACAGGTCGCGCGCCGCCTCTCGAGCCTGCAGCAGGGCGGCCAGCCGGTCGACGTCGCCGAAGCCATCGGCTTCCTCGCTTCCAGCGGTGCCCGCGGCATCAACGGGCAGACCCTGCGCGTATGCGGTCAGAACATGGTGGGTGCATGATGGCGGATTCGATGCTTCCCATCTATGCCCGTGCCCTGCTCAAGACCCTGCCGGTGGGCCCGCGCACCGGTCCGGAGCTGCCGGAACATGCCATCGATCGCAGCATTCCGCTCGAACCGGTCGCCTACGCAGGATTCGCCCACGTCGTCGGCCACGGTCTGGACGATATCGTCCACCCCGGCTACCTGCACATCCTCGGCTTCCCGCTGAGCATGCAGCTGCTGGCCGACCCCGAAGTGCCGCTGCCGATGATGGGGATGGTCCACATCCACAATCGCGTCGATATGCATTCGCAGGCCCGCCTCGGCGAGGTCGTGGACTTCCACCTCGAGCTCGCCGGTCCCTTCGAGCACACGAAGGGCACCACGATCGAGGTTCGGCTCGAGGCGAAGGTCGACGGTCGTCCCGTGATGGACGAGGTCTCGACGTACCTGGCCAAGGGGCGGAAGCTCTCCGGAGCCAAGCCGAAGGCACAGGTGCCCCACCTCGAGTTCACGGCGCCGCAGCCCAGTGCACTGTGGCGTCTGGATCCGATCATCGGTCAGCGCTATGCGAAGGTCTCCGGTGACTACAACCCGATCCACCTCAACGGTCTGGCCGCGAAGGGATTCGGATTCCCGCGGCAGATCGCCCACGGGATGTACAGCGCCTCCCGAGCGTTCTCGGCGATGGATCCCCGGCTCGAGTCCTACCGCTGGGATGTGTCCTTCGCGAAGCCGATCCTGCTGCCCGGAACGGTCGGCTATGCACTGACCGAGGGCCGTCGTCACGAGGCTGCGCAGTCGGCCGTCTTCGACCTGAAGAACGGCAAACCGCACGTCCTCTCGCGGGTGGCACACCTCGAATGATGGCCCGAAAAGTGCAGTGCGTCACAAAAGCCGATTTCGATTTGTCGACGCCGTTTCGCGCATGTAGAGTTATCTCTGTTGCCAGCGCGAGTGGCGGAATTGGTAGACGCGCTAGCTTGAGGTGCTAGTGCCCAACTTATCGGGCGTGGGGGTTCAAGTCCCCCTTCGCGCACAACGAGGAGATGGCCTCCGGATTTCGATCCGGAGGCCATTTTCGTCTTCGCGCACCAGCCTCGCGCGCAGGTGGGATACGGTGGGGACTGTCAGGCCGATCACAGCACTGCCGCGTGATCGAACCACCATCGAGGGTCTCCGTGTTTGATTTCAGCGCCGCAGAGGACGAAGTCACCGAACTGTGCCGTCAGCTCATCCGCATCGACACCCAGAACTGGGGCGGGAACAGAGCCAACCCGGAGCTGCCGGCCGCCGAACTCATCGCGTCCTGGCTCGCCGAGGTGGACCTGAAGTCCGAAATCGTCGAATCCTCCCCGGGCCGGGCCAACCTCGTCGCCCGTGTGAAGGGCTCCGACCCGGAAGCTCCGGCACTCGTCGTCCACGGCCACACCGACGTCGTTCCGGCAGCCGCGGAGGACTGGAGCGTCGACCCCTTCGAAGGAGTCGTCAAGGACGGTCTGCTGTGGGGCCGCGGAGCGGTGGACATGAAGGACATGGACGCGATGATCGTCGCGTCCGTGCGCGCCATGCTCCGCCAGGGACTCACTCCGCGTCGGGACCTCATCATCGCGTTCTTCGCCGACGAGGAGGCCGGCGGAAACTACGGTGCCCGGCATATGGTGCGCAACCGTCCCGAGCTGTTCTCCGGAGCCACCGAGGCGATCTCTGAGGTCGGCGGCTACTCCGTCGACGTCCGCGGCCAGCGTGTCTACCTCGTCCAGACGGCAGAGAAGGGGCTGGCCTGGCTCAACCTCGTCGCCCACGGCACCGCCGGGCACGGATCTCAGCGCAACGACGACAACCCCGTCACACGGCTCGCCGCGGCGATCACCCGGATCGGCAACCACCCGTGGCCGCAGGAGATCCCCCTGGCTACACGGAAGCTCCTCGAAGGCGTCTCGGAGCTCACGGGAATCGAGTTCACGGCAGAGACGATCCCGCAGCTGCTCGCAGAACTCGGATCGGTCGAGAAGTTCGTGGCACCGACCCTGCAGAACACCTCCAACCCGTCATTCCTCGAAGCCGGATACAAACACAACGTCATTCCCGGCACCGCAACCGCCTACGTCGACTGCCGCACCCTGCCGGGACAGCACGAGGACGTCATGCTCAAGATCAAGGAACTCGCGGGGGAGGGGATCGACATCACCGCCGAGGATGAAGGCGAGGCGCTCGAGTCACCGTTCGACACACCCTTGGTCGCGCAGATGCAGAAGAGCCTCCTCGCCGACGACCCGAGCGCGAACGTCCTGCCCTACACGCTGTCGGGAGGCACGGACAACAAGTCGATGGCCGAGCTCGGCATCACCGGCTACGGCTTCGCGCCGCTCCAGCTCACCGGCGACCTCGACTTCCCGGCGATGTTCCACGGCGTCGACGAGAGGGTGCCGATCTCGGCGCTCAAGTTCGGGACGAGGGTCCTCGGCGATTTCCTGATGAAGGCCTGAATCCTGATGCAGGCCTGACCGCTGCGGAAGGCCCGCCCGGCACCGGCAGAATCGTCACGACGATACCGACGAGCACTCCGACGGCGCTGAGCACCGTGGTCACCGTGACATCGGAGCCGGGAATCGGCAGCAGCACATCGAGAGCCAACGCCCCGACGAGGTTGCCGAAGAGCGCGAACAGACTGAGCAGCAGCACGCCCAGCCTGGCTACGGTGACCGTCGTCAGGGCGATGAAGACCACCCCGAAGGCCCCGCCGAGGAGGATCCACCACTGATCCGGCGCGGTCGGGAATCCCCGCCAGGGATGTCCGGTCACGAGCAGGACGGATGTGCCGATGACCAGTGCTGCGAAGCCGACGGTGAAGTTCACCGTCGTCGCGACCACCGCCGATTCGGTGGCAGCCCGGATATGGCCGTTGAACGCCTGCTGCACACTCGTCAGTGCCCCGGAGACGAACGGCAGCAGGGGAGTCCACAGTGGAAGCCCCGACTGCAGGCGATCACCGGCGGCGAAGACCAGGGAAGCGAGGACGATGAGAACGCCGAGGTTGCGCAGGACGCCCAAACGCTGACGGCCGCCCGGCGGCAGCTCGGTGGCATCGACGATGAGTCCGCCGGTGACCTGGCCGGAGACGAAGGCCATTGTGAACATGGCTACGCCGATCCGCGGAATGGTCGTGGCCTGTGCGATGACGACGAGACAGCCGCTCAAACCCCCGAGCAGCATCCACCAGGGCAGCGAACGGTCCCGCAGCAGGGCGATGAGACGTCGGCCGGCAGAACGGGATCGGGCCGAGACGGCCAAGGCGATACCGACGCAGAGGAGCCCGACGAAGAACGAGACGAGCGCGGCGAAGACGGCGTGTCCGAGCACCTGACCGAGCAGACCGTTCGCTCGTCCCTGCAGAGACATCGCAGCCCCAGCAGCGATCGTGACGAGACCGGCTGTGAGAACAGGAACGAGGGCAGGCGATCTCACACCATCAGGTGGTCATAGCCAGGGGCATGATCTTCCGGCGCAGCCACACGGTGCGGACTCCGCCGACGGAGATCCGGGTGCGGGCGAGCTCCCATTGGCCGTATTCCGCCTGGTCGTTGAGTTCCTGCAGGCTGACCGACCGCGGCACATCACGAGAGAACGAGACCTTGCGGAACTCGTATGTCATACGTGGACGCTGACGTTTCATAGCCTCACCCTAGACGATCTGGGCTAATCTTGAGGGTATGCCCGTCATCGTTCTGCTGCGGCACGGCCTCTCCAGCGCCAACGTCTCCGGAATCCTGGCCGGACGCGCCCCCGGCGTGTCCCTCACCGACGAGGGCATCCGGGCGCTGAGGGCTAATCTCGAACTTCTGCCGCACCGGCACTTCACCCACCTGCTGCATTCGCCCCTGCAGCGCTGCGCACAGACCGCATCGATCGCGGCCGAAGCGGCGGACTTCGATCGCATCGACGTCGACGAGGCCGTCATCGAGCTCGACTACGGCGAATGGACGGGCCGACCTCTCAAGGAACTTGGCCAGGAACCCCTGTGGGCGACCGTAGTGACGTCGGCGTCGCAGGCCCGGTTCCCCGGAGGGGAATCCATCACTGAGGCGGCCGACCGTTGCACGGCCCGAGTCCGTGACCTCGTGGCCCAGCTGCGTGAGGACGAACGTGCCGATGTCGAATCCCGAACCGAGGCAGAACCCACGGCCGATGCCGGGAAGTCGGGCCCGCCTCGGTGGGCGATGATCATCTCCCACGGAGACATCATCAAGGCGATCATCGCCGACGCTCTGGGCATGCCGCTGGATGATTTCCAACGGCTGAGCGTCGCTCCCGGATCGTTCACGGTCATCGACTATTCAGGGTCGGTACCCGTGCTCGCGGCGATGTCGGTGACCGCCGCCGGACTCGCCCAATCGGCCGCCGTCGGAGGCGGCGGAATGCGCTGATCCCGGCACTCGTAAGCGAATGCCGGGATCAAGTGATGCTGGAGTGTCGGAGGTCAGCCCGACTCGATAGGCGCGGGCTCAGGCTGCTGCGAGGACTCCGGTGCCGAGCAGGATGTAGAGGACGATGCCCAGGGCCACGCGGTACCAGACGAAGACGGCGAAGGACTTCGTCTCCACGTACTTGAGGAACCAGTGGATGACGACGAGGCCGAGAGCGAACGAAATCACTGTGGCGAGGATCGTCGGTCCCCAGCCGAGGACCATGGCTTCACTGCGACCGAGCGTCTGCGCCACACCGTAGAGGCCGGAACCGACGACGGCGGGAATGGCGAGCAGGAACGAGTAGCGAGCCGCCGCAGGACGATCGAAGCCCATGAAACGGCCGGCCATGATCGTGCCGCCCGAGCGTGACACGCCGGGAATGACGGCGAGCGCCTGTGCGAAGCCGAACAGAATGCCCTGACCCCAGTTCATGTCCTCGAGGGTGCGTTCGCGCTTCCCGGCCCAGTCGGCGATGCCGATGATGAGACCGAAGACGATGAGCATCGTCGCGGTGATCCACAGGCTGCGCAGAGCACCCTCGATGTAGTCCTGGAAGAGCAGGCCGATGATGACGATGGGAATCGAACCGACGATGATGAGCCAACCCAGGCGCACCTCGGGGTCCTTGCGATCGTGCTTGCCGACGAGCGCCTTGCACCATTTCGAGATGATCGTGACGATATCGCGCCAGAAGTAGACGACGACGGCCGCCTCGGTGCCGATCTGGATGATGGCGGTGAAGAACGCGCCCGGATCCGAACCGGGCAGCATGAGTTCGCCGACGATGCGCACATGCGCTGAAGAGGAGATCGGGAGGAACTCGGTGAGTGCCTGCACGATTCCGAGCACGGCAGCGACCAGCCAGTCGTACATACGACTCCTTGAGAATATGAGGTGGGAACGAAACCACGGTAGTCGCAGCATCGGGTAACCTCAAGAAGCATGAAGCACCAACGCCTCGGCACTACCGGTCTCGACGTCAGCGATGTGGGTCTCGGAACCTTCGAGTGGGGGCATCGGGTCGATGACCAGGTCGCCCAGCGCCTCGTCGATGAGTACAAAGATGCAGGTGGCAACCTCATCGAGCTGCCCAGCTCGGCCACGATGTCCGCGGAGGTGCTCGGGCGGCTGAGACTTCCCGAAGAGATTCTGCTGCTGGCCAGAGTGGGCGTGTCCATCAGTGAACCCGGCCACATCGAGGCCGGGCTCGGGCGCTCCAGAATCCTCAGCCAGGTCGATTCCCTGCTGCGCACAGTCGGTCGCGACCACCTCGACGTGCTCGTCCTCGACGTCTTCGATGCCGCGGTCGACCGTGCCGAAACAGCCTCGGCGGTTGAGACACTGCTCACCCTCGGGAAGATCCGCTACGTGGGCGTGTCCCACCACACCGGTTGGCAGCTGGCGGAGATGCGCGGTGCCGGAATTCCGGTTGCCTGTGCCGTCGCCGAATACTCGCTGCTCAATCGCGAGGCGGAGGCAGAGCTTGTCCCGGCCGCCGACTATGCGGGAGTCTCCCTCATCGCCGGAGCTGGATTGGGTCGAGGTGTGCTCACCGACAAGTACCGGAACGCGACTCCGCAGGATTCGCGCCTGGCGGGGGAGTTGAGCGAATACGCCGGTGCCTACCTCCACGAGCGGTCGAACCGGGTGCTCGCCGGCGTCCGGCGCGCCGCGACCGCACTGGGAGTCTCACCCCTGGACATCGCCCTGGCCTTCAACCGCCAGCACGGAATCGCGAGCACCTTGGTCTCGCCTCGCACCCCGGCGCAGCTGGCCGAGGTCGCCGCCAGCGAGGTCGACTTGGCCGATGAGATCGCCGAGGTGCTCGACCAGATCTCCTGGGGTCCGTCGGACTAAAGCTGCAGGTCCGACCCTCTGCGAATCTCTCAGTCGTCCTCGTCGTCATCGTCGAGGAGGAACTCGTCATCGTCCTTGGCATCCTCGACATCATCGAAGAGTTCGAATGGGGTGACTTCGTCGAACGCGGTGTAGATCGCGTCTTCGTAGATTTCGAAGGCATCGGCCAAAGCCATATAAGCGGCTTCGACTCGGGGGTCTTGGTCACCGTTGCGGTGCGCGGATGCAGCGTAGTGCTCTCTCACTGCTTCGAGGAATGCGTCCAGGGCCTCACGAGGATCAGTGCTCATGACTCAAATGTATCCCAGGCCGGACCGACATGTAAGTCTTTGAACTAGGCTGAAGACATGGCAGCTCTGTACGACCACCCCACACCCGATCGTTTCGTCGTCGGCACAATCGGACTTCCCGGCGAGAGGACGTTCCTCCTCCAGGCGAAGTCCGGCAACGCGCTGACGACCGTGGTCGTCGAGAAGGAGCAGGTCGAGATCCTCTCCGACCGGATCACCGAGCTGCTCGACATGGTGATGATCAAGGATCCGGCGGCGCGGGTGCCGCAGACGGCGCTCGACGATCTCATCGATAACGCCGGTCTCAACGTCCCCATCGAACCGGAGTTCCGCGTCGGCACGATGAGTCTGGGCTGGGACACCGTCAAGCACGAACTCGTCATCGAATGCTTCGAACTCACCGAGGCGGACGCCCAGGCCGGAACCTCCGCCGACCCCGATGACGACGAGGTCGAACGCGAAGTCCTGCGCATCGTCCTCGACGCAGCCGCCGCCCGAGAATTCGCCCGCCGCGGAGAACAGGTCGTCAGCGCCGGACGCGGAGACTGCCCGTTCTGCTCCCTCCCGCTCGAACCCAACGGCCACCTGTGCCCCCGTGCCAACGGGATCCCGCGCGCCTGATCAGTGATGGACCACGGGATTCTCCTCGACGCGCTGGCTGCGGGGGAGTGGACGGAGATGGGTTCGATCCCACGCGCCAGCAACGACACCCGACTGCTCGTGCTCGAACACGAGGGCCGGGCGATCAAGGCCGTCTACAAGCCCATCTCGGGCGAACGGCCCCTCAGCGATTTTCCCCCGGAGACGCTGGGTCTGCGCGAGGTGGCGGCGTATCGACTCTCTGCCGCGCTCGACCTGGGGGTCGTTCCGCCGACGGTGCTGCGCGATGATCTGCCCGCCGGCCGCGGATCCCTGCAGGCCTATGTCGAAGCCTCCGACGATGACGAAGCCGTGACCCTGTCGACGGTCAACGCGATCCCCGTCGATCACACTCCGATCTTCGCTCTGCGCACCGAGGACGGACGTGACCTCGTACTCTCCCATTCCGTCGACGAGGGCCTGCGTTCCATCGCCTTCTTCGACCTCCTGGCGAACAACGCCGACCGCAAAGCCGGTCATGTCATCACCGGCAGCTGCCTGCCGAGCACTGCCGCAGCCGACATCGGCGTCTTCGGCATCGACAACGGACTGACCTTCCACAGTGAGGAGAAGCTGCGCACCGTTCTGTGGGGTTTCTCTCGCACCTCGTTCTGTGCCGAAGAGATCGATGCGCTTCAGGAAGTCACCGCTATGGACGAAACCCTGCGGACGCAGCTGAGCGATTGCCTGTCGGCAGACGAGATCGAGGCTCTGAAAGACCGGGCCGACCGGCTTCTCGCCGGCGAGTTCTTCCCCGAAGCACCGGACGATCGCACCGTCATTCCCTGGCCGCCGATCTGAAACCGGCATCACTTCGCCTCGGAAGTGCCGAACGCCTGCCTCTCGGTTAGGCTGGGTGCCGTGAAGTCATGGCCCGAACCTCAACTGCCCCGTCTGACCAGCACCGGCAAGGTGCCTACGGTTTTCGATACGAGCACACGCAGCCCGCGCAGGCTGCGCGGATCCAAGCAGACCGCTCGACTCTACGTCTGCGGCATCACCCCCTACGATGCGACGCACCTCGGGCACGCCTCCACTTATGTGGCATTCGACCTGCTCAACCGGATCTGGCGCGATGCGGGGCTCGAGGTCGAGTACGCACAGAACACCACTGACGTCGACGATCCGCTGCTGGAGAGGGCCGATGCCACGGGAGTCGACTGGCGCGAACTCGCCTCGTCGCAGATCGATCTGTTCCGAGAGGATATGGAAGCCCTGCGGGTGATCCCGCCGGCGAACTTCATCGGCGTCGTCGAATCCGTCGACGATATCGCCGCCGGCGTCCGCGATCTCGTGGACAAGGGGGCCGCCTACACTCTCGACAGCGGTGACGTCTACTACCGTGTGTCGACGCAGATCACCCCGCCGTTCGGCACGGTCAGCCATGACGACGCCGAGACCATGGCAGCGCTCTCGGCCGAACGCGGCGGTGACCCCGAGACTCCGGGCAAGAAGAACCCCATCGATCCGCTGCTGTGGCGGGCCGAACGCGAAGGCGAACCGTCCTGGGACGGAGGCACACTGGGCCGGGGACGACCGGGCTGGCACGTCGAATGCACTGTCATCGCCGATCGGTATCTCGGCTTCCCCGTCGACGTGCAGGGAGGCGGCAGCGACCTCATCTTCCCGCACCATGAGATGAGCGCCGCCCATGCTGCTGCCTGGCGGGACACACCGATGGCGAAGACCTATATGCACACCGGAATGGTGGGTCTCGACGGCGAGAAGATGAGCAAGTCCAAGGGCAACCTCGTCCTCGTCTCGAAGCTGCGCGAGCGCGGAGTCGATCCCATGGCCATCCGCACCGTGATCCTGTCCAACCACTACCGCAGCGACTGGAGCTTCACCGAGGAGCAGCTGTCCATCGCCGAAGCACGGCTGCAGGCATGGAAGCATGCGGCCAAATGCGAATCAGAATGTCGCCAGGGTCTGCGCGAGCACATCATCGGCCTGCTGCGCGAAGCACTCACCGATGACCTCGACAGCCCGCGGGCCCTCGGGATCCTCGACGAATGGGCCGAACACTATGCCGACTCCGAACCCTCGGAGACAGCGGCCATCACCGGCGACCGAGTCGCCGACGCCGTCGATGCCCTCCTGGGCATCCGCCTGCTCGACTGATATCGCTCGACCGACAACTCTCGGCTTTCACCGCCTGACCGCCGGGAGTCGCCGATTCACTTATCGCGGCCGCGTTTGCGCAGATAGCGTTCGAACTCGGCCGCGATGGCATCTCCGCTGGCTTCGGGAAGCTCCGTCGAATCGTTCTGCTTCTCCAGTGCTTGGACGAGTTCTGCCAGCCGCGGGTTGAAGGAGACGAGTTCATCAGCGCCGAGCTCCCATGCCCGGCTCTCCTCTTCGAGCACGTGGATATCGATTTCGATGCCAGCATAGCGTTCTACCGCCTTCGCCAACGCGAGTTCGGCTTTCGGCGACGGCGACTCGGCCAGATAGTCCGGCACTCCCACCCACAGGTTGATGGCGCGGACCCCGCGCCACCGGCAGGCGACGCCGAGGAGACCGAGAATGCCGATGGGGCCCTCATAGCCGTTGGCGTCGATGCCGAGCTCGGACGCAAGCTCTGCGTCCTCCGTATTGGCCACCACCGGCAGCGGACGCGTATGCGGAACCTCGGCATGGAGACCGCCCAGGAGGATGACGGTATCGTCGTCGCCGACGTGAGCGAGGACGAGAGAGAGGAACTCCCGCCATTTCAATCCCGGTTCGTGACCGTGGATGACCGTGATCGGCTGCTCGCCGAGGAGACCTCGATGGACCGCGACACCCGGCCAGGCGATCGACGCCGTCCCGTCCTCGTCGCGGATGATCTCGGGTTCGGAGAAGCGGAATTCGTAGAACCCATCGGTGTCGAGGATCTCGGAGTCGTCTAAGTGCCAGACCTCGATGAGATCCTTGACCAGCGAGCTCGCCGCTTCGGAAGCATCGGCATCCTGACCTTCGAAGGCGATGAAGACGAGTGCCCCGGACCCTGATGGAAGAATACTCATGGTTCCAGACTACGCTGGGCGTATGACGAACCATGCATCAGCCGACCCTGCCGCCGTCCTGTGGGACATGGACGGAACCCTCGTCGACACCGAGCCGTATTGGATCCGCGCAGAGACCGAGCTCATGAACGCCCACGGGCTGTCCTGGTCGGAAGAGCAGGGGCTCGAATTCGTCGGCAACGAGCTGATCGTCTCCGCCCGAATGATGCGTGAGGCCGGCCTCGACCTGCCCGCCGAGGAGATCGTCGAGACCCTGATGGGCAACGTCATCGGACAGATCCGAGAGTCCGTGCCGTTCCGGCCCGGTGCGCTGGAGCTGCTGGCCGAGCTGAAGACCGAAGGCATCCCGAGCGTCATGGTCACGATGTCGTACCGGCCGCTGGCCGAGGCGGTCATCGCCAACTGTCCGCCCGACAGCTTCGCCGGTCTCGTCTCCGGCGATGAGGTGACCGCCGGCAAACCGGATCCCGAGCCCTACCTGCGGGGGGCTGCGCTGCTCGACCTCGACCCGGCCGATTGTGCGGCACTGGAGGATTCGAAGCCGGGTCTGGCCAGCGCCGAGGCGGCCGGCACCCTGGCGATCGGTATCCCGCATTTCATCGACCTCGAACCCCGTCCGGGTCGGATCCTGTGGGAGAGCCTCGAAGGCCGCAGTGTCGCCGACCTGCGACGTCTTCGTGCGCAGCGGAGCGCCTGAGCTCTACGCTCCCACGATCTTCGTGATCTCCGGGGTCGGGGGAGCGGTGTTGCCCCACGCCGGGCACAGCGGCTTGAACGTGCACCAGTTGCACAGCGGTGACTTCTTCGGCCGCCACCGGTCCGACTCGGCCGAGGAGATGATGTCCTTCCAGATGGCATCGATCTCGAATTGGGTCTGTTCGACTTCCGCCATCGTCGGATGAGACTTCAGCACGCTGCGCGAACCCAGGTACATCAGCTGCAGAGTGTGGACGAGCTCGCCTGAGAGTCGGTAGACGACGAGAGCGTAGAAGCCCATCTGGAACTTGGCTTCTCGTCCGTACTGGGGTTTCGGCTGCTTTCCCGTCTTGTAGTCGACGAGGCGCCGCTCTCCACCTGGGGCGACGTCGACCCGGTCGATGAACCCGCGCAGCTCGAGACCGTTGTCCAGCGTCGTGCGGACGAATTTCTCCGTCTCCTCCGGTTCGAGATGCTCGGGATATTCGAGCACGAAGTAGGAATCGATGAGCCGACGCGCCGATGTGAAGAACGTCTCCTTCTCCGATTCGCCCTCGAAGATCTCGAGCACATCTGGGTCCTTCTCGACGAGCTCATCCCACGCTGGCATGAGCATCGTCTGCGCGAGTTCGGCCGTGCGTTCGGCCGCCGGCGCGGTGAACAGCTTCTCGAGCACCGCATGGACCACCGTGCCTCGGAACGCCGCCTGGGAAGGCGGTTCCGGCAGCTTGTCGATGCTGCGGAAACGGAACTTCAGAGGACACTGGATGAAGTCGTTGGCCCGCGAGGGCGACAGACTGGTGAGCTCGACCATAACTCCACTGTAACGACCTGCACGGACACGACGTGGCGACCAGCGGTGAGTGCGTCGTCGCTGTTAGGCTGAGTAACCGACCCTCAGTGGTCCGCTGACCACGACATCGACCGGAGGAACCCCTTCAATGGCCGCGAAAAACCACCACCCCGGTGCGTCATCGGGTCTGCGCTTGGGCACCGTCCTCGGCGCTCCGGTGATTCTGGCGTGGTCGTGGTTCCTCGCCGCCATCGTGATCACCATCCTCTTCACCCCGTGGCTCAACCAGGTCCGCCCGGATCTGGGCATCGGGGCCTGGTTCGTGGCCTTCGCCTATGCGGTCCTTCTCTTTGCCTCCGTGTTCCTCCACGAACTCGCGCACGGAGTCGCCGGCCAGTTCTACGGGCAGAAGGTCGCCGCGATCGAGCTGAACATCTGGGGTGGGTTCACCCGCTTCGAGCCGCAGATGGACAACCCTCGCGACAAAGCGGCGATGACGAGCTTCGTCATCTCCATCGTCGGCCCCATCGTCAACATCGTGCTCGCCCTGCTGGGATGGTGGTGTCTCAGCGCCGCAAGCCCCACCTCGGTGCCGTGGCTGCTGCTCATCGCCGTCACCTTCGCCAACGTCGCCCTCGGTGCGATCAACCTGTTGCCGGGCATTCCGCTCGACGGCGGCTGGGCGCTGCAGGCGATCATGTGGCGCATCACCGGATCCCAGTTCCTGGGCACGATCGTGGCCAGCTGGGTCGGCCGGATCATCGCCGTCGGCTTCATCGGCTGGTCGGTCATCACCCCGTTGTTGGCCGGCGAACGACCCGATCCGCTGACCGTGGCCTGGATGTCGCTCATCGCGATTATGCTGTGGTTCTCCGCCGGAGACGCCGCCACCCACGCCAAACGGGCCCGGAAGATGGAGACCTACGACCTCTCCCAGGTCATCCAGCCCGCGATCGCCGCCACCTGGGACGCCGACCTGGCCGACACCCTCGACTATGCGAACACGCTCGGGAACGCGAAGGAACGCACCCTCATCGTCGTCCTCGATCAGAAGGGACTGCCGTACGGTCTCGTCGACCGGCACGCCGCAGCCGGTCGTCTCGCCGAAACCCTCGAAGCCGTTCCCGCCGGCGAGGTCGCCCGCCCCCTGGCCGGGTGGATCGGAGTGCCGAAGGACATCACGGCCCCGCACCTGCTCGAATCGCTCACCCACCGTCCCAAAGCACAGTTCAGCCTGGTGATGGACGGCAACACCCTGGTCGGAGTCATCGACCTGCAGGAATTCTTCGACGAACTCCTCGCCGCCTGAGCCGGTTGTGTGAGGCAATCCTCACCAGCGTAGAGTGGACTCATCATGACTCAGCCACTGCATTCCCGGCCCCCGCGCGTTCTGAGCCGCGGAGAGAAGGTCCAACTCACCGACCCCAAGGGGCGGATGCACACCTTCGTGCTCGCCCCGGGTGAGCACTTCCACACGAACAAGGGCCTCATCAGCCACGACGACATCATCGGGCGCACAGAAGGAATCATCGTCGCGAACACCGGGGGAGTCGACTTCCAGGTCTTCCGCCCACGCTATGAGGACTTTGTGCTCTCCATGCCCCGCGGCGCCGCAGTCGTCTACCCGAAGGATTCGGGACTCATCGTCACCCTCGGCGATATCTTCCCCGGGGCCACCGTCGTCGAAGCCGGCGTCGGATCCGGAGCTCTGTCGATGGCCCTGCTGCGGGCCGTGGGCGCGACGGGATCCGTGCACTCGTTCGAACTGCGTGAGGAATTCGCTACGATCGCAGCCGGAAACATCGCCGACTTCTTCGACGGCGAACCGGAGAACTGGTCCGTCACCGTCGGCGACCTCGCCGATACGCTGCCGCAGACCTTCGGGCCCGGCAGCGTCGACCGTGTCGTCCTCGACATGCTCACCCCCTGGAACACGCTCGAGGCAGTCAGCGAAGCGCTGACACCCGGGGGAATCGTCATCGCGTATGTCGCCACGGTTCCGCAGCTCTCCCGCTTCGTCGAAGCCCTGCGCGCTTCCGGCAAGTTCGCCGAACCCGAGCCCATGGAGGCCATGGTCCGCGGCTGGCACGCCGACGGACTCGCCGTCCGGCCCGACCACCGGATGATCGCCCACACCGGGTTCCTCATCATGGCCCGCCGAATGGCCGACGGCATCAGTCCGCTGGAGAAGAAGAAACGGCCTCAGGGAGCCACCGCGGCCGCCGAGGATGTCGCGGCGTGGACGGAGCCCGAAGTCACCGAGGCGGCGATCGGCACCCGGACCGCGCACGGCAAGAAGCTGCGCCGGGTGATGCGAGACGCCGGCAGGCGCCTGCGCACCGAACCCGAAGGCTCCGAGAATGCGCGACCCACAGATGTCACAGACAGCCCGACCAGCAACAGCACTGGGCCGAAGGAGGATCGATGACAGAGACCACGACCGAAGTGAAGAAGCTGCGCGAGGACACCGCGTCCCTGCGCCAGCAGCTCTACACGGCGGGCAAACGCAATGAAGCACTGTCGAAGACTCTGCGCACGGCCCGTGATGAGCTCAACCGGATCAAGGAAGAGGCTCGGCGCCTGACCGAACCGCCGAACAACTGGGGAACACTCGTCGCGCTGGGCGAGAACGCAGTGACCGCCGATGTCATCGTCGGCGGACGACGCATGCGCGTGGCCGTCGCCCCCGAAATCGAACCCGAGACCCTGCGAGCCGGAGCCGATGTGCTCCTGTCCGAGGGCCTCGTCATCATCGGCACCGGCGAGTTCCCACCCGTGGGATCGGTCGTCAACGTCCGTGAGTTCGTCGACTCCCAGCGCATCCTCGTCGGAGCTCCCGGCGATGACGAGCAGGTCTTCACCCTCGCCGCCGACCTCGTCGACGCAGGACTGCGCGTCGGCGACGCCGTCGTCGTCGACACCCGGACCCACTACGCGCTGCAGGTCGTCGAGAAGCCCGAGGTCTCCTCGCTGCTGCTCGAAGAGGTCCCCGACATCACCTACCAGGACATCGGCGGACTGGCTGACCAGATCGAACAGATCAAAGATGCCGTCGAACTGCCCTTCGAACATCCCGAACTCTATACCGAGCACGGTCTCAAACCGCCCAAGGGCATCCTGCTCTACGGCCCTCCCGGCTGCGGAAAGACGCTCATCGCGAAGGCCGTGGCGAACTCCCTGGCCGATCGCACCGGAAAGGTGCGCACGAGCAAGACCTACTTCCTCAACATCAAAGGTCCGGAGCTGCTCGACAAGTACGTCGGCGAAACCGAACGTCAGCTGCGCCTGATCTTCGCCCGGGCCCGCGAGAAGGCTTCGGCAGGCTTCCCCGTCGTGGTGTTCTTCGACGAGATGGAATCACTGTTCCGGACCCGCGGCACCGGCAAATCGTCGGACGTGGAGACGACGATCGTGCCGCAGCTGCTCACCGAGATCGACGGTGTCGAACAGCTCGACAACGTCATCGTCATCGGCGCCTCGAACCGTGAAGACCTCATCGACCCCGCGATCCTGCGCCCCGGCCGACTCGATGTGAAGATCCGCATCGAACGCCCCGACGCCGAAGCGGCCCGAGACATCTTCGAGAAGTACCTCACCGCGGAGCTGCCCCTGCACTCGAGCGTGCTCGCCGGCCACGACACCCCCGCCGAGGCGGTCTCGGCACTCATCGACAGCTGTGTCGAGCGGATGTTCGCAGAGACTCCGGAGAACGAATTCGTCGAGGTCAGCTACGCCGACGGGTCGAAGGAAGTCCTCCACTTCTCCGCCTTCGCCTCCGGCGCGATGATCCACAACATCGTCGACCGCGCGAAGAAGGCGGCGATCAAGTCGCTGCTCGACACCGGCGAGCGCGGTCTGCGCCCCGGTCACTTCGAGGATGCGATCGCCGAAGAGTTCAGCGAACACGAAGACCTGCCGAACACGACGAACCCCGACGAATGGGCACGGATCTCCGGGCGCAAGGGCGAACGGGTCACTCATCTGCGGATGATGCACCTCGACACGACCAGGGGAGCCCCGACCGTGCCGTACGAGACCGACATCGCCGAGGTGCGGCCCAACTCCGACCTCGTCTGAGCCGGGTCCGGTAAGAACGACGAGCCCGACGTTTCCTTCAGCTGACGGAAA